>NZ_JBQGAN010000006.1:0-215253 GCF_056542865.1 Ruegeria sp. AA6
CTCTCTCCTGACTTCAACGCTTGTAATTCTGTGTGACGAAGGGCAGCGCCACGATCTGCGCCGGTTGCGCCTTGCCCCGGATGATCAGGTTCACCTTTTCGCCCGGCTCACCATGGCCTTTGCTGACGTAACCCATCGCAACCGGGCCGCCGACCGTGGGGCCAAAGCTGCCCGAGGTGATCTGACCAATCGTGTTGCCCTCGAGGCATTGCACTTCCACACCCTGACGCGCCGGTGCGCGGCCTTCGGGCTTGATGCCCACCAACTTGCGGGCGGCACCTTCGGCCAGTTCGCGCTGGACACGATCCGCGCCCGGAAAGCCGCCCTCTTCCTTGCGGCGTTTTTGAATGGCCCAGCCTAGGCTGGCCTCGATGGGTGAGGTGCTCTGATCGATGTCGTTGCCATAAAGGCACAGCCCCGCCTCCAGCCGCAGGCTGTCGCGCGCGCCCAAACCCGCCGGTTCGCAATCGTCATGGGCCAGAAAGGCGCGCGTGATCTCAATGGCCTTGTCCTCGGGGATCGAGATCTCATACCCATCCTCGCCGGTATAGCCCAGCCGCGAGATGCGGCATTCGACGCCGTTGATGTCGGCCACGGTGGTTTCCATGAACTTCAGATCGCGGGCCGCAGGGCAAAGCGCGCCCACCACGTCCTCGGCCTTGGGGCCTTGCACGGCGACCAGCGCCCGGTCGAAGATCTCGGTCACTTCGACGCCGTCCAGATTGGCTTTCATATGCGGAATGTCCTGATGCCGCAGCGCTGCGTTCACCACCACAAAGTAATGATCCCCCGCATTCGACACGATCAGGTCATCCATGATCCCGCCTTCCGGGTTGGTAAAGAACCCGTACCGCGCCTTGCCTTCCTTCAGCGTCGCATAGGCCTGCGGGCACAAAGCTTCCAGCTTCTCACCCACATGTTCGCCCCGCAGGATCACTTGACCCATATGAGACACATCAAACACCGCCGCCTTCTCACGGCACTGCTTATGCTCTCCCATAATCCCCAAAGGATACTGAACAGGCATCTCCCACCCAGCAAAATCAACCATCTTACCACCCAACTCAACGTGCAAATCGTAAAGAGGTGTGCGCTTCGGTTCGGTCATAACTAGGGCCTCTCAAATACCGTTCTCAAAAATCGCCGCGCGGGGTGCCGTGGCAGCTCTGGCCGACAGTCAGTTGTCACCAAGGTTCCCGGGACTCTATTGCAAGTCAACAGGATATGCTTGGCATTCGATGCAGAGCGTATGCGGCCGCATGCCGTAATTTTGTATCCTATAGGAAACTTTTCCCCATTAGGCAACATTTGAAAACGAGAAACCCAAAATCAATTTGACGCGAATTAAAGCTCTTGTGGCGGCGCGATTTTTTGGCCTCCGCCCCCCAAACGCCTCTGGTCCCTGCGCGAATCCTGCCCTAAGACTTCGCCCAAGAGGGACCGCAATGTCACATATTACACTCGTTCGTCACGGACAGGCCAACACCGCAGCGCGTGACGAAGAAAGCTACGACAAGCTCAGCGAGCTGGGCCACCAGCAGGCGCGTTGGCTTGGGGCGCATCTGCAAGAGACACACGCGCATTACCCGCGGGTCTATTGCGGCACGTTGCAGCGGCATGTGGAAACCGCCGCCAGCATGGGATTGCCTGACCCGATTCAGGACCCGCGCCTGAATGAGATCGAGTATTTCAACATCGCACAGTTGTACGAGCAACAGCACGGTGTGACGGTCCCCACAGATCGGGAAGAGTTCGTGGAGCACCTGCCCCGCACTTTCGCCGCTTGGGCCAAGGGGGAAATCGCGAATACGCCCGAAAGTTTCGAGGCTTTCGAAGCCCGCGTATCGGACGCCCTGCGCGAGATTGGAACCGAGGGTGGCCCGGCCATTGTTGTGACCTCGGGCGGGCTAATCTCGATGGTGGTACGGCAGGCGATGGGTCTGGGTGTCCCGGCGATGGCTCGAGTGGCTTTGGCCATCATGAATACCTCGCTGCATCGGTTACACCCGATTGGCGCACAGCTGAGTCCGGTTTTGTTCAACGCCGTCCCGCATCTGGAAGCGCCTGATCGGCAGTTCGCGCAAACCCATTTGTAACCCTTCGGAGGTCCCATGCAGCTTTACTATGCTCCACGCACCATCTCGGTTGCTGTTGCGGTTGCCCTGGAAGAGGCGGGGCTGGAATACGAGGCAATCAAACTGGACTTTGCAGGCGGAGAGCAGACCAAACCCGCCTACAAGCAAATCAACCCCAATGGTCGCGTTCCGGCGTTGGTGGTGGATGGCGGCATCCTGACCGAGACCGGGGCGCTGCTGGAATATATCGCCGCCAAAGCGCCAGAGGCCAAGCTTGTGCCTGAAGATCCGATCATGGCCGCCCGGATGCGTGAGGTGATGTTCTACCTTGCCTCGACCATGCATGTGAACCACGCGCACAAACAGCGCGGGCATCGCTGGGCCGACAAGAAATCCAGCTGGAAGGACATGAAAGACAAAGTCGCGCAGACGATGACGGCGTCCTGCGAATACATCAGTTCGAACGGGTTGCGAGGGCCGTTTGTGCTGGGTGAGGCACTCTCGCTGGCTGATGCCTATCTGTACGTCGTCTGTAGCTGGCTGGAGGGAGACGGCGTTGACGTTACGGCCTTTCCCAAGATTCTTGCCTTCCGAACGGCGATGGAGGCGCGCACCTCGGTTCAGGCGGTTCAGGCCGCTGGCATGCTCTGACTAAAGGAAAACACATGACACATCTCTGGGTCCGGGCAGAACAGCGCCCGAATGAGGAACGGGTCGGACTGACCCCGGAAGGTGCTGCCGCCTTGATCGCGGCAGGTATCCGCGTGACGGTAGAAGAGAGTTCCGTCCGTGCCATTCCGATTGACGGCTATAAGGACGCCGGGTGTGAGATCGCGCCCGAGAATTCATGGCCCGAAGCCCCGCTGGACGCGATCATCTTTGGCCTGAAAGAACTGCCCGAGGATGGCACACCCCTGCCCCACCGCCACATCATGTTTGGTCACGCCTATAAGGGCCAGCATTCGGGTAAAGCGCTATTGGAGCGGTTCAAGGCAGGCGGCGGAACGCTGTATGATTTGGAATATCTGGTGGACGAAAATGGCCGCCGGGTTGCGGCCTTTGGCTATTGGGCTGGCTATGCAGGCGCCGCGGTCACGCTAAAGACATGGGCGGCGCAGCAACGTGGTCAGGAATGCCCGCCGGTGGGTGTATATCGCAGCAAAGACGCGCTGAATGCCGAGTTGCTGACTGAACTGGATGAAACCGGCACCGAGCGCCCCCGCGCCATCGTCATCGGCGCTTTGGGCCGCGTCGGCACCGGGGCCGCTGACCTCTGCGGAGCGATGGGTGTCAGCGTCACCAAATGGGACATGGCGGAAACCGCCAGCGGCGGGCCGTTCCCGGAAATTCTGGACCACGACCTGTTCCTGAACTGCATCTTCGCACGCCCCGGCACGCCGGTCTTTGTTCCACAAGACGCGCTGACCGCACCCCGCAACCTGACCGCCATCGGCGATGTGGCCTGCGACCCGGACAGTGACTACAACCCGGTGCCGATCTATGACCGCGCCACCACTTGGGAGGCCCCGGCCCTACGCGTTGCCGCTGACCCAGTGATGGACGTGATGGCCATCGACAACTTGCCGTCGATGCTGCCGGTCGAAAGCTCGGAAGACTACGCCGCGCAACTGTTGCCCTCGCTTCTGACCCTGACCAATCTGGACAGCAGTGTCTGGGGTCGGGCAGAAGCAACCTACAAAACACATATCGAAGGACTCTGAACCATGACGATTCACTGGTGTGGCACTGGCCTGTCGGCCATCCCCGGCCTGCGCCGTCTGATCGAAGGCGGGCACAAAGTCACCATCTGGAACCGGACCGTCGAAAAGGCCAAGGCCGAGGTCGGAGACCTGACCGACGACATCCGCGCCTTTGACATCGACGCTTTGGGCGCGGTGCTGGAAAAGGGCGACGTGATCGTTTCGATGCTGCCGGGCGACTGGCACGTGCCGCTGGCAGAACTTGCGATCTCGAAAGAGGCAAACTTCGTTTCGTCGTCATATTTCGCGCCCGAAATGCGCGTGCTGGACGATAAAGCACGCGAAGCCGGTGTGGCGCTGGTCAACGAGGTGGGTCTGGACCCGGGCATTGACCACCTGATGGCGCATGCGCTTGTCGACGACTATCGCGCCTCGGACGCGTTCGACCCGGAAAACCACCTGAGCTTCATCTCGTATTGCGGTGGTATCCCGAAGAACCCGAACCCGTTCCGCTACAAGTTCAGCTGGTCGCCGCTGGGTGTCCTCAAGGCGCTGCGCTCGCCGTCCAAGTCGATCCGCGACTACGCTCCGCTGGACGTCGCCCGCCCGTGGGACGCGATCAGCAGCTACATCGCGCCACTGCCCACGCCGGAGAGCTTCGAGGTCTACCCGAACCGCGACTCGATCCCGTTCATGAAACAGTACCACTTTGAAAAGCACTGGCCGGTCAAGGAATTCGTCCGCGGCACTCTGCGCCTGAACGGCTGGGCTGATGCGTGGTCGGATGTGTTTGCCGAGATCGAAACGCTGTCCGGCCCCGAGGGGGACGCGCGCCTGAAAGAGATGTCGGACCAGTTCTGGGAGGAAAATGCCTATGACGAGGGCGAGCCGGACCGTGTGGTCCTGTGCGTGGGCCTGAAAGCCGAGAAAGACGGCACCGAGGTCTGGCACAAGACCTACGTGATGGACGCCTGGGGTGATGCGCGCGGCACGGCCATGGCGCGGCTGGTCTCAATCCCGGTGTCGCTGGCGGTCGAGGCGGTTCTGAACCGCGCCATCCCGGCTGGCGTTCACGCCGCCCCCAGTGACCCCAAACTGGTACAGGGCTGGATGGCCGAAATCGATACGCTGGCCCAGCATCTTCAGGTGGTCGACCACACTGCCTAAAAAAGAAAAAGCCATTCCGGGTGATCGGAATGGCTTTAGCGGTGTCTAAGGTCGTCTTGCTTGTGCATCTTCGTCTTTCAAATGTAGCGCTCGATCGTTTGGTCGATATCGCTGCGGTTGATGCCAAGGTCCGCAAGTTCTTGGTCAGACAAACGATTCAATTCCTGCGCCGCACGAACAATGTTCGATCTGATTGCATGCAACCGCATCGCCCGATCGAACAACAGAACCGCACTGGCATCGACCGACGTTTTCTGAGGTGGGTTTGAGTCCAACATTTTCTCCTCCGTTTTTGTGCCGCACCTGTGGCGGCGATCAGTGAACCTGACGCTTGTAGGGCTGCTTGTGATAGACGCTCTGATAGGCGCGTTCTTTGATCTCGTCGCGCGGCACACCGATGTCCGCCAACTGCTTGTCGCTCAGGTTTTCAAGCTCGCGAACGGTATTGGCCAAGATTCCACGGCGGAAATGTTCGACCCGTGCTTCGGCGTAATTCGAGAACATACCGAAGAAGAGCCCCTTCTGAGGGGTAACTGTTTGTGCGTATCCCATGACTTTCTCCTTTCACTCTGAATTGCGTTGAAACAGAGAAAAGAACTCGGGATTAACGATACCGGAGAGTTGGATTAAGACTGGTTAATGTGTCGGGCTACGCCGAGCTGTCGGGATCGTTCAGATAGAAATGCGCCAATTTGAATCGAATCTTGTTCTGATGGGTCGCAGATCGGGTTGCCGACTAAAGGGCGACCCAATCCAAAATGCATCGAAGGCGGCGAAGACTTCTTTTCCACGCGCCTCTGGCCGTTTTCAGGCGTCGTTCAGCCAAAATCTCATATGGCCTTACCGAAACAAACCTGCTGATGTGTTTAAATAGGCATAGCACCTACATCAGATCGTTCTCGACATCCTCTGCCGAAATCCCCAGCGCATCGAGACCGTTCTCAAGGTGATCCGACAGGTGCGGAGTGCCGATCAGATAGTCGGCGCAAGGGGTTGAGGCTTCGGATTTTGCGGTTGCGATTGCCTCGGCCAGATCTTCGGCGAAAAAGCTTTCGCGCCCGATCCACATCACGGCAACAAGCTCGGCCTGCTCATCCTCGCCCATCCGGTCGATAAAGGCGCGCAACTCGCCCTCGGCCCGGTTCAGTTCCCGCCCCATCATGGCGACCTGAGCGATTTTTCTTGCCGAGATTTCCAACATGACCCAACTCCTCGTGTTCGCGGTTTCATCCTAGCACAACCATCCCACGGGGCCTGAGTCTTTGATCTTACGCAAACTAAGCGGCCTTATGGCTCGCGAATGCGCGAAACCGGATGATCGGGAACAGGGGCAGTGCGAAACGGTCGGAACCGGGCCTTTTTCACCCACAGCTTCAATGCCTGCCACAGGATCAGGACAAACGCGCGACGCGCACCAAAGGGGCGGCGTAACAGCGACCACAGAATCGCGCGATTGGTCAGAGGTGCCCGAGGGCCGGTCAGAGTCGCGATCAGCCCGCCGTTCTCACGCCCATAGTCGATCCAGACGCCGACGCGATCGCGACGGTAATCGAACCGGAATGTGTATGAGCCTTCGATTTTCTGAAACGGCGACACGTGCATCAGTTTATCGGCTACGATCCGGTCTGAGGGCTGAATCGGTGCGAAATTGGGATTGTGGCACAGATAGCTGTGGCGTGTGCCGTAGGTGTTCGTCACCTCTGCGACCACCGCATAAAGCTGTTCCTCGGCGTCGAAACAGAACCAGAAGCTGACCGGATTGAATACATGACCCAGTACGCGCGGTTGGGTCAGCAGCGTGACATGGTCTGGCTGGGTTACCCCCATCTGGTCGAACTGATCGCGCAGCCAGGCTGCGCCTTGGCCCCGCCCGGGTTCACCTCCGTGGTCGCGGTCCCGCCAGTTGGTGATATTGGCGCGGTTTATGGAAAACAGCAGCGGAGTGTCAGGCTGGCTTTCAGGGTCCAGCAGAATATAGTCCACGGAATAACGAAAGGCGTTCTGGATCGCGCCTTTGCGTCCGTGAAACGTATGACCCGCGATATGGTCAAGCTTGCTCAATCGGCGATCCTCACGCTGCCTGTAAACCGTTCAAACGGCATTCTTTTCCTCATTTGTTTACGCAAGATACTACGAAAATTAGCGCAGCGCGGATCAAAAACAGTCCACAAAGTGATCCAACTTGGGCCAGCCCGCGTAATGTGGTTATGTTTACCGAGATCGAAACCGTGACCTTGGATGAACCGGCGGCCGACGGGCCAACACTCAAACCTTGGCGCGCGAAGAAACGCATCAGGGGCAAGCCGGTGAACAAAGCGGATGGCAGTTGTGATACCAGAACTGAGTGGGTGAGCCACGTCAGACGCATTCGGGACGCGCAGGATCAGGCGGCCTTTGCTGAGCTGTTTCAGCACTTCGCGCCTCGGATCAAGGCGTTCCTGATCAAGTCGGGGTCTGACGCCGCATTGGCCGAAGAATGCACGCAAGAGGTCATGGCGACCTTGTGGCACAAAGCGCACTTGTTCGATCCCACCCGCGCGACCGTGGCCACCTGGGTGTTCACGATCGCACGGAACAAGCGCATCGACGTCCTGCGCAAACAGCGCCGGCCCGAGCCCGAAGATCTTGGATGGGGCCCAGAGGCGGAACCTGATCAGGACGACGTATTGGTGCTGCAACAGGAAACCGCGCAGCTGCGTGACGCTATGGCAGCGTTGCCGGAGGCGCAGAGAGAATTGATCGAAAAGGCCTATTTCGGCGACCTGAGTCACCGCGAGATTGCATCGCAAACTGGTCTGCCGCTGGGCACGATCAAATCACGAATTAGGCTGGCGCTGGACCGCTTGCGCCACGCGATGAACTGAGATGGCAACAATGAGCAACAAGATCAAACATCACCTGACAGACGACCTGCTGATGGCCTATGCCGCAGGTACTCTGCCCGAAGCCTTCGACCTGATGGTCGCTACGCATCTGTCCCTGTGTGACCACTGCCGCGCCCGCGCTGAGAGCTTTGATGCAGTGGGTGGCTGCGTGTTGCAGGATCAGGATACTTCAACGCAGATGAGCGATGGGTCGCTGGCCGCAACGATGGCTTTGATTGCGCAAGGCGCACCGGTTGCCAAGCCAGCGCGTCCGGGATGTTCGGTTCTGCCCGCGCCTTTGCAGGATTATGTGGGCGGAGATGTGAATGACATAAAATGGCGCCCCATCGGCATGGGCGTGAAACAGGCGATCCTGCCGACCACACGCGAAGCAACCGCGCGCCTGTTGTTCATACCCGCCGGTGCTGCGGTGCCGGATCACAGCCACAACGGCATCGAATTGACGATGGTCTTGCAGGGCGCTTTCTCGGACGAAGTAGACCACTTTGCCCGCGGCGATGTCGAGATCGCGGATGAAGACCTGCATCACACACCGACGGCCGATATATCGGAAGACTGCATCTGTCTTGCCGTGACTGACGCGCCGTTGAAGTTCAACAAACTGATGCCACGTCTGTTCCAGCCATTCCTGCGCATCTGAAGCATCTGAGCGATTCGTGGTACATTGACCCCGCATTTGGTTTGGGAGGTGATCATGAAAAAGCGTTTGGTTTTGGGTGTCTTCTTTGCTGGCATTGCTTGCGCTGCGTGGGCGCAGCCTGCGGCAGAAGTGAAATTCGAGCCCGGGAATTTTGGAACAATGGTCAGCGGGACCATCACCGGCGACGAGTACTTTGACTACAGTCTCGGCGCGAATGCCGGTCAGGAAATGTTCGCCGAGCTTCAGGTCAGTGACACCAATGGTAATGGCGTGATCTATTTCAACATCCTGCCGCCGGGCAGCGATGGTGAGGCGATCTATATCGGATCGATCAACGGCAACACCGCCCGGATCGAGCTGCCGGAGAATGGAGATTATACGATCCGCGTCTACCTGATGGGCAATGACCGCGATACCGGCAAGACGGTAGGTTACAACCTGGACCTGTCGATCCAGTAGGATTCAGGCTTCGGATTTTCCCAGCGGTACCACGTTGGGGTGTTCGTCTGGCGCGAGTTCCTCAAAATCGAAGTTGTCCAGCCGCTGCGCCCGACGCCCGGCTTTTTCAGCGCTGATCTTGATCTCGGAAATATCCTTGGCCGCTTGTCCGAAATGGCGGTCCAAATTGGACACGCGGTCGCCCAGACGTTCGACATCCTTGTGCAGCGCCCCCAATTCCTTGCGAATGGCCCCTGCCTGTTCCCGCATCCGCGCGTCTTTCAGGATCGCGCGCATCGTGTTCAGCGTTGCCATACAGGTGGTCGGCGACACGATCCAGACGCGTTTGCTGAAGCTCTCCTGCACCAGTTCAGGGAACTTGGCGTGCAGCTCGGCATAGACAGCCTCGGACGGCAGGAACATCAGTGCCCCGTCAGCGGTTTCACCGTCCAGAATATATTTCTCGGCAATATCGTTGATATGCTTGCGGACGGTGCTGCGGAACATCTGCACTGCTGCCTTCAATTCCATGTCATTGGTGGAACCGATCAGCGCCTCATAAGCCTCCAGCGGGAATTTACTGTCGATCACAATTGGACCCGGCGGGTTCGGCAAATGGATCAGACAATCCGCCCGCCGTCCGTTTGACAGGGTGGCCTGCAATTGGAAACTGTCCGAGGGCAGCGCCTTCGAGACGATATCGTTCAGCTGGATCTCTCCAAACGCCCCACGAGTTTGTTTGTTAGACAGGATATCCTGCAAGCTCAGCACGTCGCCCGACAGTTTGGTGATATTGTCCTGCGCCTTGTCGATGGCGGCCAGACGTTCCTGCAATTGAGTCAGCGAGGTCGCAGTCTGTTTCGACGAGCCATGCAGCGATTCCTTCATCCGCTCCTGCATCTCGGCCAGCGCCCGCGCCGATTTCATCGCGTTGTCCGCCAGCCGGTCATTCATCTGCTGCTGCACCGAGGACAAGCGCGATTCGACCGTCTGGATCACCTGCACCTGCGCATTGGCCTGCGTATCCGAGACATGCTGCAACCCGCCGCGCAGTTGTTCCTGCCCTTGCCCCAGCTGTTGCACATGCTGACCCAGGTGCGCCATCTGCCGGGCCAGAGGTTCCGCCATCCGGGCCGAGCGCTGCGCCGCCCGCATGGACACAAACAACAGCAGCAGGATCAACGCCACGACGCCGCCCGCAATCAGGATCATGGGGTCGTTCAATGCAACTTGGGTGCCAGCAATCTCGATCATGTCGCCTCGGATGTTCTTGTTTTATTCTTCATAGCCCGCGCGGGTCGCGGGATCAACTGCGCCCGAACAGGCGTTCAATATCGCTCAGCTTCAATTCCACGTAAGTTGGCCGCCCGTGGTTGCACTGGCCGGAATGGGGCGTGGCCTCCATCTCGCGCAGCAGGGCGTTCATTTCTTCGGCGCGCATCCGACGACCCGACCGGACCGAGCCATGGCAGGCAACACGGCTGAGGATCGCTTCGATCCGCGCCTGTACCGTCTGACTTTCGCCCTGATCGGCCAGTTCGTCGAGGATATCGAGGATCATCGCGCGGGCGTCGGCCTCACCCAGAATAGCCGGAGTTTCGCGTACGGCGATGGCCCCGCCACCAAAGGGCTCCAAAGTCAGGCCGAGGCGGGACAGGTCATTGGCCACGGCCATCAGTCGCGCGCAATCGCCTTCGGAAAGCTCCACAATCTCGGGGATCAGCAGCGCCTGCGCGGCGACACCGTTCTCGGCCATCTGGGTTTTGAGCTTCTCATATACCAGACGTTCATGGGCGGCGTGCTGATCCACGATCACCATGCCATCGGCCGTCTGGGCGATGATGTAATTCTCATGCACCTGCCCACGCGCAGCACCCAAAGGCAGGTCGGCGACGGGCGGTTCCTCGGCAACGGGTGCTACGGGCGTCGGCTCCACAATACTGCCGCTGTAATCCTGCGAGAGTTCCGCAAAGCCTGGCGCTTGCGCCCTGTAGGCCGCCTGACGCGCCGCCGGAGACGGCCGGTCCATCTGATACACCCGCGCGGGCGCGGGCTGAGCGGGCAGTGTCGGTTCGGGCCGCATCGCGCCCAAAGTCGCATTGGCGACGGTCGAAGACGCCCGGTGCCCCGCTTCAGCCAGTGCGTGCCGTAAGGCCGAAACGATCAGCCCGCGCGCCACGCCGGGATCGCGGAATCGAACCTCGGATTTCGCGGGGTGGACGTTCACATCCACCAAGGTCGGGACGCAATCAATGAACAGCGCCGCCGCGGGGTGGCGGTCGCGGCTGAGGAAATCGAAATAGGCCGCTCGCAACGCTCCGGTCAGCATCTTGTCGCGCACAGGCCGGCCATTGACGAACAAGTACTGTGCCACTGCCGCGCCGCGCGAATAGGTTGGTAATGCGGCATAGCCATACAGCCGGATGCCTTCACGCGTGGCGTCAATCTGCAGGGCATTCTCGGCAAACTCGCGTCCGATCACGCGCGCCAAACGGGCATGCAGCGCGTCGAACAGATCACCGTTTTCGCGGTCGGCGCGAAAGGTCACACGCCCTTCGCCCCCGCCCGAAACATCGCGCAGTGTGAAAGTGATCGCAGGTTCCGCCATCGCCAGACGTTTGACCGTGTCACCAATCGCCTGCGCCTCAGCCCGGTCAGTGCGCATGAATTTCAGCCGAGCCGGTGTGGCAAAAAACAAATCACGCAGCTCGACCACCGTCCCGGCGCGCAGGGCTGCGGGTTTTACCGCCTCCATCTTTCCACCTGACACATGAATTTGCGCCGCCTCTCCCCCTGGCACCCGGCTTGTAATGGTCAACCGACCGACCGCGCCCAACGAGGGCAACGCCTCACCCCGGAAGCCAAAGGTGTGAATGTTCAGCAGGTCCGAGCCGTCGATCTTGGACGTTGCATGACGCGACAGCGCCAACGGCAAATCCGCAGCCGAAATCCCGCAACCGTCATCGGTGACGCGAATCAAGGTTTTGCCCCCATCAGCTATATCAACGGCAATCCGGGTCGCCCCGGCGTCGATTGCATTCTCGACTAGCTCCTTGACCGCCGAGGCTGGGCGTTCCACCACCTCACCCGCTGCAATACGGTTGATAGCGGCATCGTCGAGCTGCCGAATAACGGGGCGGTTTTCGCTGATATTGGGGTTTGCCTGTGCCATACCACCAGACCTAGCACAGACGAGCACGATTCTGCCACTGGTTAGGCTGCTCTATTTTTCGGGAGGGGGCGTTCGAACAATCGCGCAGTGCCGCAACTTGCGTACGGCGAACCTGATCGCGATTGTCCGAACGATCCGATGTGAGTGGTGGTCATTCAGAATTTAATAGCGGGGGACCTAGCACGAAAATTGGTATGACAATCATTAACTCTGTCAGGGTTTGGAATCTGGGCGATTTTCAGCCGACAGGTCATGTGCCAGTACAGCGGGATCACGCCGTGTCAAGCAGTGCTGGGTGCTCCGGCACGGGTGCGGCACGGCCCCCAAATCGCGGTGGCCGCAAGGATTAGGCCGGACATAGTCGCAATCATCCCTGCCGCACTGACAGCGTCCGAACCCCCCAACCAAAGCGGCCCGTAACCCGCCAGAACATACCCAAAGATCGCCGACAGGATGGCAAAAATGACACTCCAGATAATCTGGGTTTCCAACCGGTTAGTCATCATACGCGCCGCCGCCGGAGGGCAAATGAACATGGCGATCACGATGATCGACCCAACCGCATCAAAGGCGGCCACGGCGGCAATCGCGGCAACGATCACCAAAGCCATGCCCAACGCGCCGGTGCGGATGCCGATGGTGCGGGCGAACCCTTCGTCAAAGGTCGAGATTTTCAGCGGACGCCAGAACAGCCAGATGAACAGGACCACGCCCAGCAGCGTCAGCGCGATGCGCGGCAATTCCGGCGGCAGCCCGGCCAATGCCGTCAGGTCCAGCAGCGACGACCACCCCACAGCATCCAGCCATATCAGGCTTTCCAGATTGCCGTAAAGCGCATGTTCCACGTCCAGATGCACGGTCGAAGTATCGGTCTGCTCCAACAACAGCACCCCGCCTGCGAACATCGTTGTAAACACGACCCCCATCGCAGCGCCGGGTTCGATCTGACCCAATCGCCGGATCGCCTCGATCATCACCACGGCCACAATCGACGCCCCCGCCGCGCCCAGCATCATCGGCCAAGTCGAGATCGCTCCGGTCAGGATAAAGGCCACCACGATGCCCGGCAGCACCACATGGCTGATTGCATCCCCAATCAGAGCCTGTTTGCGCAGAACCAGAAAGTTCCCCGGCAACGCGCAGGCAATGGCCGCAAAGGTCCCGATCAACAAGGGCGTCAGCGACAGGGAGACGAATTCTTCGCCGCTCATGAGGGCACCCCCTGCGGGCCGCCGATCCGGCGGTCGATCTCGGCAATCTGGTCGCGGGTCAGAACGGTTTCGATGTCGCGCAACCCGTCATAGAGCGCCGCCGTTGCCTCATGCGCTTGATCGGCGCGAACGATTTCCCACCGTTTTTCATCGCGCAGCGCTTTGGCGGCGCGGGCCTTACCGGCCTCGGTGGCAACGCCGTCAGCCCGGGCCAGCCCGGCACGTTTCAACAGGCGCAGAGTCAGCGGTTCATAGATCTTCTGGTCCTGCGCCAACGCCAACAGACCCTGCCGGACGTGCACGCGTCGCTGAAACTTCTGATGTTTCAAAACCGCTGCCAAAACACCTCGGACCGGTGCAAACAGAAGGGACAGGGCGAAGAACCCAAAGCTGACCAAAACGATGATCGGACCGGTGGGCAAATTGGGGGCCGAAGCCGACAGCGCTGCGCCCAGATACCCGGCCAGACCACCCGCCACACCGGCCAGCAGTACCACTCTGTCCGAACGTTCAGTCCAGAATCGCGCAGTCACCGCAGGAATGATCAGCAACGCCACGATCAGGATCAGCCCGACGATCTTCAGGCCAACCACAGTGACGGCCATTACCAGCCCCATCATCGCAAGGTCGATGCGATGCACCGGCAACCCCCGCGCCGCCGCATATTCCGGGTCAAAAGCCACCATGGTCATCGGACGGCGGATGATCATCACCATCAGCAATGTCGCCGCCCCTCCGACCGCGATGATCAACGCATCGGCCCAGAGCATTCCGGCGGTCGAACCCAGCAGGAACCCCTCTAGCCCAGCCTGACGGCCAACGCCCATGGTTTGAATGATGGTCAGCAGCACGATGCCAAAGCCGAAAAACACGGACAGAACCGCTCCGATCGCCGCATCTTCGGCCAAACGCGTGTGGCGTGTAAGCCAGTTCATGCACAGCAACCCGATCCAGGCCGAGATCGCCGATCCGGCCAAAAGGCCGATCAGGTTGCGCCCGTCCCCGCCCAAGGCGACCAGCAGCATGAAGGCGAGGCAAACGCCCGGCAGCGTCGCATGGCTGATCGCATCGCTGACCAGCGCGCGTTTGCGCAGAAACAGGAAAGTGCCGGTAACCCCGGCGGATACGCCCAACAAGGTCGCACCAATCGCAACCAGCGTGGCGTTATAACCAAGCTGCAGGGTCAGAGCGTCCCAAAGCATGAATTACCCCAGCGCGCGCGAAATCTGGTCGATCTGAGCGGTGGCCAGACGACCTCCGTAAGCCGATTGCAGGGTTTCGGCTGTGAATGCTTCGGTCACCGGACCTTCGGCCACCTTGCGGGTGTTGATCAGGAAGACATGGTCGAAATAGTCGGTGACGGTGGCCAGATCGTGATGCACCACAACAACGGTCTTGCCGGCCTCTTTCAGTGATTTCAGCACCGCGATAATGGCCTTTTCCGTGGCTGCGTCGACGCCTGCAAAAGGTTCGTCCAGCAGATACAGATCCGCCTCCTGCGCCAGCGCGCGGGCCAAAAAGACACGTTGTTGCTGGCCGCCCGAAAGCTGTCCGATCTGGCGATCCGCAAAATCGCGCATACCGACACGGTGCAAACAATCCATTGCTTGCGCCATATGCCGGGCGCGGATGCGGCCCAGCAGGCCCAACTGCCGCGACAGGCCCATTAGAACAACATCAATCACGCGGGTCGGAAAATCCCAGTCAACACTGGCGCGCTGCGGCACATATGCGATCCGGGCGCGTTGCTGCTCCAACAGCTTGCCATAGACAGTCACCTGCCCGGACAGCGGCGACACAATCCCCAAAGCGGCCTTGAGCAGGGTCGATTTGCCCGCCCCGTTCGGGCCGATGATGGCT
Source organism: Ruegeria sp. AA6 (assembly GCF_056542865.1). Classification (NCBI taxonomy): domain Bacteria; kingdom Pseudomonadati; phylum Pseudomonadota; class Alphaproteobacteria; order Rhodobacterales; family Roseobacteraceae; genus Ruegeria; species Ruegeria sp. AA6. Next base: position 15,149 of record NZ_JBQGAN010000006.1, read on the forward strand.
GTCATGGCGCCGGGCTGAACAGTCATGTCCACCGAAAACACTGCCGGTTTTTGACCGTAAGAAACAGTCAGCCCGCGAATGGCCAGTGGGCTGTCGTCCAAGCTGTGCTCGGTTATCGAAACACCCTGATCAGCGGCCAGTTCCAGCATCACTCAAAACCCCGCTGACAATCGGCCGTTCATGCCGCGATCAGGAACATCTGCGCCCAGAGCGCCCGCAATGACGGTGATGTTGTGGTCCAGCATGCCGATATAAGTGCCCTCATAGGTGCCCGGTTCGCCCATTGCGTCCGAATACAGCTCGCCACCGACACCCACATCATGACCTTTAGCCGCAGCCCCTTCGATCAGGGCGCGCATCGACCGGTCCGAGACCGAGCTTTCCACGAATACCGCTTTCAGCTGTTTGTCGACCAGCGTATCCACAAGCTCTCCTATCCGGTTCAGACCAGCTTCGGACTGGGTCGAGATGCCCTGAATGCCCATCACTTCATAGCCGTATTCGGCACCGAAATAGCCAAACGCATCGTGCGCCGTGACGAGCAGACGGTTATTTTCGGGAACAGATGCAAGAGCCTGAGCGGCATAGGCTTCCAACTGGTCAATCTCGTCCAGATGCACCTGTGCGTTTGCTGCAAAGATGTCCGCTGCCTCGGGGCGTGCCTCAGTCAGCGCTTCTTGCACTTCGACCACCACATCGCGCCACAAGGCAGGGCTCATCCACACATGCGGGTCGTATTTGTCAGCATAATCGTCATGGGCACGCAGTTTTGACGTGTCGATCCCTTCGGCGACGGCCACGACGGCGCGCTTACGGCTGAGGTCGTGGAAGAAGTCTTCCATCTGCGCCTCAAGATACAGACCATGCCACAGGATCAGATCGGCGCGGGTCATTGCAACGATGTCGCTGCGGGTCTGGCGATAGGCGTGCGGGTCGACGCCGGGGCCCATCAGGCCCTTAACCTCAACCTGATCGCCGCCAACCTGCCGCGCAGCATCCGCGATCATACCGGTTGTGGCGACCACTTTCAGCGGCGCCTCGGCCCAGGCCGTCAATGGCAAAGCAGCGGCAAAAGCCAGTGCTGCAAGAAAGCTGCGACGAATCATCTTAGACCCCGATTTGGAACTCTGTTGAGAATGAATATGCGAACCATTCGCAACTAAGTCAACGCTCTTGCGAATTATTCGCAAGAAAACGCTTATTTTGTCCATTTGGTCAAAAAATAACTCCTCTACCCCGCGCTATGCCTTCCAATTACGCGCCGCCCGTGCGAATTTGACGCAAACCTCCCAAAGGATGTGATTATGGAAACGCAGAGCTCAGACAGCCCCGTGCGCACCGCGCATCTGCCGCAAGTGACCGAGCCTAGAAACCCCGGTATGGACCTTGATCTGGACTGGGTGCGGGCCGTGCAGGCCAACACCTCGGCGATTGAGCGCCGCGCGGCGACCCTGCCCGGTCGGCGGTCGGTGAAGAAAGACTATCAGGCCGCGTGGCTACTGAAGGCGGTCACGATGATCGACCTGACCACCCTGTCGGGGGACGACACAGTAGGGCGGGTGCGCCGCTTGTGCGCCAAGGCGCGTCGACCCGTGTCTGCGTCGGTTCTGCAGGCGATGGACATGCCGCCGATCACTACCGGCGCGGTCTGTGTCTATCACGACATGATCGAAACCGCCGTTGAGGCGCTGAAAGGCACTGGCATCCCAGTTGCAGCGGTATCAACCGGTTTTCCGGCGGGTCTGTCGCCGTTCCACCTGCGCGTGGCCGAAATCGAGGAAAGCGTGAAGGCCGGGGCTGAAGAGATCGACATCGTGATCTCTCGCCGCCACGTTCTGTCCGGCGACTGGCAGGCATTGTACGATGAGATGAAAGCCTTTCGCGTGGCTTGCGGCGATGCCCATGTCAAAGCCATTTTGGCGACCGGAGAACTTGGGTCGTTGCGCAACGTCGCCCGCGCCTCGCTGGTCTGCATGATGGCGGGCGCAGATTTCATCAAGACCTCGACCGGGAAAGAGAGCGTAAACGCCACCCTGCCCGTGTCACTGGTGATGATCCGCGCAATCCGCGACTACTATGACCGCACCGGGTATCGGGTGGGGTACAAACCTGCGGGCGGTATTTCCAAAGCCAAGGACGCGCTGGTTTACCTGTCGCTGATCAAGGACGAGCTGGGTGACCGCTGGCTGGAACCGGACCTCTTCCGCTTTGGTGCCTCGTCGCTGCTGGGCGATATTGAGCGGCAGTTGGAACACTATGTCACCGGGTTCTACTCGGCTGGCTACCGTCACTCCATGGGCTGAGGAAAAGAACAATGACAGTCAAAGAAATCTTCGAGACCATGGATTATGGCCCCGCCCCCGAAAGTGCTGCTGAGGCGCTGGCTTGGCTGGTCGATCAGGGCGACAAGTTCGGTCACTATATCGACGGGGCATTTACCAAACCGGGAAAAGGGTTCGAAAGCCGCAATCCCGCGACCGGAGAGGTTCTGGCAAAGCTGACGCAAGCGAAACAGACCGATGTGGACGCCGCTGTTGCCGCCGCCCGCAAGGCACAACCGAAATGGGAGAAGCTGGGCGGCGCAGGCCGTGCGCGGCACCTCTATGCCATTGCGCGCCTGCTGCAGAAACATGCGCGCCTGTTTGCGGTGCTGGAGAGCCTGGATAACGGCAAGCCGATCCGGGAATCGCGGGACATCGACATCCCTCTGGCGCAGCGGCATTTCTATTACCACGCAGGCATGGCGCAATTGATGGAGAGCGAGTTGCCAGACGCGCAGGCTTTGGGGGTGTGCGGTCAGATTATCCCATGGAACTTCCCACTGCTGATGCTGGCGTGGAAAATCGCGCCCGCGCTGGCGATGGGGAATACGGTGGTTCTGAAACCAGCCGAGTACACTTCGCTGACCGCGCTGCTGTTTGCCGATTTCTGCTCGCAGGCCGGGTTGCCCAAAGGCGTGGTCAATATCATCACTGGCGACGGTGCCGTGGGTGAGATGCTCGTGTCCTCGGACGTCGACAAGATCGCCTTTACCGGATCGACCGTCGTTGGTCGCCGTATCCGTGAGGCAACCGCAGGGTCGGGCAAGGAGTTGACGTTGGAGTTGGGTGGTAAGTCTGCCTACATCGTTTTTGACGATGCCGATATTGATTCAGCGATCGAAGGGCTGGTCGATGCGATCTGGTTCAATCAGGGTCAGGTCTGCTGCGCGGGCTCGCGCCTGCTGGTGCAGGAAGGCATAGCGGATCGTTTTCACGACAAGCTGCGCGCGCGGATGGACAAGCTGCGCGTCGGTGATCCGCTGGACAAATGCGTCGACGTGGGTGCGGTTGTGGACCCGGTCCAATTGCAGACCATCAAGGGACTGGTCGAAAGCAACACGGTCGGTCATGTGCATCAGGCGGCCTGTGAGCTGCCTGCGAACGGCTGCTATTACCCGCCAACGCTGATCTCGGGGCTGGAAACCTCCGATCCGCTGATGCAGGAGGAAATCTTTGGCCCGGTTCTGGTGTCTTCGACCTTCCGCACACCGGCTGAGGCGGTTGAGCTGGCCAACAACACCCGTTACGGGCTGGCCGCGACGGTTTGGACCGAGAACGTGAATCTGGCGCTGGACATCGCGCCCAAGCTGGTTGCCGGTGTGGTCTGGGTGAACGCGACCAACCTGTTCGATGCCGCTGCCGGCTTCGGCGGGGTGCGTGAAAGCGGCTTTGGCCGCGAAGGCGGTTGGGAGGGGCTGGCGGCCTATACCAAGCCCAAAGGTAAAGCTAAGCCGCTGGCGAAAGTTGAAGCGGTGATGGGCGAAGGTGCTCCGGTCGATCCGATTGACCGCACCGCCAAGATGTATGTCGGCGGCAAGCAGGCGCGGCCCGATGGTGGCTATTCCAAGCCCGTCTGGGGCAAATCCGGCCTGCTGGGCCATGTGGGGCTCGCCAACCGCAAGGACGTCCGCAACGCGGTTGAGGCTGCGGCGGGGGCCAAGGGCTGGTCCAAGACCACCGGCCATCTGCGGGCACAGATCCTGTATTACATCGGCGAGAACCTCTCGGCCCGTGCGGACGAATTCGCCGCACGCATTGACGCCATGACCGGCAAGAAGGACGGCGCGAAAGAGGTCGAAACGTCGATCCAGCGCCTGTTCACCGCCGCTGCATGGGCCGACAAATATGACGGTCAAGTGCATGGCGTTCCGATCCGGGGCGTGGCGCTTGCAATGAAAGAACCAGTTGGCGTGATCGGCGCGCTCTGTGCGGATGAGGCGCCGCTGCTGGGTCTGGTCTCGGCCATGGCCCCGGCGATTGCGATGGGCAACCGGGCGGTTCTGGTGGCATCCGAGCCCTACCCGCTCGCAGCGACGGATTTCTACCAGATCCTGGAAACATCGGACGTGCCTGCGGGCGTGGTTAACCTCCTGACCGGCAACCATGCTGAACTGGCCAAACCTCTGGCGTCGCATCTGAACGTGGATGCGGTCTGGTCCTTCTCGTCCACCGATCTGTCGAAAGAGATCGAGGTCGTATCGGCCGGAAACCTGAAGCGGACCTGGGTCAATAACGCGACGGCATTTGATTGGAGCATGGACCATTCCCGCCGCTTCCTGCAGGCTGCAACCGAAGTAAAAAACATCTGGGTGCCCTACGGAGAGTAGGGCTCCCGCCAAAGGGAGGCCCACATGGATTTTTCAGGACAAACCGTCATTGTCATTGGCGGCACCAGCGGTATCAACCGCGGCATTGCCGAGGCTTTTGCAACCGCAGGCGCGAAACTGGCGGTCGCCAGCCGCTCGCAAGAAAAGGTCGATGACACTGTCGCGGCTCTGAAAGCTGCCGGTGCGGCTGAGGCCATCGGCGCGGCCTTTGATGTTCGCGACCCGGATGCGGTGGCGGACGGGCTGAAGCAGTTTCACGACAGGTTGGGCGAATTCGATGTTCTGGTCTCGGGCGCGGCAGGTAACTTTCCGGCACTGACGTCCGAGATGTCGGTCAATGCGTTCAAAACGGTGATCGACATCGACCTGATGGGCACCGTCCACGTGATGAAAGGGGCCTACCCTTACCTCAAAAGCCCCGGCGCGAGCATCATCAACATCTCGGCCCCGCAATCCTTTCTGCCTTACGAAGGGCAGGCCCATGTCTGCGCCGCCAAGGCCGGCGTGGATCAGATCACCCGGACGTTGTCGATGGAATGGGGGATCGAGGGCATCCGCGTGAACTCGGTCGTGCCGGGGTTCATCGAAGGCACGGAGGGCGCGAAACGTCTGGCCCCCAGCCCCGATGCTGAAGAGGCCCTGCGCCGTGATGTTCCGCTGGGGCGCTGGGGCACTACGCAGGACGTGGCCAATGCCTGCCTGTTCCTTTGCTCGGATATGGCCAGTTATATCAGTGGCACGGTTCTGTCGGTCGATGGCGCGCTGTATCAGCGCGGGTCAGGCAAGTTCGGGCAGATGATGGGGCAAATGCTGCGCAATATGAAAAAGGGATGAGCCCGGCCCACCCCTTTTTAGATCAGTTGGTGGTTTCCAAACCCTCGGGCTTGCCGACCACTGTGAAATGCAACCCCTCGGGGTCGAGCAATTCGCTTGCCACGCGGTTCACATCATCCAGCGTCACCGCATTCACCTTGTCGTTGCGGGTGGTGATATAGTCGATGGGCAGATCGTCCATCTGCATCCCGACCATAATCCCGGCGATCCTGCCATTGCCGTCGAACCGCAGCGGGTAAGCTCCGGTCAGATAGGTCTTGGCATCATCCAATTCCTTCTGCGTCACACCCTCAGCCGCCGCACGCGCCCATTCGGCACGGATCACCTCAACTGCTTCGGCGATGCGGTCATTGCCCGAAGACACCGAACCCAGATAGACCGAGGCCAGATCCTTGGGCACCAGATAGGTCGCGACCCCATAAGTCAGGCCGCGTTTTTCGCGCACTTCCTGCATCAGTCGGCTCTCGAACCCGCCGCCACCCAGAATGTGGTTCAGGACAAAGGCGGCAAAGAAATCCGGGTCGTGACGATCCATCCCCGCATGGCCGAACAGGGCCACGGATTGCGGTGTGTCAAACTCGACCACGCTGACGCCGCCGGGGATGTTCACATCGGCACGACCCGGCTTGGCTTTGCCAGTTTCCGGCAGGTCGGCCAGCAGCTTGTCCAGAAGCGCGCCCAGTTCTTCGGCGGTGATATCACCCACAGCACCGACATAGAGCCGATCCTTGGCAAATACGTTGTCATAGGCGGTGACCACATCATCGCGGGTCAGGGCAGAGGCACTTTCGATGGTCCCCTTGCCCTCGGTGCCGTAAGGATGATCGCCATAGGCCATCTGCGCAAAACTGCGCCCGGCGATATCGTTCGGGTCAGTCTGGTCCGACCGCAGGCCAGACACGACCTGCGCCTTCACCCGCTCGACCGCGTCCTCATCAAAACGCGGCTCATGAATGGTGGTGCGCAACAGGTCGATCACCTCATCCCGGTTCTCGGTCAGGAACTGGGCCGAGATCGAGACTGAGTCATCCGAAGCATCATAGCGGAACGAGGCGGCCAGCGACTCCAGTTCGCGCGCATAAGTGCGGGCGTCCATATCGCCTGCACCTTCCTCGATCAGCCCGCTCATCAGATAGACAGCCCCACGCTTACCGGGCTCATCCAACGAGGTACCGCCACGAAAGCGCAGCTCCAGTGCGGTAAAGGGGATCGAATGATCCTCGACCAGCCATGCGGTGATGCCACCGGGCGAGGTGACCTCTTCAATTTCAATTTCCGCCCAGGCGGGCAGCGCGATGACGAAGGCAATCAGTGGTGCGATAAACCGTTTCATTGCGTCACCTCATCGTCTTTCATCAGCCAACCGGTCACCGAGGTTTCGGGTTGCAGAACCTCACGGGCGGCGGCGATGATCTCATCCCCCGTCACGGCCTGCAGGATGTCGGGCCAAGCCTGTACGTCTTCGACCGTCAGACCGCTGGTCAGGGCACGGCCATAGCGGTTGCCGATCCCGTCCACATTGTCGCGTGCATAGGTCTGGGCGGCGCGCAGCTGCATCTTGATCCGGTCGAGGTCTTCTTCGTTCACGCCCTCGGCAATGAAATCCGCGACGGCCTGATCCATGGCATCTTCGGCCTCTTGCAGGGACACACCTGCGGCGGGCACCACGATCAGATCAAAGGTGGTGTCGTCCAAAGAGACACCGCGATAGAAGGCGCCGGTGTAAACCACCATTTGTTGTTCAAACTGCAGTTTTTCATTCAGGTAGGAGGTCGTGCTGCCGCCCAGCAACTCGGCCAGCAGGAAAAGGGCTGCAGCTTTTTCCTGTTCACCGGGATCACGCTCGGGCGCCAGATAGCTGCGCTGCACATAGGGCTGCGACACACGCGCGTCTTTATAGGTCAGGCGACGTTCAGCCGTCTGCGGCGGCTCTTGCGACCGCATACGCTCGGGCAGGTCAGGATTGGCAGGGATAACGCCGTAATATTGCTCGGCCAGTTTCTTGACCGCGTCAGGCTCGACATCGCCCGTCACCACCAGAATGGCGTTATTGGGCGCGTAATGCGTCTGGTAGAAGGACAACGCGTCCTCCATATCCAGCGTCTCCATCTCGTGCCGCCAGCCGATGATCGGGACGCCGTAACGGTGGTTGAGGTATTGTGCCGCACTCATCTGCTCGCCGAACAGGGCGCGGGGGCTGTTGTCCGTCCGCTGATTGCGTTCCTCAAGGATCACGTCGCGTTCGGTAAGGATATCGTCTTCGGTCAAACGGATGTTGCGCATCCGGTCTGCCTCCATCCGCATCATCAGTTCCAGCCGGTCGGCCGCGACGCGCTGAAAATAGGCGGTGTAGTCGTACGATGTGAACGCGTTGTCATTGCCACCATTGGCCGCAACGGTGGCCGAGAACTCACCCGGTGCAAGCGTATCGGTGCCCTTGAACAGCAAATGCTCCAAAAAATGCGCAACGCCGGACGAGCCAACCGGTTCGTCCGCCGATCCAGCGCGGTACCAGACCATGTGTTGCACGACAGGGGCGCGGTGATCCTCGATCACAACGACATCCATGCCGTTGTCCAGCGTAAAAGTTGTGACCGCCTCATGCCCTTCTTTGGCAAACAAAGGGGCGGCGGCGAACAGGGCGGCAGACAATGCCAGGGCCCGAACCATGGGGCGTCCTCCGTTTCATTTGATGGTGTTCAAACTACGGTGGTCCTGCGCAGGTTCAAGGCCGATGACGGAAAGTTAAGATTTATTCATCAGCTGGAGGCGCCGAGGGCGTCTCGATCCCCGCGCGACGTGCTGCCTCGTTCTGCGCGTCCGCGTCCAGCGACTGACGCTGATAGACCTGCGAATACCGGTCGACTTTAAACAGGCGCAACCGGGTCCAGCGGCCTTGCTTTCTGCGGAATTCCGCGTCTTCGCCGTCAACGACCTGCCGTGTGTTGGACGCCACGCCATAGCGGCTTGAGGCCGTTACAAGCGCCGCATCCGAAGACGGAATTGCCGTATTGGCATTCAGCGCCGCCGCGTTGCCGCCAAGCGCCACAACCGCATCTTCCTTGGGGTTGGGATCGGTCAGGTTGCCCCCTCCGGGCGTGGGTGCCGGGAGGAAGGAATAATCCTGCGGCTGTGTCAGCGGCTTGACCGGCATCACCGAAAACTCGTCCGGGCCGTCCCCTGGTGCCTCAAGGTGGCGCAGACCGATATCCGAACATCCGGCAACACCCAAGCCCAATGTCACAGCAAGTATGGAACGCGGCAGCCGCATCAGAGTCTCCAGCCAGTTTCAGGCGCTTTTATCGCATATAACCCGGCGCGTCACGAGGGCTTTTTGCTGTCGAACAACACAAGTCCGATGGCACCCGCAAAGATGAACACATCGGCCAGATTGAACACGAACGGGTTGTTTATGCCGCAACAGGACATGTTCAGGAAATCCAGAACGTATCCATACAAAACACGGTCCACCACGTTGCCCAGCGCACCGCCGATCAGCAGACCGCCACAGAACAGCATCAATTTTGACGGGACCGAGCGCATCAGCCAGATCAGCACACCGACCGAGATCGCCAGAGAGACCCCGATTAGAACCCAGCGGGCGGCTTCGGAATTGCCCTGAAACAAGCCGAAATTGATGCCCCTGTTCTCACCGTATTTGAACACCAAAAGCGGCGGCAAAACGTCGATATTGCCATCGGCCACGCGCATGACGTGAACGACCAGATACTTGCTGATCTGGTCGATCAAAAACGCGGCCAGCGTGGCCCAGAGCAGGACATGAGAGCGCATCAGTGGCGGAAGTGGCGCATGCTGGTAAAGACCATGGCCAGACCGGCCTCATCCGCCGCCGCAATGACTTCGTCGTCGCGCATCGAACCGCCGGGCTGTATGACGCAGGTCGCGCCTGCCTCGGCGGCTTCCATCAGACCGTCGGGGAACGGGAAGAACGCATCCGAGGCTACGGCAGAGCCGATGGTCAGCGGTTGCGGCAAGCACAGCGCATCGGCCATGCGTTCGGCTTTTTTAGCGGCGATCAGTGCGGAGTCCACACGGCTCATCTGCCCCGCGCCCACGCCAACCGTCGCGCCATCCTTGACGTAGACGATGGCATTGGACTTAACGTGTTTCGCCACTTTCCACGCAAATAGCAGGTCGCGCATCTGCTCATCTGTCGGGGCCTTCTTGGTAACAACCTTCAGGTCATCCATGCCAACAAACCCGTTATCCTTGTCCTGCACCAGCAGGCCACCGGCCACCTGACGCACGGTTTTGCCACCGGCGGTGACATCGGGCAGGTCATCGGTCGTCAACAGGCGCAGGTTCTTCTTGGCGGCGAAGATCGCCTTGGCCTCATCGGATGCGCCCGGAGCAATCACGACTTCTGTGAAAATGCCGGTAATTTCCTGCGCAGTTTCGGCGTCCAGCGGCTGGTTCAGTGCCACGATGCCGCCAAAGGCCGAGGTGCGATCGCAATCAAACGCGGCCTTATAGGCGTCCAGCAGGGTCGCCCCTGTCGCGACGCCGCAAGGGTTGGCGTGTTTGATAATGGCACAGGCCGCGCCTTGCGCCGGGTCAAATTCGGCCACCAATTCGAACGCCGCATCAGTGTCGTTGATGTTGTTGTAGCTCAGTTCCTTGCCCTGATGCTGCACAGCAGTCGCCACGCCGGGGCGGTTGGTGCCGTCGGTATAGAACGCCGCCTGCTGGTGGCTGTTCTCACCATAGCGAAGGGTTTGTTTCAGCTCACCGGCAAATGCACGGCGGCGCGGAGCCTCAGCCGCCAGCGCATCGGCCATCCAGTTCGACACAGCGGCGTCATAGGCAGCCGTGCGGGCATAGGCCGTCTGCGCCAGAGTCTGACGGAACGCATAAGAGGTCTGGCCGTCATTCGCCGCCAGTTCAGCCAACAGCGCGTCATAATCCTCAACATCCACAACGACGTTGACAAAATCGTGGTTCTTCGAGGCTGCACGGATCATCGCTGGGCCACCGATATCAATGTTCTCGATGCAGGTGTCGTAATCAGCGCCCTTGGCGACGGTCGCCTCGAACGGATAGAGGTTCACCACCAACAAGTCGATCGCGCCGATGCCGTGTTCATTCATCGCAGCCACGTGGCTGTCATTGTCGCGCAGCGCCAGCAACCCGCCATGCACCATCGGGTGTAGTGTTTTCACGCGGCCATCCATCATCTCGGGGAAGCCGGTGATCTCGCTCACGTCCTTCACCTCAAGCCCCGCATCGCGCAGCGCGCGCGCCGTGCCGCCGGTCGACAACAGCTCGACCCCGCGCTCAGACAGCGCCTTGCCCAGCTCGATCAGCCCGGTCTTGTCGGAAACGGAAAGCAACGCGCGGCGCACGGGGTGAAGGTCGGTCATGGGTCCAAAGGTCCTTTTGGCGTCAGTCGAATTCGGGCTCGTCCCGGTGCAGATCTCGCACGGCATAGGCTGTATCCTGTGCCTTGCTCAGCGTCCACCGGATGCGCGTCGCATACTCCATTGCGCGGCCAGATAGAACGATCTGTTTTGTCGCGCGCGGCTTTAAACGCCCTTTTTCAAGATAAACACTTGGTTCAACAGTTAATTTTCCGACACCATCATGGCGGAAAACCCAGATCTCTCCACTTTTCAGCGCCATCGACACCGCCGCACCGCCCAGATCAATGGCCGCGTCCACGTCAGGATGCAGGTGAAACCGGATATCAAAGGTGATGCCGTTCAAGCCTGAGGCATCCAAAGCCTTGTCAAATTGCCGTTTGTCCTTATCGGTCGCAGTCAGCAGGATATCTTCGACAATCAGTTCGCGCCCGTCAAAGCGCAGCTCGAACGTGCGGGCATGGGTCAGGCCGAAAGTTTTGGTGTAGCCATCATGACCAACCATAAAACGGTTGCCCTCAAACGCCTCTTCAAATTCGGTCGGAACGCCCTGTGGAGCATCAACCAATGCCTCGCTTTCACCGTCGCCGCCCGATTTCGCTAATCGGGCACTGGAATAGCCGTCCAGGCAAAGGGTCGAATGGGACGGCGTTGCACGCCCGGCACGGCGCCATTCCGAACCAAAGCTTTCACCCGAGCCGCAATTCACGATCAGGGGCCGTCGCCCTGACGTCAGCTCAAGGGCCAAGGTCGATGCATGAGCATTGAAAGATGCGGCGCCCTTGGGCGGGACACTGGCGTCAACAATTACACTGGTCCGCGCCGCATACAGCCGAGCAAACCCCATCGCCAACCCTTTCGCGTGGTGCGGTCGGACTCCGCTTTGGGCCAGCGCCTGATCCAGCCGACCCTCGACCCCGCGCCCACCTCCGTGAAACCGGGCCAGTGAGCCGTCAGAGTGCCGCAGACTGCGCAGAGTCGGGGCCATGCGCTTTATCGCATCGGCCTGCGCGCCCGGAGTTCCCCGCCCCAAATCACCCAGCGCGGCCGACGTCCAAGACAAGAGGGTGAACACCTCAAGCAATTCCTCGGGGTTACGGGTGGAAATCCCACCCTGCGGATCAATCTGTTTTTCACACTCTTTCGCAAGAGCCCGAAGGGCCGGATCGGCCATATGTTCGAGCCCTTTCAACGCCAACCCAGCTTGAATCAGACCGGCCAGCGCCTCAAACCGCGGCAAGCCCGGTGTAGCAGCCTGCCAGCGCTTGGACAGAAACCAGGTTTGTTGCGCCAATGAGCGGAAGAACTGGCGGCCTTGTTTTTCATCTGCGCCACGCAGCAGAAATGCGGCGTGGGTGATCCAACGCAGAATCCGCCGCCCGGTCAGATCAGGCACCCAGCCGGGTCCTTGCCCGCGACCGTGTACGTCGATCCAGCCCCAAACCCAGCGCTGCGCTTTTTCGCGCGCGCGCATGTCGCCAACAGCCGCCAGATCATCCAGCCAGGCAAAACCGTGTCGTTCATTATCAAAACCGATGCTGGGGGCAGTGACATCCCAAAGGGCGGTGTCCTCAGCCTCGACAAGGAAGCCGGCAAACAGCAGATTCCCAGCCACCAGTTGCCGCCCCCGCGCGAACGATCCGACGGTGCGCGGCTCGGGTTCATTCACGAATCCCGCGACGGCTTTGCGCCGCTGGCTCAGCCGCGCGTACAAACGGTTTTGAAACCGAGTCCACCTGCCGGTCATGGTTTGCGATTTCGACATGACGCTCGTTACTCTGCCCCTCGCGCTCTGTTGGCGCCTGAGACCCAACGATAGACCGGTGCGCTCGTCAAGTCACCGAAAAGCATGCGCTCAAGCCGATTTGTTCAAACTGACGATGTAGAACCCATCCATCCCGCCGCGATCCGCCCAATAATCAGGCCGCAGACGCAGGCCGCCTTCTTCGGTGATCCAATCCGGTTGGATACCGGCAATGTTCAGCGCTTCGCGGTCCACCGTCATATCGGGGAACTGATCCAGCGCTTCTTCGATCTGTACCTCACCTTCGTCGGGTAACAGGGAACAGGTGCAATAAACCAGCCGCCCGCCGGGTTTCAGCAACGTCCAGGCATGAGCCAGCATCTGCGCCTGCAACTCGATCAATCCGCCAAATTCCGATCCATCCTTGGCAAAAGGCAGATCGGGGTGGCGCCGGATCGTACCGGTCGCGGAACATGGCGCGTCCAGCAGGATGGCATCGTATTGACCCTGATGCTCCAGCGCGTCGCCTGAAATTACATTTGCCTTCAGACCGGTGCGTTTGAGGTTTTCGCGGACACGTTCCAGCCGCGCTTCAGAGATATCCAGCGCCGTCACCTCGGCCTCAGCAGCGGCCAGTTGCAGCGTCTTGCCGCCGGGCGCGGCGCAGAGGTCCAGCACTTTTTCTCCGGCCTGCGGTGCCAAAACACGCACCGGCAAAGCCGCCGCCGCGTCCTGAACCCACCAATCGCCTTTGTCATAGCCGGGCAATGCGGAAACTTGCCCTGCGTCCTGCAACCGCATCGACCCGGTCGGCAGCGCCTCTCCGGGGCCAGTGGCACCCGGCTTGACCGTTATATCCAGCGGCGCAGCGGCAAAATGGGCTTGCTCCATTCCGGCTACGGCCTCTTTACCCCAGGCCATGCTCAGCGGATCACGCAGCCATTCGGGCAAGCGCGGCACCCGCATTTTCGGCCATGCCTCTGGCCCTTCGGCGGCCATCTTGCGCAATACCGCATTCACCAGCCCCTTGAGGCGGCCATGCTTGCGCGAGCGGCCTACGATCTCGACCATCGAGTTGACTACGCCATGTGCCGCCTCTCCGTGACATAGCTCGACCGCACCCAGTCGCAGTGCGTTATGAACGGTCAGTGCGGGCGTGCGGTTCAGGTGGTTGTCCAGCAAGCGGTCGACACGTTCCAGCCCGCGCAAAGTTTCCAATGTCAGGCGTTGCGCCCGTGCGCGGTCTTCCGGCCCCAGCCGGTCCAGCGCGCCTGCGGCCAGACATTCGGACAACAGGCGCCCTTCACCCAAGATCTGATCCAGCAGATAGATCGCGCTGCGTCGCGCCGCTGTTGCGTTGTCGGACATGGAACCGCCTTTGTTTTATCCCCGCCCGCATTGCAAAGGGCGGACGCGGGCGTATATCAAGCCCCAGCACGAAAAGGAACCCGATGTCATGAGCGACGACCGCAAAGACCTGCCCCCCGCTGCCCAACGCGCGTTGGCCGAGGCCGAAGAGCGCCGCAAAAAGGCCGAGGCCAAAGCGAATGAGATGCCCAAGGAACTGGGCGGGCGCGACGGCCCTGACCCCGCACGCTATGGCGATTGGGAGAAAAAGGGATTGGCGATCGACTTCTGAGCGTTCAGCCCCGAAGCGCTTGCAAAAAATCACCGATCAGCGCGCGCTGCTTTTTCGATTTTGCACGGTCTTCCGGCCATGTCAGCCAATATCCGTCCTTGGTCTTCAGTTCCGGCAAGTCCAACCGGCGCAACCGTCCCGCCTGTAAGTCCGCATGGGCCAGCGGCAGTGATCCCAACGCCACGCCGATCCCCTGTCGGGCGGCTGAAATGGCGTGTTCCATCGAATCGAAACTGATCTTGGACGTCGGCAAGTCTGCCTGTTCGGTTTCACGCGCCCAGTCGCGCCACGCAGGGCGCTCCCCCCGCAGATCAATCAGCGGCGCGCCCCAATCCACACCCGGCGCGGCCATCGGGACCAACACCTCGCGTGCGATCAGCTCTGCCTCGCGACTGGGCCATGCCCCACGGCCATAGCGGATTTGCAGCCATGTGCGTTCTTCGTCCAATGTGGATCGACGCGCGACCGAGTCCGTCATCACCTGCACTTTGGGCCGCATCTCGTGTAACCGTGCCAGCGCCGGTACAACAAGAGCGTGAATATTCGACGACAACCCGGCAACCCGCAGCTCGCGAGGTGATTTGCCAAACAGGTCTTCGGTGTTGCGCTCCAACGCCTGCAAACTGTCCTGCACCAAGGGCAGATAGCTTTCACCTTCAACCGTAAGCGATACGCCGCGTGCCTCACGCACAAACAGCGTTCGGCCCAGCCATGCCTCAAGGTTGCCAATCCGCTGGCTGACCGCCGCCTGCGTCAGCCCGAACTCGCGCGCGGCGGCTGAGAACCCACCCAGTCGCCCCGCAGCCTCGAACACGCGCAGCCAGTCCAGCGGCGGCAATCCGATCTTTTTCTTAGCCATAAGATTTTCCAAGCCTCAGCCGAAAGAAGGATTAATTGTCGTAATGCCATGAACGGCGTATCTGCTCAACCAAAGCCCGCGCCGAACAGGAGACCCCCATGCTGCGCACCGCCACCCATGACGCCTCGGTTGTGACTATTGAGTTTGACACTGGCACCCAAGCCCGCTTTCACGCCATCTGGCTGCGCGACAACGCGCTGGACCCTGAGACCCGCGCGCCCGGCAACGGCCAGCGCCTGATCACCATCGGGGACATCCCTGCCGACATCGCAATCAGCACCGCCGAGGTTGTTAACGGCGATCTGCGCGTCACCTTCCGGCCCGAAGACAAGACGGTGACCTTCCCCGCCGCGTGGCTGGCCGATCACGTTTATGACCGCGCTACGCCGGTCGCGCTTGGCCGTACCGCGCCCGGCATCACCACCTGGGAACGCGGCATCGACGCGCCCACCGGGGACTGGGCCGAAGTTCACGCCAATCCCGCTGCCAAACGCAACTGGCTGGCCGCCGTGGCTGAGTTCGGCTTTGCCAAGCTGACCGGCGGCCCGACCGAGGCGGAATCGCTGCTGCAAGTGGCCGATCTGTTCGGCTATGTGCGCGAAACCAACTACGGCCCCTATTTCGAGGTTCGGACCGAGGTGAACCCGACCAACCTTGCCTATACCGGACTTGGCTTGCAGGCGCATACCGACAACCCCTATCGCGACCCGGTGCCGACGCTGCAAATCCTGTACTGTCTGGAGAACAGCGCCGAAGGGGGCGATTCCATCGTCGTTGACGGCTTCCGCGCCGCCGAAAAGCTGCGCGGCCAAAATCCCGAAGGCTTTGCCCTGCTGGCGGGCTATCCGGCGCGGTTCGAATATAAGGGCTCTGACGGGGTCTGCCTGCGCTCGCGCCGCCCGATGATCGAACTGTCGCCCGACGGAGAGCTGATCGGCATCCGATTCAATAACCGCTCGACTGCGCCGCTGGTCGATATCCCGTTCGACAACATGGAGGCCTACTATGCCGCCTATCGCCAACTGGGCGAGATCATCGACGATCCCGCAATGGGCGTATCGTTCAAGCTGGAACCGGGTGAAAGCTTCATCGTCGACAACACCCGCGTCCTACATGCGCGACTGGGTTATTCCGGTGCAGGTTCGCGCTGGTTGCAGGGCTGTTACGCCGACAAGGACGGTTTGCTGTCCACGCTGGCGGCGATGGAGATAGCGCAACCGGAGGCGGCGGAATGAAGCCTGATTTTTCGACCCTGAACCAGGACAACATCGTCGCCTTCATCGGCGACATCTTCACCCGCCGCGGTGGAGAAGAATATCTGGGCGAACCCGTCACCATGGCCCAACACATGCTGCAAGGCGCCACCATCGCCGAACAAAACGGTCAGCCCGAGGAAATCATAGTCGGTGCATTGCTGCATGACATTGGACATTTCACCTCGGAATTCGGCACCTATCACCCCGACGACACCGAAGACCGCCACCACGAAGATGCGGGCGCCGAAGTGCTGGAGCAGTTCTTTCCGTCGGTCATCACCGATTGCTGCCGCTATCACGTGGCGGCCAAACGGTATCTCTGCGCCACCAAGCCCGAGTACTTCAACCGCCTCTCCGCCGCGTCGGTCCACACGCTGGAACTGCAGGGCGGCCCGATGAGCGCGGAAGAGGTGGCCGCATTTGAATCCAACCCGAACCTGAAGGAAATCATTCAGGTCCGCTATCTGGACGAGGCGGGCAAGCGCGCCGACATGGAAACCCCCGATTTCGCCCATTTCGCGCCGATGGTGCAACGCATGGTCGACAAGCATCTGGGCACGTCATGACCGCGCCGGAGTATATTTTCGAGGCCAGCTCGAAACCGTCGCTGCCGTGGCACGAGGTCCCTCTGATCCGCGCCACGGATGAGACGGTCAAAGGTTATGGCTGTCTGGTCGACGACCCCGAGGGCTTTGAGATTGAGATCGTGCGCTGGCCCCAACAAGGCTGGCGCCCCATCGACGAGGGCACCGGCGACGAAGGCGGTTGGGTCGAGGGCACGTTCAAGTGCGACTGGCAGGGCGACGTGCTGTATGGCGAGAACGAAGCAGTGCAGGGCCATTACGTCCTGGGATGGTCTGCGGACCCTCAGACCGCGCAGACAGAGCGGCAGACAGCCCCGCGCGATCAGGTGCTGCTGTGGCACATGAACTATCACCCGGATGGCGGGCAGATGTTCTGGCCGTTGGACAACAAACCCTTCATCGTCCCCGCTGCCCTGCCCGGAGACAACCTGACGCCTGACAAGGTGGTGGCGTTCTGGTGTGACGGTTCACGCGGTCTCTATATCCATCCCGGCATCTGGCATGAGGGGATATTCCCCGTCGAAGATAATCAACGCTTTCTTGATCGTCAGGGCCGCGTCCATGCACGGGTCAGCGCCGATATCGGCAAGGAATTCGGTGTCTATCTCGCCTGTCCGTTGCGCGCAGACAGGATCAAAGACCTGTAGCCAAAACGCCTTGATGCGCGGAACGCTTGCGCATGATCCAGATCTGCACCGCCAACAAGTAGGGCACGAAGAACGCGAAATTCTGCACCAGATCAAACGGACCCGAGAAATCGGGCTCTGACCCCACCCCTCCGGTCAGCAAGTACCAAAGCGTGTAATGCACACGGTAGAGCCACGACCCAAGCGCCAGCCAAAACAGCCGCAGCCCCCTGACCCAATGCCCTTCGCGATCCCGGATCAAGGCCATCCGTGCCAGCATCAGCGCTGCGGTAAACAGGCACAGCCCATACAGGAAAAACGCAGCAGACATCACCGGCCCGCCAATGGTTCCGCGCAGGGGGATATAGGTCATTCCGGCCAGCCCTGTGATCAGTGCCAGCGTGATCAGCACAGCGCCCAATGCGCGGTGAAAGCGGTTGAACTTCTGCCGAAGGGCGCGGATCAGTTGCAGTGGCACAAGTGCCACCAAGAGCGTTCCGGCAAAGATGTGCAGCATCATGGCCGTGTTGCCGATACGTGCATCATCCGTGAACAGATAGCTCTGCCGGGATGCGTCGTCTGACAGCCCAACGCCGATCATGCCGAACCCATGCAGCACAAAGGGCAGCAGTGTCAGGTAAAACACCGCAAGCAGGACGCCGGTTGTCACTCCAAAGGTCAACTTCCGCATGTGTCCGAGCTTAGCGCCAGTGGGCGATCCGTCTATGGCCTACAGCCCCAGCACATCCACCATGTCGTATTGACCGGGTGCCTTGCCCTGCCCCCACAACGCGGCTTTCAAGGCACCGCGCGCAAAGATGGCGCGGTCAGTGGCAAGATGGCGCAGGACGATGCGCTCACCCGGCGCGGCGAACAGGACGTCATGTTCGCCGACGATGTCGCCGCCGCGAATGGCGTGAAAGCCAATATTACCGCGCTGGCGCGCACCGGTGATGCCATCACGGCCCCTGTCCGCCACATCCGCCAGCTTCACGCCACGCCCTTCGGCTGCGGCCTCACCCAACATCAACGCCGTCCCCGAGGGCGCGTCTACCTTGTGGTGGTGGTGACCTTCGATCACTTCGATATCGAAATCTTCGTCCAGCGCAGCGGCGACCTTCTTGGTCAGTTGGACCAGCAGGTTGACACCAAGGCTCATATTCCCTGCACGTACGATCACCGCATGACGCGCCGCCGGTTCCAGCGCTGCGATCTGTTCGTCGGTCATGCCGGTTGTGCCGATCACGTGGACACAACGCGCTTGTGCCGCCAGCGCGGCAAACTCCAAGGTTGCTTCGGGCGCGGTGAAATCAATAACTGCCTGCGCCTGAGCAAACGCCTCCAGCGGGTCGTCGGTCACGGCAACGCCCAGCGCTTGACCGCCCATCGCTGTGCCCACATCCTGACCGATCCAGTCATGACCTGCACGCTCAACGACACCGACCAGACGCGCCTGATCGCTGTCGGTGACAGTCTTGATCAGCATCTGCCCCATACGGCCCGAAGCCCCTGTGATGACGATCCCCGGAATATGGGTCATGGCTTTTTCCTCTGAATTGGTCGGCTCAAAGCCTCCTACCTCGTTCGCGCCCGCTTGGCAAAGCCCAGCTTTGGGCTTAGATCGGGGGCATGGCAAAGAACAAATTCCACGATGGCCCCGGCCCGTCCCAACGACAGCTGCGCGTCGGCGAACTAATCCGCCGCACCTTATCCGAGGTTCTGGCGCGCGGAGATGTCCACGACCCCGACCTGAACCGCATGTCGATCACCGTGGGTGAGGTGCGCACCTCGCCCGATCTGAAGATCGCCACCGCCTATGTGCTGCCTCTGGGCGGTAAGGGGCAAGAAGACGTGATCGAACTGCTGGCCCGCAACAAGGGTGAGCTGCGGCGCATGGTCGGCAAGAAGGTCGGCCTGAAATTCTCGCCCGATCTGCGGTTCCGCCTGGATGACACGTTTGACCGTCTGGACGACACCCGCCGCATGTTCGGACAGGACGCGGTGCGCCGCGATTTGGACGAGTGATCCGAGCGCTTACGGCCTTGGGCGCGGCCCTTTGGGCCGCGCAAGCCTCTGCGGTCACCTGTGAAAAGCTGACCCACGAGGGCAAGCGGTACACCATCTGCGAGGTGGATGCCGCATCCGAAGATTTGCGCCTTTTCCTGAATGACGAAAACGGCGATCTGCTGGGACATTTCTCGTCAGTGAACGAGGCGCTGGCCCCCGGTGGCAAACGGCTGGCCTTTGCGATGAACGCAGGCATGTATCACGACGACCGCTCACCTGTCGGCCACTATGTCGAGGACGGGCAAGAGCAGATGCGCGTGATCCCCAATGCAGGCCCCGGCAATTTCGGCCTGTTGCCCAACGGTGTGTTTTGCATCCGCAACGGCCGCGCCGATGTGTTTGAGACGCTGCGCTTTGTCGATCAGGCGCCTCAGTGTCGTTTCGCCACCCAATCCGGCCCGATGCTAGTCATCGACGGAGAGTTGCACCCCCGGTTTCTGCCCGATTCGACCTCGCGCTATGTGCGTAACGGCGTTGGGACCAGCGCGGATGGCACGCGTGCGGTGTTTGCAATCTCGGACGATTACGTCACCTTTCACGAATTCGGTCGGCTGTTTCGAGACGTGCTGGACATACCGAACGCGCTGTTTCTCGACGGCAATATCTCTCGGATGTACGAACGTGCCAGCAACCGGTCCGATATCGGGTTTTCGTTGGGGCCAATCGTGGGAGTGGTCGAAGACGCGCCCTGAAATTGACACCCGCCAAGTGATCCGCTAACCCGCGCGCCTTAGCAAGAATCTAGGTGTGATATGGGACGCAAACGCAAGGGTCGCGACATTTCCGGGTGGCTGGTGGTGGACAAACCCGCGGGTATGACCTCGACCGCAGTGGTCAACAAGGTGCGTTGGGCGATGGACGCCAAGAAAGCGGGCCATGCGGGGACGCTGGACCCCGAGGCCACCGGCGTTCTGGCCGTAGCTCTGGGTGAGGCGACCAAGACTGTTCCCTATATCACTGACGCGCTCAAGGCCTACACCTTCACCGTGCGTCTGGGTCAGGCCACCAACACCGACGATGCCGAAGGCGAAGTGATTGCGACATGCGATGCGCGCCCCTCGGACGATGACATCAAACAGGCGCTGACCCCGTTTCTGGGTGACATCATGCAGGTGCCGCCCAAATTTTCGGCGGTGAAGATCGACGGCCAGCGCGCCTATAAACTGGCTCGTGATGGTGAGGATGTGGAATTGTCGGCCCGGCCTTTGTGGGTTGAGGAACTGATCCTCGTCGACCGTCCCGACGAAGACCACGTTGTGCTGGAAATGACCTGCGGCAAAGGCGGATACGTCCGCTCCATCGCCCGCGATCTGGGCCAGGCTTTGGGCTGCCACGGGCACGTCAAGGAACTGCGCCGAATCTGGTCCGGCCCGTTCGAGGTCGAAGATGGCCTGTCCATCGAGCAGATCGACGAAATGGCCAAGACCACCGCACTGGACGAACACCTCCACCCACTGGAAACCGGCCTCGCCGACCTGCCCGAACTGAAATGCACCCCCGAAGGCGCAACTCGCCTGCGCAATGGCAATCCGGGCATGGTTCTGGCCTCGGACGTAGAGTACGGCGACGAAGCTTGGGCCTCACTGGACGGCAAGGCCGTGGCCGTCGGCGTCTACAAATCGGGTGAATTGCACCCCAGCCGGGTGTTCCAGCATTAGCCCACGAACCATTTGGCAACAGAAAATTCACTGAACAGGGCGCGGCGCGAATTCACGTTTTGCATCGCCGTTCGTTTGTCGTACCAGTGCGTGAACAGTTAATTTTCAAGTCCGCACACAAGAGACGGTTCGTATTGATGCTGAAAAGAGCCAATGGGTTAAACTACGTCAGATTTTTCAGAAGAATGTTCGCGGCTTGGGATTTTGACTGGTACCTGGAAATCGGCTGCCGCGGCGGTCGGGTTTTGTCGCAGTCCAGAAGCAAATCCATTGGGGTTGACCCGGTGTTTCGCCTTCAAACGGACGTTCTTGGACAAAAGCCGGCATTGCACCTGTTCCAAGAAGAAAGCGATACGTTCTTTGAACAGGACCGCTTGGCAACCTTGGGTGCTCGCCTTTCCATCGTGTATATCGACGGCATGCATCTGATGGAATACGCCTTGCGCGACATCATAAACGCCGAAAGGAACAGCAACCCAGGTGGCGTTTTATTCGTACATGATTGCTTCCCCTTTACCCATGACATGACAACGCGCGATCTTGATGCTTTGCCCAAAGTCTGGACGGGTGATGTATGGAAGCTTGTACCGATCCTGCAAGAATATCGACCAGACCTTGAACTGACCTACCTCGACGCTGCGCCAACTGGGCTGCTGGCGATTTCTGGACTTGACCCTGCAAACACAATTCTGTCACAGGCCTATTCCGAGATTCTGGCCCGGTATCAAGCGACAACGCTTCAGCAATACGGAGAAGATCGCTTTGCTGACTTGTTTGAATTCACAAGTGCCCGCCATGAGATGGCAACAGGATTTGGAC
Organism: Ruegeria sp. AA6; assembly: GCF_056542865.1. Taxonomy (NCBI): domain Bacteria; kingdom Pseudomonadati; phylum Pseudomonadota; class Alphaproteobacteria; order Rhodobacterales; family Roseobacteraceae; genus Ruegeria; species Ruegeria sp. AA6. The sequence goes on from NZ_JBQGAN010000006.1 coordinate 37,261, forward strand.
TTGTCTCCAAAGTGGCAAAACCTCACGCGCCCGTTACAAAAATCACGGTGATCACCCCTTAATGGCAAAACGTCGCGTCATATTTGCCTATCGCGGGCGTCAATCTCAGATGGGATCGACCGTGATGAGGGTGCATCAATTGTCGGAAATGTTGCGCGTGTATCGCGGTGATGAGTTCGAGATCGAAGTGATCGGCATCGCGAAACCTAGGTTCCAACGGCGGCACCAGGCCTTCGTCGAACACGCCAAAGATGCCATAGTGATTGGCCTCAAATTCGCGATTGAAGACTTGGGGGAAGACAACATCTTGCGCCTCCGTGAAAACGCTCGCTCCGTTTGCCGTGATCATGTAGACAGCGTACCATCCCCCAAGGCCTTACCGCTGTATGACGCGCATATAATGGCGTCTCACCTAGGTCGTCAAAAGATGGAAAATCGCTTGCAAGCTGCCGGAATTTCAAGTTCTGCGGTGATGCATGTCACCCATCATGCCGATCCACGGCTACCCGCCAGAACAGGCGACATCGCTGACGCATTTTCGATCTGCTATCTTGGCAACCCTAAAAACATGGTGGCCAGTTCGGACGAAGTTGAGGTGTTGCCTTACATGAAAAAGGGTTTTTTCTACTGTTCACAGCTTCTCGCTCACTACACAGCCCACTATGGTGTGCGCACAGATCGGTATTCCAAAGAGGTCTCAAAGCCTTTCACCAAAGGCTTCACTGCGGCGGCAATGCACGCCAACATTCTAGTGGATCGCAATACAGATGACGCCTTGTTCTATCTTGGACCCGACTACCCTTTCCTGCTTGCGGACAACGATCCGCAAACGATTCTGGAGGGTTTGGATCATATGCGCTCAGCCTACGGCGGCGCAGAATGGAAGCACGGCCTGGATATTCTCGCCGGTGTTCGCCATCTCAGTTCACCCCGTCACATCATAAGCGAGCTTACGGCCGCCATTGACGTCGCTGAGGTAATGGCGTCAAGTCGTTGAGGTTTTCCGTTGCGTACAAATCAAGTTCTGGTCTTTAACCACAGGACTGAAGGACAATAGGGAAACAACAACCAAGTATGATCACCCGAACGCATACCAAGGGCGACGCGCCCTCGACCGCCATCTATTCCGATTGCGAAAAGTATCGCTATAGCCTGACCCGCGTCTGGGACCCAGTGGGGCGCAGGGCGTTGTTTGTTATGCTTAACCCATCGACCGCGACTGAGGTGCAGAATGACCCGACGGTCGAACGCTGCGAACGCCGTGCCCGCGCACTGGGGTTTGGCGCATTTCAGGTAACCAACATCTTTGCCTGGCGCGATACAGATCCGCGCAAGATGCGTGCCGCCGCCGAGCCGGTGGGGCCAGAGAATGACGCGGCCATTCTGGAGGGCGTGAACTGGGCCGATCAGGTCATTGCCGCCTGGGGTACCCACGGCGCACATCTGGAACGCGGTCCGGCGGTGGAAACCCTGCTGCGCGGCACCGGCCAGCCGCTGTTTCATCTGGGCCTGACCAAGGCCGGGCACCCGAAACATCCGCTCTATATCGCCTATACCCAGCAACCCGAACCGTGGTGATAAAGGGTTAACCACAAGGTCAGCTTGGCTTTGACCAAGCACTTGATCTCATGAAAAATTTACCCTCGGGGCAATGCGTTCACGGAGGGTTCCCATGTTTCTGATCGGTTTCATAAGCCTGGCCGCGGTCGGTGGCGCCGCCTATGTCGTGAGCGATGCGTTAATAACCGAAGACGAACCCGAAGAAGACATCAGCATCGAAGATGAACCCGACGAAATATCTGAGGGAGAGTTTCTGGAAATAGACGAAGATTCCGATACGCCGGAAGCCAACCCCGAGGCACAAGAACCTTCGAACGGGACGATAGTGTCCGAATACGAAGGCGACCTGGTAATCGCCGGCACTGACCAAACTGATGTTCTGACCGGGCTGGACGGCAACGATCAGATCAATGGGTACCAAGGGGATGACATGATCGACGGCGGGGCAGGTGATGATGTTTTGTACGGGGGCGACGGGGTCGACGTCATTACGGGCGGAGACGACGACGATACCCTTCACGGCGAAGACGGCGATGATCTTCTGGCCGGAGAAGAGGGCGACGATACGCTATACGGTCACTTCGGGCTGGATCGAATTGACGGGGGCGAGGGCGACGACGACCTCTATGGCGGTCAGGACGATGACACTCTGACGGGTGGTGAAGGCGACGACGCTCTGCATGGGGGCTTTGGTAACGACACACTGCACGGCGGCGCTGGCGAGGATGTTCTGTTTGGCGGAGATGGCGACGACCTTCTGACTGGCGACGATGGTGAGGCCGAACAGTCGCCCGACTTTCTGAACGGCGGTGCCGGAGAGGATACGATACTTGCAGACAGCGGTGACATCGTCACCGGCGGCGAGGGGGCCGATGACATCGTGCTTGCGCCTGTACCTGAAGACGAAGCTGTTACTATTATGGATTTCCAACCGGGTCAGGACAAGCTGTTCATCTCGTGGGATGGTCAGGATGACCCCGATATCCAGATCGAGAAAGACGCCGACAACGAAAACTTGACCCATGTTCGGATCGACGGGCAAAACGTGGCAAAGCTGCTGGGGGCGGAGGGGATGACAGCGGATGACATCCAACTGATTGCCGAGGCAGAACTGGCGCGGCTGGGCGCTTTGGGTTGATCCGGCAGAATCCCTTTGCCATTCGCCTAAAATCCGCTTATACGCGCGCATCCGCATCGGAATCGGTGCGGCTTTCTCCATGGGCCTGTGCTGGACGACATCCCGGCCTGCGCCATTAACTCTAACCTTTAAAGGAGACCCCGATGTCGATTACTGCCGCTGAAAAAGCACGCGTCATGCAAGAATTCGCAACCAAAGAAGGTGACACCGGTTCGCCTGAAGTACAGGTTGCCATCCTGACCTCGCGCATCAACACCCTGACCGAGCACTTCAAGACCCACAAGAAAGACAACCACGGTCGTCGCGGTCTGCTGAAAATGGTCGCCCAGCGTCGTAAGCTGCTGGACTACCTGAAGGGCAAAGAAGAAGCGCGTTATCAGGACCTGATCAAAAAGCTGGGCATCCGCCGCTAAGTACGGATCGCATCGCTTTCAGATTTCAAACGCCCGCCACTTTGGCGGGCGTTTTTTTGTTCGCACTGGGGAAGGTTCTCTGATTTCCGGTGGAAAGTAAGCGCCTATTGCGGCGCTCATCCCTCACGTAATTTCGCGAAATAAAGAACAATTGGAGGTGCGGAAGGTGTAACTTTCTGCCGGTACATCCCCAGCTTCAGTTTTCCAACACTGCCAACGCCCAGCGTTCTGCCTTTCCATTGATATACAAGCTTTTCGTTTACCCAGACCATGAAATGACCGTCTGGATTCTTCGACCATTTTGCATCCACTTTTATTCGATGCCATCGTCCGGTCAGAGATGAGCGAGGAATGATAGTCTTTACCAGGCTTTCGTAATTCCAATCGGTACTTTCGACCCGCTTCAAAGCAATCAAAGCACCATTTCGCACAGCAAACTGGAAAGGGTGCGAATTGGCACCCATCATGGAAAACTGAGTAACGATTACCTGTTGTGCGCCTCGATCAGTGAAACCGTCCGAAAAATAGACCTCCCAGCTGTATTGCCTTCGGTTACCGTGTTTGAACGCGTTGTATTTGCCGAACTCTACGCGCTCATTTCCATGCTTGCAGTCATTCCATTTGGCTTCGGTGCCGCAATCGCCATAACGAAGCTCCATTCTCAGTACCTTGTCTGAGCGTCCAACCGGAGCGTTGGTCACTATCTGCGCGCCATAGGATTTCGCGTTGGACCACTTTTCTCGCTTCAATCCGCGAAAGCCCTTATCAATTACCTCTCGCGGTGATTGGAGATCTTTCACATTTCGAACAACCGTCTCTGTTTTTGCAGGTGTAGCGACAGCCAGGCCGAGCATGAGTGCCACGAAAAACCCCAATACAATCCGAGGCAAATTCAACCCTCCAAAAAATGGATACCTAAAATTGAAACGCCCACCGCAAGGCGGGCGTTTCGCTTGTCTTCAAGGCTTGAGTCTTACATCTTCGCCTTTTCCGATTTCAGCGCCAACCACAGGCAGTAGCACATAATCAGAACCACCAGCGTAAACGGAATACCGGTCGAGACCGCCGCGCCCTGCAGGGCCGACAGGCCGCCTCCAAGCAGAAGTGCGATGGCGACGAGGCCCTCCAACGTACACCAGAACACGCGCTGGATCACCGGCGCGTCCATCTTGCCACCTGCAGTGATCGTGTCGATCACCAGCGAGCCGGAATCGGACGAGGTGACAAAGAACACCACGATCAGGATCAACGCGATTGGGGCTACGATGCCGTACAGCGGAAGCTCTTTCAGGAAGCCAAACAGCGCGCCCTCGGGGGCGTAGCTGTCGATCACCGTGGCGCGAACACCTTCGGCTCCGCCTGCGTTCAGCATGTCAATGGCGGCACCGCCAAAGGTCGACATCCACAGGGCACAGACAGCTGTTGGTGCCAGCAGCGCGCAGATCACGAACTCACGCACCGTACGGCCTTTCGAGATGCGGGCGATGAACATGCCCACAAAGGGTGACCACGCGATCCACCACGCCCAGTAGAACGTCGTCCAGCCGTGGAAATAGCTGGTGTCCTCTCGTCCGAACGGGTTGGACAGGGCGGGAAGGTGAAGCACATAGTCGACCATCACATTATAGTACCGCGCGATGGCAGTGCCGACGCCGGTGACGACGATCACAAAGATGAACAGCCCCACGGCCATGATCATGTTGATCTCACTCAGCCGCTTCACGCCCGCATCCATCCCCATCAGGACCGAGCCCAGCGCGATCATGGTGATACCGATGATCAGCAGGACAACAACGGTCGGGCTGGGTTCGATGCCGAACACCTCATTCAACCCCGCCGCAACCTGTTGCGCGCCCAAACCCAAGGAAGTGGTCAGGCCGAACAGGGTCGCAAACACAGCCAAGGTATCGATGATATGACCCCACCAACCCCAGACACGCTCGCCCAGAATAGGGTAAAAAGCGGACCTTAGCGTCAGCGGCAGACCGAGGTTATAGCTAAAGATTGCCAGGGCCAGACCCACGGCGGCATAGACCGCCCAGCCTTCAAGCCCCCAGTGATGGATGGTCCCGACGATGCCGATATATTCATTTCCCGGCACTGCGATATCGATACCCAAGGGGCGCGCGTTGCCGCCTTCGGCAAAGTTGTAATAGACCGGCTCCATCACGCCAAAGAACAGCAGCCCGATGCCGATACCGGCTGCGAACATCATCGCGATCCAACCAGCATAGGAGTAATCGGGTTTGGCATCCTTGCCGCCGATCCGTACCTTGCCCACCGGCAGGATGATAAGCACCAGACAGAACAATGTAATCGCGTCCACCGATAGGACAAGGAACCAGTCGAACGTGCTGGTCAGCCAGGGCCGGAGCCACCCAAAGAACGTGGCTGCGGCCTCTTGGTTGGCCAATGCGATCAGAACGAACGCGAAGATCAGGATACTCGAGATCAGAAAGACCGGGTTGTGAATGTCCAGACCGAATGGCCGGACGTTGTCCTGACCCAGTTCATATTCGGTCTCAAAGTCATAAATCCGGGGATCCGGATCCAACATTTTCTTTGTTTGAGTCATCCGACTCTCCCTCAGTTTGCTACGTGCAAACGCCAAGGTCTTGGGTCATTGGACATCAGTTTTTTGGATTTCCTCGGCGCGTTTCCTGCCCTTTCGACCACATCTTTCGTGGTAAGAGCTTACACCGGCTTCAAAAATTCGCAAAATGCATTCATATTTTAGAATTGAAATCGCTCTGGCAAGGGTGCCAGGGGCGTGCATTCAACTAAGGAATCCGGCCTATTCGGCTGCTGCCGCGCCACCCGTTTTGCGGCTGCCCGCAGCCCGCAAACGATCCTTCAGGTTAGGCTTCCAAGTGGTCTGACCCTCTTGTGTTTGCAGCGTTTCGACAAGGTCGGCATCCAGCCCGAACGTCGCGCGCATTGGCATCACACCGTCAACCACGTTCATCTCATAATCCGAGGGATCAATGACCAGCTTCCCGGTCAGGCGCACTGGCTCATGCGCATATGCCGGTGCCCAATCGTCATGCAGCCGCACCCGGATCATCTGGTTTGGCGCAGGTGGCGGCAGGTGGCTGCACATGCCGGGCTGCGGCACCAAATAGACCACTGATCGCCCGTCTTCATCCGGCGGCGCAGGCAGGGCAAATCCCATCAGGGTCACAGTCTGCCCGTCAAGACTGGGGTTTCCGCTGGTATTGGCCATGTCGCGCCGTTCCGACACGATCTTGCGCTGAGACAGCAGCCAGTCGATGTCGATCTGATCAGCCGCCAGCGCGCCTTCGGTTTCGGCCAGAAGGTCCTGCCATTTCTCACGCTCTTCTGCACTGCCGACATCCTGCTGCAACCGGCCCCGCAGGCGCAGCGCGAACAGAAGATCGTCGAATTGTTCGGGTGTGAGGTCGCGGAACGGATCGTCGAAGCTCTGCACCGACGGGTCCGGCAACGCAGCCCAGTCCAGCGGAGTAGCCGGTGCAGCGACGACCGGACCGGTCAGCCCCAGCAGCGCCAGCGATGCCACCTTTAACCATGTGTTCATTCGCAGCCTCCGCCAGAAACCCGCACAGTGCCCGCATCTTAGCGACCAACGACCCACGGCGTCCATGCCGCTATCATCACAATATCCATGGGGCGACCAACCGCCTGACCCGTTCGGTTTCGCTTTCCTTTGGACGCAATCTCATGTATGCGCGCTGCATCTGAGACGTTGTGCCCTGACCCCGGCACTCGAACGGAAGATAAATTGGGGTCGGCGGCAATGGGGCCGCCATGCAAAACCGGAGACCCGCAGGGGCGGGAGTGCTCCGTTCTAGGATACGCATATGTTTGATGTAACAAAGAAATCGATTCAGTGGGGCGAAGAGACGCTGACACTGGAAACCGGCAAGGTTGCCCGTCAGGCCGACGGCACCGTGATTGCCACGCTGGGCGAAACCAGCGTCATGGCGAACGTGACCTTTGCCAAGCAGCAAAAGCCCGGTCAGGATTTTTTCCCGCTGACCGTACACTACCAAGAGAAATACTATGCCGCCGGTAAGGTTCCGGGTGGCTTCTTCAAGCGCGAGGCGCGCCCGACCGAGAAAGAGACGCTGACCGCGCGTCTGATCGACCGTCCGATCCGCCCGCTATTCGTTGACGGCTTCAAGAACGAAGTTCTGGTGATGTGTACCGTGCTGAGCCACGATCTGGTCAACGATCCCGACATCGTTGCAATGATCGCCGCTTCGGCTGCCCTGACCATTTCCGGCGCCCCGTTCATGGGCCCGATCGCCGGTGCCCGTGTTGGCTTCGTGGATGGCGAATACGTCCTGAACCCGACCGTGGACGACATGCAGGACCTGCGCCTGAACCCCGAACAGCGCCTGGACCTGGTTGTTGCTGGCACCAAGAACGCCGTGATGATGGTGGAATCGGAAGCTTACGAACTGTCCGAGGCTGAAATGCTGGGCGCCGTGAACTTCGCGCACGAACAAATCCAGCCGGTTCTGGACCTGATCATTGATCTGGCCGAAGAAACCGCGAAAGAGCCGTTCGAGTTCGTCGCCCCCGATTATTCGGATCTCTACGCCGCTGTTTCCGCTGCCGGTGAAGAGCAGATGCGCGCCGCCTTCGCACTGACCGACAAGCAAGAGCGCACCGCCGCTGTTGCCGCGGCCCGTGAAGCGATCAAAGAAGCGCTGACCGAAGAACAGCTGGAAGACAGCAACCTTGGTTCGGCGATGAAAAAGCTCGAGGCCGGCATCCTGCGCGGTGACGTCGTCAAAGGCGGCAAGCGCATCGACGGTCGCTCGACCACCGATGTCCGTGCCATTGAAGCCGAAACTTCACTGCTGCCACGTACACACGGTTCTGCCCTGTTCACCCGTGGTGAAACACAGGCGCTGGCCGTGACCACGCTGGGCACCGGCGACGATGAGCAGTTCATCGATGCGCTGCATGGCAACTTCAAATCAAACTTCCTGCTGCACTACAATTTCCCTCCGTATTCGGTGGGTGAAGTTGGCCGCGTGGGTTCGCCTGGTCGTCGTGAGATCGGCCACGGCAAGCTGGCATGGCGCGCGCTGCAGGCGGTTCTGCCCGCACCGACGGATTTCCCCTACACCGTTCGCGTGGTGTCTGAGATCACTGAATCGAACGGCTCGTCCTCGATGGCTTCCGTCTGCGGCGGCTCGCTGTCGATGATGGACGCGGGTGTTCCGCTGAAAGCACCGGTTGCCGGTGTGGCCATGGGTCTGATCCTGGAAGATGACGGTGACTACGCTGTTCTGACCGACATTCTGGGTGACGAAGACCACCTGGGCGACATGGACTTCAAAGTGGCAGGTACCGAAAACGGCATCACCTCGCTGCAGATGGACATCAAAGTCGCAGGCATCACGCCGCAGATCATGGAAACCGCTCTGGCACAGGCCAAAGAGGGCCGGATGCACATTCTGGGTGAGATGGGCAAGGCCCTGTCCGAGACCAACGAATTCTCGGTCCACGCCCCGCGCATCGAGACCATGAACATCCCGACCGACAAGATCCGCGAAGTGATCGGCTCGGGCGGTAAGGTCATCCGCGAGATTGTTGAGGTTTCGGGTGCCAAGGTCGACATCAACGACGACGGCGTCATCAAGATCGCCTCGCCCGATGGTGAATCGATCCAGAAGGCCTATGACATGATCTATTCGATCGTGGCAGAGCCGGAAGAAGGTCAGATCTACACCGGTAAAGTGGTCAAGATCGTCGACTTTGGTGCTTTCGTAAACTTCTTTGGCAAGCGGGACGGTCTGGTCCACGTGTCCCAGATCGAAAACCGCCGCCTCAACCATCCGTCGGATGTTCTGAAGGAAGGTCAGGAAGTAAAGGTCAAGCTGCTGGGCTTCGACGACCGCGGCAAGGTCCGCCTGTCGATGAAAGTCGTTGATCAGGAAACCGGTGAAGAGATCGTTCCCGAGAAGAAAGAAAAGAAAGAGGAAAGCGCAGAGTAATCTGTTCCTCTCTCAAATGATGAAGGCCCCGGTGAAACCGCCGGGGCCTTTTTTGTGGTACAGTGCCACCTAACCCAGCGGGAGGGATGGCGATGTCGGACAAAGATCGTATGAATGAATTGGCGCGGCAGTATCTTCGGGCCATCGAAAGCGGTAACGTGACCGAAATGTTGAACCTGTTCGCCGAGGGTGCAACCGCTACTTCCCCGGTCTCTGGCAAGCAACCCGCGCGGGATTTTTACACCAACGTCATGCGCATCACCCACGACAGGACGACGGTTCATAAAAACACTTTCTCCGACACATCAGGGGCGCCACAGATGGCGGTACATTTCGACTACACAAGGACCATCCGGGACGGGCATCCTGAAACGATCGAATGCGTTGACTTGTTCGAGCTGACCGAAGATCAAAGCTGCTTTAAATCGGTTCGGATCATCTATGACACCGCCCCAGTTCTTGTCGATTTTGGCGAGGCTTGAACCTTAATGCGCCACCCCCGATGGCCCGTGCTTCATGACATGCCATTGCCCATAGCTGTCGTTTAAATCCAACTTTATGGCCGCATCTGCCTTGGTCGAGGCGCTTCCGATCTCGGCCAGCGTGAATTCAATCCCACCGGGGATGTCGATCCGCACACGGTGCGGGCCACCGCCATGCGGAGCCTCAATTGGGCGACCCGTCGAGTTGAGCACATCACCGATGGACACCTTGGCCGTGCGCCCTTCCATATCCATTTCGAAATCAATCGGCAGGTATAGGGTATCGTGAACAGTTTCGCACATTGCGCGGAAAACGAACCAATGGGTGGCCATCTCTTCGGTCTCTTCCCCATGAAAGACCTTTTCCAACGCAGCCCGCTGAGCCTCGGATGCACTTGGGTCGATGATCACCTGCATCTCGCCGCCGCCTTCAAAGATCGGCCCCGGCCAGGCATAGATCAGCGCAGCCTTTGCTCCGGCAAGGTCCGTGTCTCCAAAATGGCCCTTTGACACTTCCAGAACCTCGAACCCGCGGCAATGACCCTGGGTTGGCAATTCCTCAAACTGACAGGGGCAGGCATAGCCGCAGTTGCAGTTCCCAAAAGCATCGCCCTCAACATACCAATCTGTAAATGCCATCGTCATCTCCTGTAATGCACAGTCTGATGCTCGATATTGCTGGTTGTCTGCCTGCAGTGGGTCTGCCTGCGCCACCCTAACACATTTCCGTCACTTCAAGAACCAAGGACCGGAAATCGCCAGCTCGTGGGGCTCCGTACGGCGGACAGGAGAGCTAAGTTTCCAAACGTCCCGCCTGCTTCATCTGGCTAAAAGTATCTTCGGGGGGAATCGCGCACGCGTGCGCGATGGGGGGCAGACAGCCCCCCTGACCCGGCCCCGTCTTACGACGGCGCCTTGGTCTTGCGCAGATAGGGGAAGATCGTCTCAAACTCGCCGAACCTCTCTTTCGCTTCGTCGTTCGAAACCGCAGGCGGGATGATCACATCCTCACCCGGCACCCAGTTGGCCGGAGTTGCAACCCCTTTGGACGACATCTGCAACCCGTCCAGCGCACGCAGAATCTCGGCAAAGTTACGTCCCACGGTCATCGGATAGGTCATTGACAGTTTCAACTGCTTGTCCGGCCCGATGATAAAGACCGACCGCACCGTGGCGCTGTCCGCCGGGGTGCGCCCATCGGGCAGGTAAGCCTCGGCAGGCAGCATGTCGAAGGCTTTCGACACAGCAAGCCCATCATCGGCGATGATTGGAAAGCCGGGGCTGGCGTTGCCATAGGCCTCGATGTCTTTCTTCCACTTCTTGTGGTCATCGACATTGTCTACGGACACACCAATCACTTTGGTGCCCCGCGCAGCCCATTCGTCATTCAACTGCGCCACGGCCGAAAACTCGGTCGTGCAAACGGGGGTGAAGTCCTTGGGGTGCGAGAACAGGATCGCCCAGCTGTCGCCGATCCAGTCGTGGAACTGAATGGTGCCCTGATCAGTTTCTGCCGTGAAGTTTGGAACAGTATCGTTGATGCGCAAACCCATGATGCATCTCCCTTCTTGTAAATACCCGAGTCGGTTGCCGTAAACCTAAACACTTTGCGCAATTGTTAAACTAGGAATACGAGCTAAAATAATTTGATCAAATTATTGCTTGCGACGTCCTAATCCCGGTGCCAGAGTGGCCGCGACACACCGATTTCGGGCAACTGGCTCAGGAGGATGCGCCATGATTGAAAACCGCGAATTCTACATCAACGGCCAATGGGTCGCCCCCTCGGCAGCCAATGACTTTTCCGTGATCAATCCCTCGACCGAGGAACCCTGCGCCGTAATCTCGCTGGGCGCGCAGGCCGATACCGATGCCGCCGTCGCCGCCGCCAAGGCCGCCCTGCCCGGCTGGATGGCTACTCCGGTCGCGGACCGCATCGCGTTGGTTGAGAAACTGGTCGAGATATACCAGACACGTTCCGAGGATCTGGCGCAGGCGATGTCACTTGAAATGGGCGCGCCGCTGGACCTGTCCCGCACGTCGCAATCTGGCGCAGGCATCTACCACCTCAAAAACTTCGTCCGCGCCGCCAAAGCGTTTCAGTTTGAACGCCCTCTGGGCGATCACGCCCCAAACGACCGGATCATCTATGAGGCCGTGGGCGTCGCCGCCCTGATCACGCCCTGGAACTGGCCGATGAACCAGATCACGCTCAAAGTCGGCGCTGCAGCGATTGCAGGTTGCACGATGGTCCTGAAACCGTCGGAACAAAGCCCGCTGAACGCGATGATCTTTGCCGAGATGATGGATGAGGCCGGCTTCCCGCCCGGCGTGTTCAATCTGGTGAATGGGGATGGCGTCGGTGTCGGCTCGCAACTGTCGGCGCACCCAGATGTGGATATGGTCAGCTTTACCGGCTCGACACGTGCAGGGACAGCGATTTCAAAAGCCGCGGCAGACACGTTGAAGAAAGTGCATCTGGAACTGGGCGGCAAAGGCGCCAATGTGATCTTTGCCGATGCGGATGAGAAGGCTGTCAAACGCGGCGTGCTGCACATGATGCAGAATACCGGCCAAAGCTGTAACGCCCCTAGCCGCATGTTGGTGCAGCGCCCGATCTATGATCAGGCGGTTGAAACGGCCGCCGAAGTGGCAAACATGGTCAAGGTCGGACCGGCACTGGAAGAAGGCCGTCATATCGGCCCGGTGGTGAATGAGGTGCAGTGGACCAAGATTCAGGACCTGATCCAGAAGGGCATTGATGAAGGCGCGCGTCTTGTTGCAGGCGGGACCGGTCGGCCCGAGGGTCTTAACAAGGGCTTTTACGTGCGTCCCACGGTCTTTGCTGATGCCAATAACCAGATGACCATCGCCCGCGAGGAAATCTTTGGTCCGGTCCTGACCATGATCCCCTTCGACACCGAGGACGAAGCGGTCGAGATCGCCAATGACACGCCCTATGGCCTGACCAACTATGTCCAGACCCAGGACGGTGCCCGCGCCAACCGCATGGCGCGGGTTCTGCGCTCGGGCATGGTTGAGATGAATGGGCAATCGCGCAGCGCGGGCTCTCCGTTCGGGGGGATGAAGCAGTCCGGCAACGGGCGCGAAGGCGGTGTATGGGGGATTGAGGACTTTTTGGAAGTCAAAGCCGTCGGCGGCTGGGCAGCGGAATAACGTGATCCAGTTGTGAGGCACCTGACGGTGCCTCGCTCTAAGTCTCAGGCATCCGCCTGAGCGGCCTCATAGGCCAGCATGGCGCGTTTCACCGGCAGCCCCCAATGGTAGCCGCCCAAACCGCCGGATTTACGCAATGCCCTGTGACAGGGGATCAACCAGCTAACCGGGTTGCGCCCGACCGCCGTGCCCACGGCCCGCACGGCCTGTGGCGACCCGACCCGCTCCGCGATCTCGGAGTAGGTGGTGACCTGACCCGAAGGGATGTGCATCAGCGCCTCCCACACTTTGATCTGCAGGGGTGAGCCGATCAGATAGAGTGGCGTCGGCTCCAGCCGATCACTGACCGATCCGAAGGCGCTTAGGACCCAGGGGCGCAAGCGCATTGGATCTTCGACGAACTCGCCCAAAGGCCAGCGCGAGAGCATGTCCTCCATCGCCTCTTCCTCGCCGGTCTCGGCACCGAAGGCCATGCCGCATATACCCTTGTCTGTGCCCATCACAAGTGCCGGGCCAAAGGGGCTTTCGAACCAGCCCCAATAGATCGTCAGACCAGCACCCTTGCGGGCGTATTCGCCGGGGCTCATGGATTCCCATTTCAAGAACAGATCGTGCAGGCGGCCGCTGCCAGACAGGCCAACGTTATGTGCCGTCTCCAGCGTGGTGAACCGTTCGCGCAGCAGCGCCTTGGCATGGCCCAACGTTAGATATTGCTGATAGCGCTTCGGCGATACACCAGTCCAACGCGAGAACAAGCGCTGGAAATGCGCGGGGCTCATGTCCATCTGGCGCGCCAGCTCCTCAAGGCTGAGGGTTTCGCCGCCCTGATCAATCAACTCGATCGCGCGCCGCATGACGTTGTAGTGATAACCGCTTTCGGGGGTCTGAACGTTCATGTTTCACCTCATGCTCAATTGCAGTGATCATAGTCTGAACAAACGGGAGTGAGCGACCCGAAACCTGCGCATTGGGGCAGATAAGGGCTGTGTGTTACGTTGGATCGGGTCAGGAGATCCGCACCATGCCCCCAATCGACTCGTTTCACCTATCCGATGCAGCAGCCCGCAATTATCAGGATCATTCCGTTCCGGCGATGTTTGCGCCGTTGGCAGAAGCGACCGTCAGCCGCCTTAACCTGCCAGAAAACGGGCACATAATTGATGTGGCTTGCGGCACCGGAGCGTTGACGCGCGTCTTGCTTGAGCATCTGCCCGGTAAGGGGCGAGTTGTTGGGGTTGATCTCAACCAGACTATGATCGACGTAGCGCATTCTCTGACAACGCCAACAAACCATGATGTTGAGTGGGTCGCGTCCGACGTGACCGACCTGCCGTTTGACGATCAGAGCTTTGATCTGGCCTGTATTCAGCAGGGGCTGCAGTTCTTCCCCGAAAAACCCGCAGCCCTTTTTGAGGTTTACCGTATTCTGAAAACTGGTGGCGCGCTCTGCCTGACATGCTGGCGGACCATTTCCCCCTTCAACGACGCATTGGCCGGCGCATAGACCACATTTGTCAGCGACAGTGCCGCGACGAAGGCCCGCGCCCCCTTTTCTTTCCGCGACGGAGATCTGATAACCTCACTGCTGCAAGAAGCCGGGTTTCGGATAGCCCAACATGGCGCGATCACGTTGCAACGCAGATTTGATGACTTACGCGCGCAGATCCTTGCCCTGCCGGTCGAAAAGGACATGAAAGGAAAAGGCGAAGCGGCAACCGATAAGGTCATTGAGGACGTCGCGATCCGACTGGCCCCCTATAAACAGGGTGATGCGTTCATCGTGCCGCAAGAGGCTCATTTCTTTTTAGCCGCACGCCCCTGATGCCCTTTACCACACGGTCGGCACACGGCATTAAGGCCCGGATGGCAAAACAACTCGGATATCACAAGATCCGCGAGATCTTTACCCGCTTTCAGGAGGCCGACCCGGAACCCAAGGGCGAGCTGGAGCATGTGAATGTCTACACTCTGGTCGTGGCCGTGGCCCTATCGGCGCAGGCAACAGATGCGGGTGTGAACAAGGCCACGCGCGCACTGTTCAAGATCGCAGATACGCCGCAAAAGATGCTGGATCTGGGCGAAGAGGGCCTGATCGAACACATCAAAACCATTGGCCTGTTCCGCCAAAAGGCGAAGAACGTCATCAAGCTCAGCCGCATACTGGTCGAGGACTACGACGGTGAGGTTCCAAATTCCCGTGCGGCGCTGCAATCGCTGCCGGGTGTGGGGCGCAAGACGGCCAACGTGGTGCTGAACATGTGGTGGCGGCAACCGGCGCAAGCGGTGGATACGCATATCTTTCGCGTCGGCAATCGCACCGGTATCTGCCCGGGCAAGGATGTGGACGCGGTTGAACGCGCTATCGAAGACAATATACCTGCGGACTTTCAACTCCATGCACATCACTGGCTGATCCTGCATGGCCGCTATCACTGCAAAGCGCGCAAACCGATGTGCGGCACCTGTATCATCCGCGATCTCTGCGAATTTGAGGACAAGAACCTATGAAGACCTACCAGCTTGTCGGCATCGGAAATGCCGTCGTGGACGTGATTTCCCAGGCCGATGACAGTTTCCTGGAACTGATGGGCATCGAGAAGGGCATCATGCAGTTGATCGAACAGGAACGCGGCGAGGTTCTTTATGCGTCGATGGAAGGTCGGGTGCAAACACCGGGCGGTTCGGTCGCAAACACTATCGCAGGCGCAGGCGCGCTGGGTCTGGATTCAGCATTCATCGGGCGCGTGCATGACGACGCCTTGGGCCGGTTTTACGCTGACGCAATGAACGAGGATGGGGTGGATTTCGTAAACCCGCCCGTGCCCGGAGGGGAACTGCCGACCTCACGCTCGATGATCTTTGTCTCGCCGGATGGTGAGCGGTCGATGAACACCTATCTGGGGATTTCCTCGGAACTGTCATCGCAGGACGTGTCTGATGACGTCGCCGGCAACAGCCAGATCATGTTCCTTGAGGGTTATCTGTTCGACAAGGAAAAGGGAAAGGCGGCATTTCTTGAAGCCGCGCGTGCCTGTCACAAGGGTGGCGGCAAGGCCGGGATCGCCATATCCGACCCGTTCTGCGTCGAACGCCACCGGGTCGATTTCCTGCTACTGATCGAGAACGAACTGGACTTCGTGATCGGCAACGAGGCCGAGATCAAGTCGCTGTTCGAAACCGATGATCTGGAAGAGGCGTTGAAGAAAACCTCTGAGATTTGTCCCTTGGTCGTCTGCACCCGTTCCGGCGATGGCGTGACCGTGTTGCATGAAGGTCAGCGCACAGATGTGCCGGTCGAAAAGGTGGTGCCAGTGGACGCGACCGGTGCTGGAGATCAGTTCGCCGCCGGGTTCCTGTTTGGCATGGCCACGGGTCGCGACTACGAGACCTGCGCCCGCATCGGCAATGTCTGTGCCCGCGAGGTCATCAGCCATATCGGCCCGCGCCCCGAGGCAAACATGCAGGAACTGCTGCGCTCCGAAGGGCTGCTCTGAGCCGGGTCGGCGCTGTTAAGAACCTGTCGCCGCATCGTTCAAAGCCCAGTCGTATTTGTATGCTTTCACACGCTGGGCGTTCTTCAATCGTGAACGAAGCTCGGGTTCGGCTGCCGTCTGGAGGTAAGTCAGAACGGCCTGCTCGTTCGGACCGAAATCTTCGCGGAACCAGATGTAGATTTTCGACAGGATCAAACCGCCGCGCGCGTCGAACCGAACCCCGCGCGGATCGTTGACATAGGCGTGTTCAGCGGCGGTGAGGTCTCGCTCCAGCGTTTCGGCCCGCCACGCGCGATCCAACAGGTTTGGGCAGCCCACAGCGGCGCAGTTCAGGGCGTAGTGGATACGCGGTTCGTTGAATGTGGGGCGGATGATGCGGTGCTCAATATCGTTCAGGCTTAGCGTTTCACCCGCCACCTGCACCAGAGGGCGGTTCCACGGGCCGATCGAAAGCGGCCCGTCTTTGATGTCGCGGATCGAGGTGGTGGGGTAGTTTTCCAGCACCACATCCACCGTCACCGCATTGTAGAGGTTGATCCAATACGCCAGTTGCTGATCGCGGGCCAACTGCGCCGGATCGACCGCCTGCAAATCGGCCAGATACCCGTCCAATTTCTTCCGATCGACCTGTGAGACCTGATCGTAAGCCACCCTGTTCACACCCTGCGCATCCGGCGCGACATAGCGGGACAGGAAGGCGCTCCACTCCCCGTGATCGACCCGTTTCCCTAGCGAAAGTGCATAAGTGGTCAGCGCCCGCCCCGGTAGGGCCTCGGGTGCGGGCAAAGCCAAACGTTCGACACTTGCACAAGCCGCCAGCAATAGCGGCAGCAAGAACAAGAGCTTTCTCATGACGCGTTCCTTTGGTTTTGACGCATGGCCCGCATCTGACCCTTGAGCCGTTTCAGCGGTGCCAGTGCCGGATCGCTGAGGTCGGGCAAATCGGGGCCGCCGGATAGGCGCGGCACGGCCGCGTTCCACCAGCTTGGCCCGGTCGGCCCGTCGATCCGATCAGGGCTGGCCAGATGCAGGTCGCGCTGGGCGTTATGCACGCACATCGAAAGGGGGCCGTTTGCTGTCGCCACCATGAACACGCAAGACGCACAGCGGTCATCCTCTAACGCATTTGCCGCCATGAAATTGTGGATGAACACTGCCTGCCGCCGGATCGGTCCGCGTAACAAGCCCGTTCCCAATCGCGCCACGCTCCACCCCAGTTGCCCCAGTGCGCGCAAGGCCAGAAAAGGTTGCCGCCGGATCATACGCCACAGCTTGGGGCGGATACGGATATGCGCATCATGATTGTCATCTACGCCTGCCAGCGCGGCAATCACCTGATGCACCAGACGTTGGTTCGACAGCAGCGACACCGCCCGTCCACCGGCGGTGACAACACTGGCGTATCGGTTGCATTTGGAATGCCCGACGGCTGCGGTGTCGAAATGCAGCGGCGCGCCATAACCCGCCTCGATCGCCCTTGCCACACTATCCTGCGTGATTGCATCAGGTCGTGCGCGCAGGACACCTCGCCCGGTATCGGCCTGCATCTGGAACGAAACAAACGCGACCTCGGGGCAGTCCCGCAAGAACCGCGCCAATCCAGACAATTCGTCGAAATTGCCTGCAAAGACCGTTGTGTTGAACAGTACCCGCAACCCTAGCCCTCGCGCCCGGCGGATGTAGCTTCTGCGTACAGTGTTCAGTTCGGCCTCGCTGCCGAACCCCTTCCGTTCCTGCGTCATGTCCACGTGAAAGGCCACATCGTCCAAACCCGCCGCCGCGAGCCGTGTCAGCATCGCCCGACTTGCGCGGATCCCATTTGTCATCAGGCAGGACCGCATCCCCAGCCGTTTAATCTCGCGGCACAGTGCCTCAAGGTCGTTAACCTTGCGCAGGGTGGGATCTCCGCCCGTCAACTGTACGGAAACCCCGGTGCCATAATGACTGCGGATCGTGGCAAGCCGCGCGATCAGAACCGAAAGCGGTGGATCATACGTCATCTCGGCCCGGTCCGAGAGATAACACAGCGTGCAATCCAGATTGCAGCGCTGGGTGACCTCAAGCGCGACGCAAGCGATAGGATAGAACCGACCGGCAGTCTGACCCGCCCCATATTCACCGCAGCGTTGTAGCCCGCGGCGCAAAGGCGCACGGCGGTCTGTTCCGCGAAGCTGCGTCCGGCGGGAGCAATGGCGGGGTGGCGTCGCGCAACGTCATTCATACCCGCCAAGCTAGAGAGGGCTGAGACTTGCGGCCACGCCCGCTCACGCCAACGTGCGGGGTGGTGATCGCGCTACAACGCCTTAATCAACTGCTACATGGTTAGATCTTTTACGCGTTCCGGTGTCAGAAACTCATCGCGGCGATCCTGAAAGGCCCGCAAAGCGTTTTGCTCGAGGCGGCGCAACTCAGGGTCTTGCAGCCATTCGGAAACAAGCGCATCCACCGCGTCTATATGATCCAAAATTCCAACATCCTGAACTTCGTTCCTGTTGTGACGCCAATAGAACTTTGAATTTAATAGGTACTTGCCGTGACTCCAGGCCATCCCATCGCCACGATCATTCTTCATCAAAAACACGTCCAAAGACCGCACTGCATAGTGTTGAATGCAGGCCACGTCCCAAGTCAGATGATGGATCGGCAGTCGATACCTGGCCTGCTTGGCGTGATGGACTGCAACACTCCTGATCTTTGTCCCGGCTGAATTGACGCACAAAACCTCGGACGTCCGAGGAGTCTTCGGCATGTGGTCTGTTGCATATGTGAATTTGCCGGGCCGAAACATCGATTTATGACCAGCAGTATGTCTACGAAGGCGCCTCTGACAAAGCAAAAACGTGCGCAAGACGCTCCCGCCTCGCCAGAACCGGTGCCCCGCATTGCCGAAAGGTCGCCACATCAGGGCGATGTTATCTGCATGACCGCAGACGTTCAAAAGATCCTGCACGCGTCCTTCGCCAACCGACACTCTCAGGAATTCGTCTGCATCAATGTGCAACAACCAGTCCGTTTGCGCCATCTGAGGAAGCGCCATGACGGTCTTCAAACCTTTCAGCTGTGGCCGCTCATCGGGGTTCAGGGTCTGGTCGAAATGATACACAACACCCTGTTCGTGCAGCCGCTGCAAAATCAGGTCGGTTCCGTCCGTACAGTCGTTTGTGACCACATAAATATCATCGAAGCCAATGGCTTTGTGATACGCAACCCATTCAAGAACGAAAGGCCCTTCGTTCTTCATGCATGAGACAACGGCGACTCTCACGAAATCTGCCCCTGTTGCTGCCCTCTCATTATCCGAGCGTTCATATCCAGACCCGACCAGACTGCGTTGCCAATGATTTCAAAGTCAAATTACCCAAGTTGCGACCGGAATGCCGCGATCACCTGTTCATAAACCGCGCGCTTGAATGGCACGATCTCGTCGATCAGACGATCCAGGGACTGCCACTTCCATTGGGTGAATTCCGGGTGATCCGTTTCGATATTGATCTGATCGTCGCGGCCGGTGAAGCGCAGCAGAAACCACTTCTGCTCTTGCCCGCGATAGCGGCCCTTCCAGATCTTGGGCACGATGTCATGCGGCAGATCATAGGGCAGCCAGCCATCGGTCTCGGCCACCATCTCGACCAGATCAGCGGTCACACCGGTTTCTTCCCACAGTTCGCGCAAGGCCGCATCACGGGGGGATTCGCCCTTGTCTACGCCGCCCTGAGGCATTTGCCACGCGTCCTTGTGGCGGTCATTGCGCTGACCCACGAAAATCTTGCCCTCGGCGTTCATCATCATAAGTCCCACGCAGGGGCGATAGGGCAGTTTGGCGATTTCTTCGGGTGTCATGCGCGGCCTCATGGGGTTGTTAGGGCAACCTCTAACAAGCGCCGCCATCTCCGCAAAGGGGGTGACGTTAGGTTTCGCGTGACAAAGCTTACGCTCACGTCAATCTAGCTCGCACATTCGGGAGGGAGAGTTTCGCCATGACTGCGTACCCAAACATGCTGGCCCCATTGGACCTGGGCTTTACCACGCTAAAGAACCGCGTGCTCATGGGCTCGATGCATACCGGGTTGGAAGAGACCGGCGATTGGAACCGGGTGGCCGAGTTCTATGCGGATCGCGCACGAGGCGGCGTGGCGCTGATGGTGACGGGCGGGATAGGTCCGAACCTCGAAGGCTCGGTGTTGCCCGGGGCGGCGATGATGACCACCGACAAGGATGTGGCGAATCATTCCATCGTGACCGACCGCGTGCATCAGGCGGGCGGCAAGATCGCGATGCAGATCCTGCATGCAGGGCGCTATGCCTATGGTCCAAAATGCGTGGCACCCAGCCCGGTGAAGTCTCCGATCTCGCCCTTCCCACCGCATGAGCTGGATGAGGACGGGATCGAGAAACAGATCAGCGACATCGTCAACGCGGCTGTCCTCGCCCAGAAGGCGGGCTATGACGGCGTCGAGATCATGGGGTCCGAGGGGTATTTCCTGAACCAGTTCATAGTGACCCACACCAACAAGCGCGAAGATCGTTGGGGCGGGTCCTATGAGAACCGGATGCGCCTACCGATCGAGGTTGTGCGCCGCACGCGCGAGGCTGTCGGCACCGATTTCATCATCATCTACCGCCTGTCGATGATCGATCTGGTGCCCAATGGCTCGACTCATGATGAGGTCGTGGAACTGGCACAACGGATCGAACAAGCCGGGGCCACGATCATCAACACCGGCATCGGCTGGCATGAGGCCCGGATTCCGACGATTGCCACTTCCGTTCCGCGCGCGGCCTTTGCCTGGGTGACCAAAAAGCTGATGGGCAAGGTAGATATCCCGGTGATCACTTCGAACCGGATCAACACGCCCGAAGTCGCCGAAGAAGTACTGTCGACCGGCTGCGCTGACATGGTCTCGCTGGCGCGACCGATGCTTGCGGATGCGAATTTCGTGAACAAGGCGATGGCCGGTCAGTCCGCCCAGATCGCGCCCTGTATCGCCTGCAACCAAGCCTGTCTGGACCATACATTCAGCGGCAAGCTGACCTCGTGTCTGGTAAATCCGCGCGCCTGTAACGAAACAGAACTGGTTATCGGCAAAGCCGAAGCGCCTAAGTCCGTGGCCATCGTTGGCGCAGGTCCTGCAGGACTATCCACCGCCGTGACCGCCGCCCAGCGCGGCCATAACGTGACCCTATTTGACCGCGCCGCAGAGATCGGCGGCCAATTGAACATGGCCAAACAGGTACCGGGGAAAGAGGAGTTCTGGGGGCTCGTCGACTGGTACCGCACCATGATGGTCGATCTGGGTGTGAAGGTAGAGTTGAACCGCGAGGTGAATGCCGATGACCTGACCGGCTTTGACGAGGTGGTCATCGCCACCGGCGTCACCCCCCGCGATCCGCAGATTCCGGGGCAGGATCGGGACAATGTCCTCAGCTATATCGACGTGTTGCGCAATAAGGCCGAGGTGGGTGCATCCGCCGCTGTCGTCGGCGCGGGCGGCATCGGCTTTGACGTGTCCGAATATCTGGTCGAGGAAGGCCACAGCCCGACAACCGACCTTCCCGCATGGATGAAAGAGTGGGGCGTCACAGACCCCGAAGAACATCGCTCGGGCCTGGCACCCGAAGGTCCGAACCCCGAGGCACCCAAGCGTCAGGTTACTCTGCTTCAGCGCAAGAAACAGGCGCATGGCAAAGGGCTGGGCAAGACCACCGGCTGGATTCACCGCACGACGCTGAAGATGAAAGGCGTCAATTTCGTGGGCGGCGTGAATTATGAACGCATCGACGACGAGGGCCTACATATCAGCTTTGGTGAAGAGCGCGCCGATCCAACGGTGATCGACGCTGACACGATAGTTCTGTGTTCCGGGCAAGTGTCCGATCGCAGCCTTGCCGATGCCCTGATCGAGCGTGGCATCGCCCCGCACGTAATCGGCGGCGCGGACGTGGCGGCGGAACTGGACGCGAAACGGGCGATTAATCAGGGGACACGGTTGGCGGCTGCCCTCTGATCACTCAGAGAGCGCCAGCTTGACGCCCAGCGCCCCGAACGCTGTCGCGAAACACCGTTTGATCCAGGCCATCACTGATGGTCGGCGAATGACGTAGTCCCGCGCAAGCGCTGCGCAGGCGCCGTAGGCAACAAAGACCACAAAGGTCATTGCCATAAAGGCAGCAGCCAGCTTGACCAATTCCAAACCGGCGTTCGCCGTACCCGCTGGCAGAAACTGGGGTAGAAAGGCCAGAAAAAACAAGGACAGTTTGGGGTTCAGAACATTGATCAACGTCCCAGTCACCGCGATCTTGAGGTGACCTACTGAGGATTTCTCGGCGTTGACTTCCATGGCACCGCCGTCCTTGACGATCCCCCAAGCCATATAGAACAGGTAAAGGACACCCAGATACTTGATGATCTGAAACGCCAGCGCACTGGTATGCAAAAGGGCGGCAAGCCCGATGATACTGGCCAGAGCGGCCGGTACGATCCCCAACGTACATCCCGCTGCCGCAGCAAGGCTGGCGCGAAACCCACGCCCCAGACCAACGGCCAGTGTGTAGATCACGCCTGTTCCGGGCAATAAAACAACAATCAAGGATGTCAGAAAGAACTCCAGCGACATATCGGCCTCCTGCTTGGACCTACAGAGTTTCCGACCTTCAGATTGTTGTAAACTGGTTTCGTGGGCGATTTCGGTGGCTACTCTACCGTAATCGTAATCACCTCGGACACGATCGGCGGGTTGTGCGGCACGTGGCCCGCGTCGCCCAGCACCAGTTGCAGCGTGTGTTCGCCGGGGGCAAGGTCCAGCGTTACCTCGGTTTGGCCGCCGCCGAAATGCATGTGGTTGTCGTCGGCGGGCAGCCCATAGGCCAACTCATCCGCGCCATCTTCACCCTCTCCCAATGGCGGGCGGTCGATCAGCAAGTGGTGGTGGCCGGTGTTTTCCTTCTCGGTGCCGGCGGGGGCCACGCCCATGCCGCTGAGTCCGAAGACCACGGTTACGGGTGATTTTATGGTGTCACCGTCGGACAGGGTCACAAAATAGACTTTCGCCTCAGGGTTGGACGGGGTCTCTCCGCCAGCCAGTGCAAGGTTGGCCGAGATGAAAAATGCGGCAAGGGTGAAAAAGGGTTTCATGATCTCCTCCGTGGTCACAAATTTGCCATGCTCATCCTAGCATATCCGCACTGAACGCCGTGAAAATCCCTTCTGTTTTGGGTTGTGGCGCGGTTGGAAACCACTGTTTCCGCGTTTCCCAAGCAAAAACGATCCCAATTAAATCCCCGATATTATCCCATACCCGCCCAGTTTCCGCCCAGATTGACGCCAATAGTGAGACAATGAATAGAAGACCTGGGGTACGAGAATGGACAGACTAACCGAAATGGAAGCCTTCGCCAACGTGGTGGACCAGGGTGGCTTCACCGACGCGGCGAAAAAGATGGGCATCTCCAAATCGGCCGTATCTAAGCACGTATCGAGCCTTGAGGCGCGATTGGGTGCACGGCTGCTAAACCGCACGACCCGGCGCGTTTCGCCGACGGAAATCGGGCTGGCCTACTATGACCGCGCCCGCCGTGTCCTGAACGACGCGGGCGAAGCCGATGCGCTGGTGACTTCGATGCAATCGGCACCATCCGGACTGCTGAGAATCAGTGTTGCCACGGATTTTGGTGTGAATCATCTGTCTCCGGTCCTGTCCGAATTTCTGTCTGCCTACCCGGACATCACCGTGAACATGGTGCTGAACAACCGCTATGTGGAGCTGATCTCGGAAGGGTTCGACGTGGCCGTGCGTATCGGCGAGTTGGAAGACAGTACGCTGCGCGCACGCAAACTGACCGAGACTGTCAAACGGATGGTCGCCGCGCCCAGTTATGTCGAAAAATTCGGACGTCCGCAGAAGATCGACGATCTGAACGAACACAAGCTGCTGCATTACTCAAGCCAGTCTTCTGGAAACGTCTGGCGGCTGACCGCACCATCGGGTGAAAAACGTCAGGTTCGCACCGCTGGCTGGTTGAGCGTCAATGACGGGCAATCGCTGCTGAATGCGGCCATATCGGGGTTGGGGATCGCGTATCTGCCCAGCTACCTGTACGCCGACGCGCTGAAATCCGGCGCGGTGCTGGATGCGATGCCATCGCTGCCGGACGAAGTGCAGGGTATCTATGCAGTTTACCCACCGGGACGTTTCACTCAGCCCAAAGTGCGCGCTTTCATCGATTTTTTGGTAGAGTCTTTTTCGGACAAAGGACTGATGGACTGGGCAGGCTCGTAGAACGCGGCACATCCCGGTGAGCACGCCCAAAGTCGGGCTTACTTGATGGACCTTTGCAGGATCGCGTGTTCACCTTTGAAACGGAACGGTGCAACGCTGGGAGCTCTATGTTTCCACACTTACTGGTGTGCCTCGGATCGACGGCCACAGGCGTCGCTCCCTATTTCTAATGATGGGTTAAGCGGGCCTCGTCACCAGAAGAAGACACCCTGAATTGGAGCTCAGCAACCGTCGGCCACAATGGGCTGGCCAAAAGGACGTGTATGTCTGGTCGCGTCGCTAAAGAAAGCACTTCCGTCGGCGAAAAATTCCCAAGTGACCACAGTTTGTCTTCCTTTCGTCAACAAACTGACGCTTTTTACGGGAATACTACAAACAATTGGGAAAATATCCCTCGGTGAACCTCGCAGGCCCACGCAATAGCGTGGGCTTTTTTTCAAATCAGAATCTTTCCACCCAAGGGCGCAAGGTCAGTTCGTCGCTCCAGGCAGATCGGTCTTGATTCACCAGATGCATGTATTCCCACGCGATGGCGTCCGGGTCCAACATGCTGTCGGGGTTGTCCTTGGCCTCAATACGTTCCTCGCTCGCTGCGTTGCGGATGCCACCGTCGATATTGATCCAGGCGACGTGAATGCCTTTGGGGTGCAATTCCCGCGACATGGATTGCGCCAAGCCGCGTTGGGCGAACTTGCCCATAGCAAAAGGCGCCGAAAGCGGAAAGCCTTTGACCCCTGCAGAGGCACCTGTGAACAGGATCGTCCCGCGCCGATTGTTATACATTGGTTGATCCAGCATGCGTCGGGCGGCAGCTTGACCCAACAGGAATGCACCATGGGCGGTTACCTCAACTGCTTTGCGGACGGTTTCGGGATCCAGCTCGGTGATCGAACCGCGTTGACGGGCCGAGGGGTTGTAACACGCAACGCGCAGTTCACCCGGCAAATCAGCAACAAGTGCCGCCATGCCCTTGGCGTCGGTCCCGTCCAACTGATGCAGATTTGCGCCCGTTTCCGCCGCCAATGTCCCTAAGTCCGACACATCCCGCGCGGCCAGATGCACTGCGTATCCATCCCGCGCCAGCGCCCGTGCAAACGAAGCCGACAGGCCCGCCCCCGCGCCAATGATCAATGCCTGCGGGGAATGCGTCTGGTCGGCCATTTCGGGCTCCTTTCGTTGCGATTGTTTACATGACCTACGTCACCGCGATCAATTGACCAGCAGAACCGCCTCAACCCGACGGTTCAAGTCGCGACCTTCCGGCGTTGCGTTCGAAGTCATCGGGGCAAGATAGCCTATGCCGCGGGCCTCAAGCCGGTTTGCGGCCACCCCGTGTGCTTCAATCAGCCGAACGCGCACAGCTTGCGCACGGCCAGTACTGACCGAGATATTGGCATCCAGAGCACCGGTGTCATCCGTATGCCCCACAAGCGCCAATCGCGTACCTGGGTTATCGGCCAGATAGGCTGCGATCTGGGCCAGCGATGCGAACGGTCCTTCGCCCAGCGTGATCTCTCCGGTGCGGAAGTGCAGGTCATCTAGAATGACGTGTCCGTTTTGGGTCAAAGCCGCCAAAAGACCTCCCGCCGGCTTGACCGTCTCTTCGATCACCAATGGTGGCGGAGTTTCAGCTGCAACCGGAGTGACACGGATCATCTGCAAATAGCCGCTTGGCGGGTTGCGGCTGACCAGCAGGGTCAGCACATCATCCCCGCGTGTGGCCGACAGAAATCGGTAATCCTGAATTGCGACATACATGTCGGGCGTTGGCACCACCTCGGTCGCAAATCGAAAATCGAACCCGCCGCAGGCGCGGGCTTCGCATTCAAACAGAACCTCATAGCCCTGTGTGACGATCTGCTCGCGCAGCGGTGCCAGAAGTTGCAGCGTGGTGCTGGACCCCGACTGCACGCGCCAAGTGATCCGCTCGACCCGCCCTTCGACCTGACGAACCGGCAAGTTGCCATCGGCAAAGGGTCCGGTGGGCAAATCGTAGCTGTCCAGCGGGCTAATCCGATCGCTGATCTGGCGCGAACCGGTGGGCAAGGTCAGGTCCTGTGCGGCAAGCGGTCCCGCCAACAACAATAGGATCAGAGAGAGTGTTCGGATCATCGGGCCTGTGCGTGATAGTCGTCGTTCGGGGTCATTGCCGTCGCACTGGCAACCCGGTTCGACATGTTGAAAAAGCCGGTGACATTGGCAATGTCCCAGATGTCGCGGTCGGTAAAGCCCGCATCGCGCAGACGCTGGCGATCGGGTTCTTCGATTTCGGCGCTGGCCGTGGTCATCTTGGCGGCGAAATCCAGCATTGCGCGTTGGCGCGGGTCCAAAGGCGCCACGCGGTAGTTCATCACCAACATTTCACCCAACTGCGGATCACAGGACAATTGACGCACAGCCGCGCCGTGCGCCACCAGGCAATAGAAGCATTTATTGATCGACGATACGACCACGGCAATCATCTCACGTTCAAGTTTGCTCAAGCCGCTGTCGCCCAGCATCAGGTCGTTATACATTGCCGTGAACGCGTTTAGTTTATCAATATCAAACGCATAGGCGCGCAAGACATTCGGGACAAAGCCCAGCTTTTCCACGCAGATATCAAAGTATTTCTGCGTCTCGGGCGGCAGCGGCTCGGCCATCGGCAGGTTCAGCGCGGTGGGCAATGTCTGGTCGGTCACGTCAGGCTCTCTCGTTAAACAAGCTGACGGTAGTGGTATTCTCCGACAATCTCCATCCCAAGCGCGCGATAAAGACCATTGGCCCCATCATTGGCCTTGGTGCAGATCACACTGAGCGTTTCTGCCCCATTGTCTTTCGCCCAGAAGGCCGCCGCGCGCATGGCCCAACTGCCCATACCATGACGGCGGTGATGGGGCAGAATCTCCAATGCGTGGACCATGGCAACCTTGTCCAGCATTGCGACAAAACCAGTACCGGCGGGCTGATCGTTGCAGCGCAACAGCAGCCCGGTCTTTGGGCCGGCTGCACGTTCCATAACTGCAACCCGCGCAGAACCGATGCCGCCTTGCGTCCAGATTTCCCGCATGATCGCCAAAGGCCCCCATGTTTGGAACACGGTCACCCGAGGAATCGCAAGGTCAGTCAGGTGATCAATCGGGCAGGCGTAGATGTTGACCGGGTCCAGAATCTCATATCCGCGCGTCGCAAGCTGAGCGTCAAGTGCCTCATCCCACGGACGCAGGCAAAACAGGCGCTTTTGCCCCATCGACTGCATCGCTGCTTCGGCGGCGTCGATATCAGCCTCGGTAGCCGCGCCCAGCGCGCTCGCAGCGGACACACGCGAACCTCCGCCTTGCCCTTGCCGCAGCTGGAACGGCCCCAACCGCTCATAGCGCGCGGCGGGCCAGGTCCCATCAACAACGTCTGGCCAGTTGATGTTCACAGACCCAGCTCTTTCGCCAAGCGCGTGACGGCGGCATCAATCCGCGCCCCGTCGGTGCCGCGGATCACCACGTTCGAGCCGAAAGCCCCGTTGATCTGGAACGGATAGCTGCCGATGGAAAGATCCGAAAAATCTGCGGCCAGCGCAGAGAGCGGACCTGCGATATCGCCCTCCCCCCGATCCACGCGCAAGGTTTGCGACAACAGAGGGCTGCCACCGATCAGGCTGGGCAATACGCTTGCGACCATCGCCTGAAAGACTAAGGGAACTCCGGCCATCACATGCACGTTTTCAATGGTGAACCCCGGCGCGGTCGAGACCGGATTGTCGATCAGCGCCGCCCCATCCGGGATACGTGCCATACGCAGGCGGGCCGCGTTCAGCTCTTGCCCAGACTTGTCATAACGGGCCTGCAGCAGCGCACGTGCGTCGTCGCGAATGCCGATGGGGGTGTTGAAAGCACGGGCGATGCAGTCGGCAGTGATATCGTCATGGGTCGGGCCGATCCCGCCGCTGGTGAAAACGTTGTCGTAAATGTCAGACAATGCCTTGACCGCAGCCTCAATCGCGGGCGCATCGTCATTGACGATCCGCACCTCTTTCAGGTCGATACCGTGTTTGGTCAGTTCTCCGGCCAGGAAATGCATATTCGCATCGCGGGTGCGGCCCGAGAGGATCTCATCCCCGATCACCAGCATTGCAGCGGTTGGATTGGCCATGGCGCGTGCCCCCTCTTGATCGACCTCTGAGGCAGGTATAGGCCGGTGGGCATGAAATTTGAAACCCCCCTTGTCCCCGCCCGCCTGATCCACCGCTACAAACGCTTTTTGGCCGATTGCACACTGGAAGACGGGTGCGAGGTCACCGCCCATTGCGCCAATCCGGGTTCGATGATGGGGCTGGCCGAGCCGGGTGAGAAAATCTGGCTGGAGCCCAACGACGACCCGAAGAAAAAGCTGAAATACGGCTGGAGGCTGGTCGATCATGAAAACGGTCATTTTACGGGGGTCGATACCTCTGTCCCCAACAAAGCCCTGCGCGCCGCGTTGGAGGCGCGTGAAATCCCCGAACTGGCCGCCTATGAAACCGTCCTCCCCGAGGTCAAATACGGCGAAAACAGCCGTATCGACTTTTTGCTGACGCAACCGGGTCTGCCGGATGCCTATGTCGAGGTCAAAAGCGTAACCCTCTCGCGCCAGCCGGACCTGGCCGAGTTCCCCGACAGCGTCACCGCGCGGGGCACCAAGCATCTGGGCGAACTGGCGGCTATGGCGGCACAGGGCCACCGGGCGATTATGCTGTATCTGGTGCAACGCACCGATTGCAGCAGCTTCGCGTTGGCCGCCGATATTGACCCGGCTTATGCGGCAGCGTTCGAGGCTGCGCAGGCAAAAGGGGTTGAGCGATTGGTTTACGGAACGCGGATTTCACCGGACGGGGTTTGGGTCACCTCGGCACGGTTCAAAGACTGAAAGGATGCAACCAGAGTGAAAGTCTTGACCAGCCTGCCACCAAATTCTCGTCCAGCTTACAAACGGCAGTCAAAAACTGTTGCGGACAGAGGCATTGTATAGTTGCTGCTTTCAAAGCACGCGTGCAGGGCGGACAGGATTTCAGCAACAACGGCATCCGGATCCACGGCTCCGCGCTCCTTGATTTCATCAACCAATGGGTTGCCATAGACCAACGCAGTTGCGAATTTTTCGATGTCGACGATCGGCTTTGCCAACCTAATGGTTTCGTGCCGGACATCCGTCCAACCTGCGGCCATTAGATCGGCACGAACGACATCCGGGTCACCGTAGTGAAACGGGACCTTGTAAAACCCTGGCGGATCGCCCGGAAAGAACTGAGCCACCGTCTTATGTGCCGTTTCAGAGAACGGATTCTCGGACATCGGGCTCCAGACATTGAAGAGGTAGCGCCCGTCCGGCTTCAGGACACGCGCGGCTTCGCGAAATGACTCGGTTTTGTCGGGAAAGAACATAACTCCGAACTGACAAACCATCACATCAAACGAGTTATCGTCGAACGGCAGTTCCATCGCGTTCGCAGTTAAAAATTCCACGTTTTCTTCCGCCGCAAACTTGCTCTTTGCAATTTCAAGCATCGGAGCGTTCAAATCTGTTACCACCAGCGACGCATCAGGTTGCAACCGGTCACGCAGTCTTCGGCTGACAATCCCTGTGCCAGCCGCAAGCTCCAACACCTTCTCAGCTTTGATACCCTTGCACAGATCAGCCAAGTGTTCTGCGTAATCCGCGAAAATGTTCGGCCCCAAACCTTGATCATAGTGGCTTGGAATGTCGCCAACGAAACTTGCAGAATTGCTAGCCATTGTCTCCCCCGTTTCCTTTCGAAAATATCAGGAAACCTACAGGAAACACTGCTTCCAAGCGAATCCGCAGGATCAAGAACATTATTGCGTGGTGAACCCGGCGCAAAACGCGCCTGATAAGCGGATGGGCTTGCCGGTAATTTCCACATTAAACCGATCGGCTTTTCCTTGCATTTGCAGGCCCTTCTCTGGTTTCAGCACCAAAGCAGACTTGCCATGCGCCAGTTCAAAATTACCTGAGGGTCTACATATGATCTGGCGCCAAATTTACGTTGCGACCGTGCGCCCTCTGGAACTTTCTGCACAAGCAGCGTAAAAGAAGTGCTGCGCGAAACATTTGGAGCCTCGCACCGATGAAAGAACATCGTGGCCGCCTGACCAAGGACGGCATCCGCATCTATGAACAGGGTGACTTTGCTGGCATGCACGCGGCAGGGGCCCTGGCGGCGCGGATTCTGGATGACATTGCAAGCCACGTCTTTCCCGGACAGACCACTGGCGCGATCGACGGGCTGATCACTCAGATGGTCGAGGATGCGGGGGCGACCTCGGCGACGATCGGCTATAAGGGCTATCAACACGCCAGCTGTATTAGCGTGAATCACGTGGTTTGCCACGGCATTCCCGGTGACAAGCGGCTGAAGGATGGCGATATTCTGAATATCGACGTCACCGTCATTGTCGATGGCTGGTTCGGCGATACGTCGCGCATGTATGTGGCCGGTAAGCTGCCCCGCAAAGCCGAACGCTTGATTCAGGTGACCCATGACGCCTTGTTCAAAGGTATCGAGATGGTCAAGCCGGGTAACACTTTCGGCGATATCGGTCACGCGATTCAAGCCTATGTCGAGGCGCACCGGATGAGCGTTGTCCGCGACTTCTGCGGTCATGGGCTGGGCCGCGTGTTCCACGCGCCGCCAAATGTGCTGCACTATGGCCGCCCGGGCACCGGTGCCAAGCTGGAAGAGGGCATGTTCTTCACCATCGAACCGATGGTCAATCTGGGTCGCCCCGAGACCAAGACGCTGGCCGATGACTGGACCGCAGTCACCCGCGACAAGTCGCTGTCGGCGCAGTTCGAACATTCAGTGGGTGTGACGGCAGATGGGGTTGAAATCTTTACCCTCTCACCGGGCAATAAGTTTCACCCGACCTATTCTTCCTGATCCGCGGCCTGATCGCGCAGCAGTTTCAGCAGTAATGTTTCGTGCCCCCATGGCGTGATTGCGTCATGGATAAACACCGGTGCGCGCATCGGCTTGCGCTCAGGCCCGGTGGCGGTGTCGCTGTCTTGGGTTGTCGTCCAGAACGGAGAGGTCAGAGCACGGTCCATGCGCCGAACTCTAACACAGCTCGGTCAAATCCCCAAAAGCGTCGGAACGTCGGCCATGTCACGGAAGACCTCGGCGCCAAGGTCGGCCAGTTTTTCGCCTCTCCCATCAGGAGCATAGGCCAGACACCGCATTTTGGCGCGGATTGCAGCGGTGACACCGCTGGCGCTGTCTTCGATGACAATCGGAGCTGCGGCGGCGAACTGTTTCGCTGCAGTCAGGAACATCGTCGGGTCGGGTTTAGCCACGCCCAACACATGAGCCGAAAACATTACGTGCCGAAAACGCTCCCACAAACCGTTCTGACCCAGAGTGATCTTCATCTTGTCCGGACTGCCATTTGAGGCAACGCAGAACGGGACGCCGCAAGAGTCCAGCGTGGTCAACAAATATGAAACACCCGGCATCAAATCGACACCCTGACGCAAGCGGTCGTAGGTTTCGGCATAAACCTCATCAACCCAGTCGTCAGGCAAGTCCGCACCCAGTTCCCGCGCCTTGTCCCGAACACCAGTCATCGTACCGCCCAGAAAGAATCCAACGCTGTCTTCAACGGTGAGGTTCAGCCCGTATCGCGCAAGGTTCTCGACCAGCACTTGATTGGACAGCGGCTCGCTGTCGACCAGAACGCCGTCGCAATCGAAGATGACCAGATCATGCATCGGGCTCTCCGCTCCACATCAAGGTGATATGTGTGTCGCCGTATTTCCTGCTGTCCTGCAAAGTGAAACCGGCAGGCGTCTGCATCGGCGCGTTTTCCTCCCACACGATCAAGGCACCTTCGGCGACCCAGTCTTGGGAAAGGGCGTCGAGGGCCTTCTGACCCATGGACTTGCCATAAGGCGGGTCCAGAAAGATCAGATCATAGGGCGCGCCGGGGTTTCCCCCCAGCCGCGTGGCATCCCGGCGGATCATGTTAGTGCGGTCGGCGCTGTGGGTCAGGACGATATTCTTTCGGATCAGACCCTGCGCCACGCGCCCGTCATCGACAAAAGTGACATGCGCCGCTCCGCGCGACAGGGCCTCAAGCCCCAGCGCGCCGGTGCCTGCAAACAGATCCAGCACGCGCAGCCCGTCAAAGTCGATCTGATGGCTGAGGACGTTGAACAGGCTCTCGCGGACCCGGTCAGTGGTGGGGCGCAGATGTGCGCCCGCGTCCCCTTTGCCGACCGAGGCCAAGGCCCGGCCCCGGAACTCTCCGGCGATAATCCTCACGCTTTGAGCAGCGGTTTCAGGTCCGCACCCGGGTCGGCGACCACGGCTGGATCGGCGGTTTTGCCTGCGTCGATCAGGCGTTTGCCGACCATATAGGCGCGCGGGTCGTTCATCGCATCGACAGCGATCAACTGATCGCCCTTGTAGTACCAGAAGGACACGGTCTGCCCCTCACCCTGACGCGTCACAACGCGATCATAACCTGTGTTCAGGCCCGCGATCTGCAGTTTCACGTCATACTGATCCGACCAGAACCACGGCGTCGCCACATAGTCCTTTGCCGCACCCAGCATGTTCTGGGCCACGATCTCGGCCTGATCAATCGCGTTTGGCACGCTCTCCAAACGAATTCGCGCGGCGCCATGCGGGAAGGACGCGCAATCCCCCGCCGCCCAGATCGACGGATCGGAAGTACGGCCATGGGCATCGGTTTTGATGCCATTATCCAACTCCAGCCCCGCCATCTCGGCCAATTGTGTCGAGGGGACAATGCCGACGCCGACAACAACGAAATCAACCTTAATCTCAGTGCCATCTGTCAACACCGCGCCGACCACCTTGCCGTTATCACCAACCAGGCGATCTAGCCCGACCCCTTCACGGATATCGGCACCGTATTCGGTATGCAGCGCGCGGAAGTAATCGCTGGTTTCAGGCGCAGCGACGCGCTGCAGGATACGATCCGCCATCTCGACCAGTGTCACCTTGACCCCACGCTTGGCGCAGACTGCCGCAGCCTCAAGCCCGATATAGCCGCCGCCTACGATCAGGGCACGCGCGCCGTCTTTCACCCGAGGCTCCATCTCGTCGATATGGGCCAGATCGCGCACCACATGCACGCCCGCAAGATCACCGCCGATGGCAGCAGGCAGGTAGCGCGGGTCAGATCCGGTGGTCAGGGCCAGTTCGTCATAGGAAATCACCTCGTCACCCACGGTGACGGTCTTGGCTTGCGGGTCAATCGCAGTGACCCGCTGACCCAGACGCAGGGTGATGTTGTTCTCGGCATAAAAACTCTCGGGCCGCAGGAACAGGCGTTCCAGTTCCATCTCGCCCAGCAGATAAGCCTTGGACAGGGGCGGACGCTGATAAGGCAGATGCGGCTCGGCCCCGATCAGCGTGATATCCCCTTCAAACCCGTCTTTACGCAGCCTGGCCACAAGCGACGACCCCGCCTGGCCTGCACCGATCACGACAATATGGCTCATGTTCCTCCCACCGTGTCGAATTCCCGTGGTCTCATCCACGCGACCACCTATATTGCGGCTGAGCCCGACTCTGCAAATCCAAACGACAGGAGCTTAAAAATGATTTCAACAGGTGACACACTGCCCGACGCAACACTGACACAAATGGGCGCTGAAGGCCCCGAAGAGGTGAGGATTTCAGACAAGACCAAAGGCCGCAAAGTGGTGATATTTGCCGTGCCGGGCGCCTATACGCCAACTTGCCATTCGGCCCATGTACCCAGCTTCATCCGAACCAAGGATCAGTTCACCGCCAAGGGCGTGGATGAGATCATCTGCGTTTCGGTCAACGACCCGTTCGTGATGAAAGCCTGGGGTGAGGCCACGGGCGCGGCGGATGCCGGCCTGACCATGCTGGGCGATGCTTCGGCCGAGTTCACCAAAGCCATCGGCATGGAGTTCGACGCCCCGCCCGCCGGTCTTTTTGCCCGGTCCAAGCGCTATGCGATGCTGGTCGAAGACGGAAAAGTCACCGCACTCAACCTGGAAGAAAGCCCCGGCGCTTGCGAAATTTCCGCCGGTGAGGGCCTGTTGGACGCAATGTAAGCTATATGGCCCCAAGTCACTTTGGGGCCGTAAACGCCATTTAACTTGATGCAACCCCCTGATCAGCCAATAGTTGTGACATACAATCAGGGAGTTCATTGATGAAACTAAAGATATTTACTCTAGTGCTGGGCACAGCGGGCGCGCTTGCCGCCTGCGGCCCAGCCCCTACGCCACAACAACAAGCAGCCCGCCAGCATGAGATTGCCTGCCTCAGCGGCACTTTGGGCGGGGCTTTGATCGGCGGCGCCATCGGCAATCAGTTCGGCGGCGGATCCGGCAAAGCGATTTTGACAGGGGCCGGTGCAGCAACCGGCGCTGTTCAAGGCAACAGATTCGCATGCTGAGGAGATCTAGAATGACACGTGTAATTTTAGTAGCCGCAGTTGTTCTGGCGGCTGGTGCGGCCTCGGCTGAATCTGTTGGGCAACTGCACGAAAATGAGTTGAAGGCCATCGACGCAAACAATGACGGGTTCCTGTCCAAAGACGAGTTCAACGCCTTTTCCGACTATGCCTTTCAGGAAATGGATGATGACAAAAATGGAACACTTGGATTGGACGAGGCAAAACCGTTTTTGGACATAAAACAGTTCCAGGACGTTGACCGGAACAATGATAACTTTATTTCAAGGGCGGAATACGATGCGCAGATGAACAATGATTTCAATACTGCGGATCAGGATGGCAATGGTCTGTTAGACTAGTATCTGGGGTTTGCGATGAACAAATGGATCGGTTTAGGAGCACTTGCACTGCTTGCGGCCTGTGATGCGCCGCAAGCCCCGGTAGTGACAGGGCCAAACGGTCAAACACGCATACAAATCAACACGTCTGGGCTGACGTGCTACAACACTCGCTGTCTCGACATCAATCTGGCCGCACGCAGTGTCCGTCAGATCGGCAACCGGACAACCGGCATTCCCAGCGGCATTAATGTCAGCGACGGCACCGTGACACCTGCGGAATTCGAACAGATGGGTATCGCAGCGTCTCTTGCGGGTGGCGTCGGTTCAGGAAACCGTTAACACAGGCTGTCCATCTTGCGCGCCAATTTGGCATCCAGCGCAGACAACCCGCCTACATCATGGGTGGCCAGTGTGACCTCGACCGTGCGGTATACATTGGACCATTCCGGGTGGTGGTTCCATTTCTCGGCAAAGATCGCCACTTGAGTCATCCAGCCAAAGGCATGCACGAAATCTTCGAAGATAAAGGTTTTGGTGATCGCATCCCGGCCTTCGACCATGGTCCAGCCGTTATTGAACAGCGGGTCCAGAAGCGGTCCGCGGGTCTCGGGCGACAATAGTTCGGTCATTGCTGTTCCTCCGGGTTCGATTTCCTGAACGGTCCATATTCCGTCAGAATCTCGATCTCTTCTCCCACTGCGTGGGCCTCGGCGTCCAGATATTTCCTGATCGCATCGGCAAAGCCCGGGTCAGCGACCCAATGCAAGCTGTGCGTGCGTGTGGGCAGATAGCCGCGTGCCAGTTTGTGTTCTCCCTGCGCACCGGCCTCGACCCGGGCCAAGCCCTCCGCAATGGCAAAGTCGATCGCCCTATAATAGCACAGTTCGAAATGCAGGCAGGCATGGTGTTCGACACAACCCCAATAACGGCCAAACAGCGTTTCGCGCCCAATGAAGTTCAACGCCCCCGCAATCGCATACCCGTCGCGTTCCGCCAGCACCAGGGCCATGTCATCGGCCATGGTTTCATGAGCGATATCAAAGAATTGCCGCGTCAGATAGGGTGAACCCCACTTGCGTGCGCCTGTGTCCTGATAGAACCGCCAGAACGCATCCCAATGCTCAGGGCGCAAGTCATCACCGGTCAGGGTACGGATTTCGCCTCCAAACCCACAGGCTTGAGCGCGTTCCTTGCGGATATTCTTGCGTTTGCGCGAGGACAAGGCGGTCAGAAACTCATGAAAATCAGCGTAATCATCGTTCAGCCAGTGAAACTGCTGCGACTGACGCAGCAACAGGCCCATCTGTTCGCCTGCCAGCGCCTCGTCCTCGGTGCAGAAGGTGGCATGCAGCGATGAAACCTGATTATCCGCCGCCAGTTGCACCGCCCCCTGCACCAACGCAGACATGCCCAGCGTCTCGTAGCCCGGCCTTACCAGAAAGCGCCGCCCGGTGGCGGGCGTGAAGGGCACAGCGATCTGCAGCTTGGGGTAATACCGCCCGCCCGCGTTTTCATAGGCATGGGCCCAGTTGTGGTCGAAGATATATTCACCCTGACTGTGCGACTTGGCGTACATCGGGGCTGCCGCGATCAGCATCCCGTCCAGATAGGTGGTCAGGTATTGCGGCTGCCAGCCGGTCCCCGGCCCGACCGAGCCGCTGTTTTCCAGCGCCAAAAGAAAGCGATGAGTGGTGAAAGGATCAAGAGGCCGTCCACCATCGGCGGCCTCGGGGCAGGCGCAGGCATCCCACTCTGCCGCAGAAATCTGCGAGAGCGTTCCCAGAACCCGAACTTCGATTTGCGCCTGATCCATGTGCCCTCCGCTTCTGGTCATTATCTGTGACCGTGGGGACAGGGTTCAACCCGGATGGGGGGCCAAATACCCTTCGAAGGTCACATTATCGGCAACGGCGCGGGCCTGTGCCTCTTGTTCAGGCGACCGTACGGTCCAGCACAGGATCGGCACACCGCGCGCCTTCAATTCGGCCACGCGGGGGCGGGACAGGTCCGCAGCCTCATGGCTGATGAAACTGGCCCCAACCCGGTCGAAATCGGGAATGTCACGCAGGTGATCGCAGACTGCCTGCGGCAGCAGCTCGACTTTCGGTTGGTAGGAACAGGTCACCAAACCACGCGGCAAATGCGGAGCGAGGCGCGCCAGTTCCGCCACACTGTTGGGGTTGAACGACATCAACGCCACCGGCCCGTCATAGCCCTGCAACGCACGAACAGCGTCAGCCTCCAGCGACCCAATATTGGTGCCCATCGCGCCGTCCTGATCCTTGAACTCGATCAGCAGCGGTACCTTGCTGTCCACCATTTCCAACACTTCATCCAGCGTCGGAATACCGTCATCGGCGTGCAGCAACTGGGTCGCCTGCGCCTTTTCAGCCGAAATTTGCTGGATCGGGCCGGACTGTCCGGTCAGGCGGGTCATGTCGTAATCATGAAACACCATCGCCCGGTTGTCCGAAGTCAGTTGCAGGTCGATTTCAATACCATATCCGGCCTCGATCGCGGCACGAATGGCCGCCCGGCTGTTTTCCGGGCGGTTGTCGGTCTTGTCATGCAGCGCCCGATGCGAGATCGGGGCCTGCAGGAACGCGGACGGCAGGGACGGTGTCATTGGACCTCGAAAATACCTTCGATTTCGACGGCCACGCCCAGCGGCAGCGACGCGGCACTGACAGCCGAACGGGAATGCCGACCAGCCTCACCCAGCGCTTCGACCAGGAAATCGGACGCACCGTTAATCACTTGCGGCTGAGCGGTAAAGTCCGCGGTCGAGTTCACAAAGCCGGTCAGTTTGATCACCCGCACCAGCTTGTCGATGTCACCGCCACAGGCCGCCTTGACCTGCGCCAGCAGGTTGATCGCACAGACTTTTGCGGCCTCGGCGCCCGCCTCAACCTCCATGTCGTCACCCAGCTTGCCAGTGATCAGATCGTCAGCCATGGAAATCTGTCCCGAGACATAGACGATATTCCCCACCCGTACGAAGGGCACGTAATTTGCCGCCGGTGCTGGCGCGTCCGGCAGGCTGACGCCCAGGCTTTCCAGTTTCGCTGCGATGCTCATGAGGTTTCCTCCCAATCTTTGAGTCGCGGCGAAGCTAACCGGGACGGCCCGGTTCGAAAAGTGCGAAAACAGGGATGGACGCGCCGAAAAGGTGGGCGTAACTTTTCTTATTCCGAAGAATTGAACAGGCGCCGCTTTACCTACATCCGCCGCGCAGGTTAAACGCTATCTGTTTCATATTGAGTGTGAAACGAGTATGTGACATCGAATTGGGCCATGCTAGATGGCCACAGGCAGTATTGATTAAGTGTTCGGGCAATCAAAACCCGAATGGTTGGAGTGGCAAAGACCGTGTTGAGCAGACCCCGCCTGAAGTACCTGATTGTTCTGCCTCTGGTGGTAGTGCTTGGCGCCTGCGCCACGCGTCCCCCGGAAGGCACCCCCCCGAATGAAGTTTTTGACCCCTACGAAAACACCAACCGGGGCATTCACAAGTTCAATCTGGGCGTCGACAGGTTCCTGTTCCGCCCGGCGTCTAAAGGGTACGTGAAGATTGTCCCCGATCCGATGGTGACCAGCTTCAACAATTTTGCCGAAAACTTATCCTTGCCGAGCCAGGCGGTGGATTACCTGCTGCAGGGCAATCCAAAGCAATCCGGCAATGCGCTGCTGCGCTTCGTCATCAACATGACTGTGGGCGGGGTAGGCCTGTCTTCGCCTGCCAATGAACTGAACCTGCCCCCCGTGGACACGGATTTCGGGGAAACCCTGCACGTTTGGGGCGTGGGCGAAGGTGCTTATGTCGAATTGCCTTTCTACGGCCCGTCCACCCAGCGGGACGCTATCGGGGTCGTAGTCAACCTGTTCACCAACCCAATTGATTTCGCCCCGACACGACCAGCTGACAACCTGGGAGTTTATGCCGAAGTTGTCCGCCGGATGGGCGACAGGGGTCGGTTCTCGGATACGGTTGATTCGATCCTGTACGAAAGCGCCGACAGCTATGCGCAGGCACAGACAATTTATATCCAAAACCGTCGCTTTGAACTGGCACGCGATGATGAGGAAGCCTATCTGGGACTGTATGATGACCCCTATGCCGAAACCGGGACCGACCCTGTCAGGGACCCCTACCTAGACCCCTACGAGGACCCCTATGCTGAATAACTATTTGAACAGACGCAATTTTATTGCAACCAGTTTGGCCGGCACAATAATGGCCGCTCTGCCCGCATTTGCACAGACCGAGGCCAGCGCCAAAGCGTTGGTCGTGAACGTAGTGGACGATATCAATCGCGTGATCGCCTCGGGCAAATCCGAGAAAGCCATGATCCGCGATTTCGAGAAAATCTTTGTGCAATATGCCGATGTGCCGATTATGGCGCGTTATGTGCTGGGTGCGGATGGCCGTTCGGCGAG
This sequence comes from Ruegeria sp. AA6, assembly GCF_056542865.1. NCBI lineage: Bacteria > Pseudomonadati > Pseudomonadota > Alphaproteobacteria > Rhodobacterales > Roseobacteraceae > Ruegeria > Ruegeria sp. AA6. The sequence continues at coordinate 76,999 of NZ_JBQGAN010000006.1, forward strand.
CCGATCCCAGATCAATCAATTCACCAAAGCGTTTCAGGGTTATATCTCGAACAAATACGGACGCCGCTTCCGCGAATTCATCGGTGGTCAGGTCACCGTGCGCAACGCCCGCAAGATCAAGGCAGGATACGAGGTGCGCACTTCGGTCAAACTGCAGGGGTCGTCCCCGTTCGAAGTCACATTCCTGGTTTCGGACAAATCGGGCCGCGACAAGTTCTTCAACATGTTCATCGAAGGCGTGAATATGCTGCTGACCGAGCGCACCGAAATTGGCGCCATGCTAGATGCCCGTGGCGGTGATTTGAACCGTCTGATCAAGGATATGAACCAGAACAAGCTCAGCTGATCCGGTTCACCAGGTAAAAAAACGCCGCGCGATAGGGTTCACGCGGCGTTTTGTATTCAGTTCAAGCGCTCGCCGGTTTCCTTGGCAAAGTAAGACACTTTGCTCATATCAAAGGCGAGATTGAGCATCTTGCCTGCCTGCGCGCTGGTTTCCGCGTGCAGGCGCGCGGTGACTTGTTTGCCGCCCAACTCCGACACGACGTAAGTGTCTGCGCCCGCAGGTTCGACCATATCAACCATGCAGGCGGCCTCTTGCACGCCAGCCCCGGCACGGAACCCGGCCTCGGCGATATCCTCGGGGCGCAGGCCCAGGATGACGTCCTGCGGCAAAGACAGATCGCGGGCATCGTTCAGAACCAGCGTCTCACCTGCTTCACGCGAGATTGCGATCTGGGTACCCGACCCATTGTTGGTCGCCTGCGCCGGGATCAAGTTCATCGCAGGCGAGCCCATGAAATCAGCCACAAACAGGTTGGCCGGGTTGTTGTAGATCTCGGCCGGAGTGCCGATCTGCTGCACGATCCCGCCTTTCAGAACCACAATCTTCGTCGCCAGCGTCATCGCTTCGATCTGATCGTGGGTCACGTAGACAATGGATGCGTCCAAGGTCTGGTGCAGCTTCTTGATCTCGGTCCGCATCTCGACCCGCAGCTTGGCGTCGAGGTTGGACAGCGGCTCGTCAAACAGGAACAGCTTGGGATCGCGCACCAGCGCCCGACCCATCGCCACCCGCTGACGCTGACCGCCGGACAACTGGCTGGGGCGGCGGTTCAGCAGAGGTTCGATTTGAAGCAGTTGGGCGACCTCTTTCAGCTTGGCGTCCTGCGTCGCCTGATCGACACCGCGCACTTTCATGCCGAAGGTGATGTTCTTAGCCACGGTCATGGTCGGATACAGAGCGTAGGACTGGAACACCATCGCGATGTCGCGGTCCTTGGGGCTGACATGGGTCATGTCGTTGCCACCAATCGACAGGGTGCCGCCGGTGATCTCCTCAAGCCCTGCGATGCAGTTCAGCAGGGTGGACTTACCGCAGCCCGAGGGGCCGACCAACACCAGGAAATCGCCCGGTTCGATCGAGATATTGATGTCCTTCAGAATCTCGGTTGCGCCGTAGTTCTTGTAGAGTTTGTTGATGTCGAGAATAGGAGCCATGGGTCTTATCCCTTCACAGAGCCAGCGGTCAGGCCGCGGATGAAATACTTACCGGCAACGACATAGACGAGCAGCGTCGGAAGCCCCGCGATGATCGCGGCGGCCATATCGACGTTGTACTCTTTGACGCCGGTGGTGGAGTTTACGATGTTGTTGAGCGCCACGGTTACGGGCTGTGTGCCCGCCTGGCTGAACGACACGCCGAACAGGAAGTCGTTCCAGATCTGCGTGAACTGCCAGATCACGGTCACCACGATGATGGGCAGCGACAGCGGCAGGAAGATCGACCAGAAAATCCGCAGGAAGCCTGCGCCATCAACCCGGGCGGCCTTGGTCAGTTCGGACGGGATGGTGACATAGTAGTTGCGGAAGAACAGCGTGGTGAAGCCCAGCCCGTAGATCACGTGGACAAAAATCAGACCCGGAATGGTCCCGGCGATCCCCATCAGGCCCAGCAGACGCGCCATTGGCAGCAGAACCACCTGAAACGGGATGAAGCAGCCAAACAGCATCAGCGAGAAGATGATGTTGGCGCCTTTGAACCGCCACTGCGCCACGACATAACCGTTCAGCGCGCCCAGCAGGGTCGAGATGGCCACAGCAGGCACCGCGATCAGGACAGAGTTCCAGAAGTAAGGCCGCAGACCCTCGCACTGGATACCGGTGCAAGCGCCGGACCATGCGGTTTTCCACGCGTCAAAGCTGACTTCACGTGGCAGGGAAATAAGGCTGCCGGTGCGGATTTCCTCAAGGCTTTTCAGCGATGTGGTGAGCATCACGAACAGCGGCATCAGGTAATACAGCGCAAACAGGCCCAGCAGGACATAAAGCAGCCAACGCAGGGCAATCTTGCCAGCGGCGCTTTGGGTGCGGGTTTGAGATTGGGATTGGGGCATCGACAGATCAGTCATTTTTCGCCCTCAGCTCTGAGTAAAGATAAGGAACCACGATTGCAAAGACGACAAGCATCATGATCATTGCAGAAGAGGCCGCCTGACCAATATCGCCGCGCGAAAACGCCATGGCGTACATGTAGGTTGCTGGCAGATCGGTAGCGTAACCCGGACCACCGCCTGTCAGGGCGATGACAAGGTCAAAGCTCTTGATCGCAAGGTGGGCCAGCACGATGAAGGCAGACAGGAAGATCGGTGCCATCGAGGGGATGATGATCGCCGTATAGATGCGCCATGTGGGGATGCCATCGACTTGGGCTGCCTTGATGATCTCTCCGTCCACCGAGCGCAGACCGGCAAGGAACAGCGCCATGACGAAGCCCGAGCTTTGCCAGATCGCAGCCATCACGATGGTGTAGATGGCGTAGTCCGGGTTCACCAGCCAGTCGAACTCGAAATTGGTAAAGCCCCAGCCCTGAACCATGGATTCAATGCCCAGACCGGGGTTCAGAATCCACTTCCACGCAGTACCGGTCACGATCATCGACAGCGCCATAGGGTACAGGTAAATCGTGCGGATCGCCCCTTCGACGCGGATTTTCTGATCCAGCAGGATGGCCAGCAACAAGCCCAGCACCATCGCGATCACGATGAACAGCGCGCCGAAGATATAAAGGTTGTTGATTGCCGTATCCCAACGCGGGGAGTCGAACAGGCGTTCATACTGGATGAAGCCCTTGATCTCGTATTTCGGCAGTAGTTTCGATCGGGTTAGTGACACCCAAGCCGTCCATCCGATAAAGCCGTAGACAAAGATCAATACGGCAATGAACGACGGTGCCAGCACCACCTTGGGCAGGTGGTTTTCCAGCCATTCGGACATTTTTTCCTCCGGGGAAAGATGCTCTGCCCCTCAATATAGGGGGCAGAGCGTGTTGGATCAGTAGCTGTTTGCCACTGCAGTCGCCAGTTGCTGAACTGCGTCAGCCGACGACATATCCGAGTTGAAGTGCGCAGTCACAACATCCGTAATCGCACCGGACTGCGACCCGCGCAGCGCCATACCATGAGCATAGGACGGCAGCAGCGAACCGCTTGCCGAGGTCGCGCCCATATCTTCGGCCGACAGATTGGCACAGATGTCGAAGTCATCCAGTGCAACGTCTGTGCGTGCAGGGATCGAGCCTTTGTTCAGGTTGAACACTTTCTGGAAGTTCGGTGCGACGATCAGCTTGGCCAGCAGGTCCTGACCGGCTTTCTTGTCATCGCCATCCACGTCGAACATGGCAAAGCTGTCGACGTTGTACAGATAGCCGTCGCCGGGGGTCGAGGCGCACAGGAAGTCCTCACCGGGGGTTTTGCCCGCCGCCAGGAACTCACCCTTGGCCCAGTCTCCCATGATCTGAAACGCCGCTTCGCCGTTCATCACCATCGCAGTGGCAAGGTTCCAGTCGCGACCCGAAAAGTTCTCATCCACATAACCGCGCATCAGGCGCATCTGGTCAAAAACCTGCACCATCGTGTCCGAGGTCAGCGCCTCGGGGTCCAGATCAACCAGCGCTTTCTGATAAAACTCTGGGCCGCCAACGCCCAGCACAACCGCTTCGAACACGGTGGCGTCCTGCCACGCCTGACCGCCATGGGCCAGCGGGATGACACCGGCATCCATCAGCTTGGTCGCGGCGGCGTTGAATTCGTCCCACGTTGTTGGCATTTCGATGCCGTTCGCAGCCAGAACGTCTGCGTTGGCCCAGATCCAATCGACGCGGTGCACGTTCACCGGTGCGGCGCACCAGGCACCTTCACACATCATATGGCCGGCAATCGAAGCTGGCAGCACGTCCGCCCAGCCTTCGGCTTCGGCGACAGAGGAGATATCGGCCAGAACGCCTTCTTCATACCATTCCTGAATGGCGGGGCCTTTGAGTTGAACCGCCGTCGGAGCATTGCCCGACAGAACGCGGGCACGCAGCGCGGTCATCGCCGCATCACCACCGCCACCGGCGACGGGCATATCGGTCCAGGTGCCGCCATTCGAGGCGAACTCTTCCTGCAGAACGGCCACCGATTTGGCCTCACCCCCAGAGGTCCACCAGTGCAGAACCTCAGCCTGTGGACCGGCCAGAACCGACGACCCGGCCACAACGGCCAAAGTCGAAACGGTCGCAAATGCAAAACGCTTCATTTCGTGTCTCCTCCCTAGAGAACTTTGTGACTGCCGAAGCAGCGATGCCCGCCATACTGCGGCCAGTTTGCCGTCTGACAATGTGTAATCCGGGGCAAATGCCCTTCACCGCCCAATTTTTCACCGCTTTTGTTACAGCGTGTTACGTTGATATTGAATCTGTTTCCATTCGTTACAATGCATGATGTCGGAGGAGCAGAAATTGGGAGGGAGAACCGCGTGAGCATTCCGCGACTATTGGTGGTGGATGACGACCCCGAGATGCGGTCGATGATGACCCAGTTCCTGCAACAGAACGGGTTCATCGCTCTGCCTGCCAGTTCCGAAAGCGAGATCCGGTCGCATCTGACCGCAGGCCGGATTGATCTGATCCTGCTGGACGTGATGCTGGGGGACGAAAACGGGGTCGAGATTTGCGCCCGCCTGCGGGCAGAGCAGGACGTGCCGATCATTCTGGTCTCGGCCCTGTCCGCCGATCACCAGCGTATGGCGGGGTATGAGGTCGGGGCCGATGACTATATCGCCAAGCCCTTCAACCCCCAATTGCTGCTGGCCCGTGTGCGCGCCGTAATGCAGCGGGCCCGTCGCACGCCCTCTCTGGCCTATCGCCGCCGGACCAAGAGCTTTCGGTTCAACAACTGGAGCTATGATGGCAAACGGGATGAAGTGCATTCGCCCGAGGGCTATCTGGTGTCGCTGTCGCAACGCGAAACCGCGCTGCTCAAGGTTCTGTTGGCGAACCCGCATATCCCCCTGACCCGGGATGAAATCGCCGCCGCGCTGGATGTCACCGGAAGCGTCGACCAACCAGAAACACAAGGCCGCGCCATCGACATGCTGGTCGGGCGGCTGCGGTCCAAGATCGAGGCCAATCCGAAAGACCCGCAAATGCTGCGGACCGAACGCGGGGTCGGCTACGTCTTCGCTGCCGAGGTCTCGGTGGAAGAGGACGCATGACAACCCGCGCTCCGCGCCTGCGCAACCTGGGCTGGATCTGGACCGGGGCGGCCTTTGCCTCGGGACTGCTTGCCGCAGGGTTATGGTTCGCCTCGGCGCGCGCGTGGGACGTTTTTCTGACACGTGCCTATGTCGCAGGCTTTTCGGTTTACGAGGACCTGCGCGTAGGACAGACACCACCGCCCGGCATCTCGATCACCGCCCTGCCTCCCGGTCCTGCGCAGCTGGCCGATGCCGGGCAATTCGAACAATTGCCGGGACTGTCGGATCGCAGCTTTGTCACCAACCTGTCGATCCTGACCGACCCCACCGACCCACTGGGTGGGAGTGAGTTGACATTGGCTGTGATGTCCGATCGTTTGGTCTATCCGGTTTCGGATATCCTGTCCGGGATCGATCAGACCGCGCCAGAGAAAATGGGCAACCTCACCCGGCTGCTGGCCACATATTGCAGCGAGCCGATCCTGATCGCACGGTTTGGAGTCAATGACTGGCAACAGGTGGACGGCACCGATATCTGGGGTTGCAAGGCCGCCCCCGCCGACCTGCGCCTGCCTGCCATTCTGGCCGCAATTGTGGCGCTGGCGATGATTTTGACCTCGGTCGGCAATGTCTCGGACAGTTTTACCCGCTTTGCCACAGCCCTACGCGACCGCAAGCGCAGGGGTGGGCCGAACAGCTATGACGCAGACGGTCCTGCCGAACTGCGTGATATCGTTTCGGCCGTGAACGCGCATCTGGATGACGAACGGATGCAACTGGAAAAACGCGCGACGGTTCTGTCCGGCGTCAGTCACGACCTCGGTACACCTGCCACACGGGTCCGCCTGCGTGCCGCCTTGATCGCCGATGATGAGCTGCGCGAAAAGCTTGAGGCCGATGTGGACCAGATGACCGGCATGATCGAAAGCGTGCTGACCTATACGCGGTCAGAGCTGAGCGTCGAGGAACCGCAACAGATTTCCCTGACGGCACTGGTCGAGTCTCTGGTCGCCGATTATCAGGACATGGACCTGCCGGTGACACTTAAAAAAATCGCCCCGGTCGCGATTGAGGGCGCGCCCTCGGTCTTTATGTCCCGGCGCGGGCACGGATCGCTGCCCGAAACGCGGCGCATGCTGGTGATGGGGCGGCCTATTTCTCTGAAAAGGGCGCTGACTAACCTGATCGACAACGCCCTGAAATATGGCCGTCATGCCGAAGTTCAGCTGGAAACCGACGCCCGCATGGCCACTATCACGGTCGAGGATAAAGGGGCCGATTTGTCTGTTTCGGATATCGAGGCGCTGATGGCCCCATTCCGGCGCGGCTCTAACATCGGTTCGTCCGACGGGTTCGGTCTGGGCCTGACCATCGTCGCCACGATTGCCGAACAGCATGGCGGATCACTTAGCTTCGAGGCCGGGGATCAGGGTCTGCGTGCGCGACTACAGATCACCCGGCAATGATGGCTCAGGTCATGTAGCTGCGCACCAAAGCCCCGGCGATCAGCGACCAGCCGTCGGCGATGACAAAAAACGCCAGCTTGAACGGCAAGGAAACGGTCGCAGGCGGCACCATCATCATCCCCATCGACATCAGCACCGCCGCCACCACCAGATCGATGATCAGAAACGGCAGGAAGATCAGGAACCCAATCTGAAAGGCCCGCGCAATTTCCGAAAGCATGAACGAAGGCATCAGGATCGAAAGCGGTGCTTCGGGCGACAGCGCAATTGCATTGCCATCGGGGCGCAGGGCCGCCATGGCGTGAAACGTATCCGGGTCCAGCCGCGCCGCCATAAAGGCACGAAACGGTTGAATGGCGATCTGTAGCGCTGGCTCAACCTCCATCCTTTCCTCGACCATCGGGCGGATGCCGGTGATCCATGCCTCAGAAAACACCGGCTCCATGATGAAATAGGTCAGGAACATCGCCAGGCTGACGATCAGCATATTGGGCGGCGATTGCTGCAGCCCGATGCCCTGCCGCAGAATGGCCAGAACGGTGATCAAAAACGGAAAACAGGTGATCATGATCGCTAGCCCCGGTGCAAGGCTGAGGATGGTGATCAACAGGATCAACTGGATGGTCCGCGCCGAGATCGAGCCGCCCTCACCCAATGACAGCGACACCTCCTGTGCCACAGCCAGCGATGGGGACAAGATCGCAAGCGCGACAACCAGCCAGAGCAACAGCCGCATCAACCGATCCCGTTCTGCAAATCCGCAATCTCGGTCAGGCGTACGGCCAGTTGTCCGGCCTGATCGCCCTCCATTTCTTCCAGCAAGCCACGGGCGACCAGTTGATCGCCGACATACAGATCGACCGGGTCCTCGATCCGTTTGTCCAGCGTCAGCACGGCGTTCTCACCCATGTTCAGCAGGTCGCGGATCAAGGGTCGCGCGCGCCCGACCGAGACCGTGACCTCGATCGGGACAGCTTCGAAAGGGTTAGCTTTTTCAGATTTCGTGGTCTGGGGGTCACTCATTGTTCACTGCCTCTTTTGCCTCAAATACATATGCGTCGAATGCCCCCGCGACCGAGGCAAGCAGTCCGCTGCAATCCACCTCGCGCCGCGAGGTGCCGACCTGCAATCGGGCCTGTCCGGACCCTAGCGACGGGTCTTCAATCACGCGGGTGGGTGACGACAGATCCTGCGGCAACAGAGCCTCAACCTCATCCATGCGGCCCGCAGGCACGAAGATCTGCATCGGCTGGCCGACCTGTTCACGCGCCATGTCCGCCAGCTGTTCCACCAGCCGCGCGGCAAAGCCGCGATCCAGCGTCTCGGGCAAAACAACCTGCACCAGGCTTTGAAACATCGGCTCCAGCGACAGGGTCATCCGCGTGACCGCCTCGTGATAGGTGAAGGACATGTCCTCAAGTGATTTGGCCAGTTCGGCCGAGACCTGGCCCCGGCTTTGTTCCTGCGCCTGAACCGCGTCTTCCCAACCGGCGCTGTAACCTTGTTCAAAGGCCGCCAGCCGTTGTTCTTCCAACGCGTCCTCATCCAGCAGGTGCAGCTTGCCACCACCAGCCTGCAGGGTGAAATCCTCAAGAAGATGGGCAATCGACATCAAACACGCTCCTCGCCTTCTTCAAGCCAACTGCGCAAGATCTCGACGGTCTCTTCCTGTTTGTCGCCGATCATCGCGCGCAACCGATCCACCGGATCAGCACCCGGCTGCGCGGCCAGCGCCGGAACGTCCCCGGCAACGGATTGCCCGGGAAGTGGCGTGAATTGACCGTCCTCATCCGTCGCAATTTCTCCGGTCAGAAAAGCTTCGGGTTCGGATGATGCGCCTGCTGGCAGCACTGCCGGTGCCATCGACGGTTTCATCAGAATCGGACGGATCACGAACAGCCCAAGCACCAAAGAGACAAGCGCCAGAACGGCCATCTGGATCAGCGACATCACATCGAAATGCACCTTTTGCCAGACTGAGGCCGAGGCCAGCGTGCCCTGCGGCTCAATCACCGGCAAATCCAGCGATTTCAGTGTGATAACGTCCCCGCGCGTCTCATCGAACCCAACCGCAGAGGCCACCAGCTCTTTCAGCGCGTCCATCTCGGCCTCGGGCATGGGTTCAAAACTTTCCACCCCGGCCGCGTCCACCGCGCGCGTTCCGTTGACAAGAACCGCGACCGTCAGGCGTTTGATCGCGCCCGGGGCATTGTGAACCTCAAGCTCTGTCTCAGACACCTCATAGTTCACCCGCTCTCGCGTCTGGGTCGCGTTGGAATTCGATTCGTCTCCGCCAGCACCATCGCCATCAGGCAGGTTCGAGGCCACAGTGACATCCGCAGATTGGTTGCGGGCACTGTCTGAGCGTTCTTCGACGTCAGTACTGATGGCCACGCGACCATTGGGGTCAAAACGGCGTTCGCGGATGGATTCGGTCTTGGTCACCGTATCTACACTGACCTCAACCACGGCATTCCCTGCGCCAACGCGCGCCTCGATCAGTCGCATCACCCGTTCGCGCAACTGGCGCGCCTTGTCATCGGCCGTGTCGGCAGCCACAGCCGTCTCTTGCGCGCCGATCACTACACCATTTGAATCGACAACGGTAACATTCTCGGGCGCCAGTCCACTGACCGCCGAAGCCACCAGAAACCGGATCGCCTTGGCCTGATCCGAGGTGATCTGAGCCCCCGACGGCACAAGATAGACCGAAACCGTCGGAGCAACGCTGCGCTGAAACGGATTGGTCGATCCGTTGGCAATATGGACCCGTGCTTGGCTGACATGAGGGCTTCCGACGATGGTCCGGGCCAACTCACCCTCTTTCGCGCGCCAATAGGCGGCGTCGAACATCTGCGACGTAGTGCCGAATCCGCTGAGAGAGTCCAGCAGCTCATAGCCCTGATTGCCATTCGCTGGCCAGGGTCAGGCGCAGCTCATCCCGCTGCGAACCGGGCACGTAGATCGAGCCGCCGCGAATCTCGTACGTAACACCGCGCTGTTCCAGCGATCGAACTATATCCCCCGCCGCGCTACTTTCCAGCCCCGCATAAAGCAGGGTCATCGACGGCGCCGTCACCAGGCGCGACATCGCAAGGACCCCAAGAAACACCAGCACAACCGCACCGGCAACGATGATTTGTTTACGCCTGTCCAAACTTGCCCAGACAGTTCCGATCTGCTGCACGCTCACCTCCGACTCGCCGACATTCTGCCCGGCGCATCTCCTGTTTGGACGATTGCCCTTAACAATCGGTTAGTCCCTGCCGGGTTATGACGATTCCAGAACACAGCAATGAGGACGTCATGACTGACGCGACTGCAGAACAGGCAGAAGCCCCGGTAAAGTCTGGAAAAAAAGGACTTGTTGTCGGGGTGATACTGGCAGTGTCCGGGGCCGCAAGCGGGTATTTCCTGACCACATCGGGCATGTTGCCCTTTGGCGGGAAACCCGTGGCGGAAGAGGCAAAAGAGAAGAACAAGGGCAAGGCAGTTAAGGCGTTGCCGCAGGTGGGGTTCATCGACCTTCCGCCGGTGATCGTCTCGGTCAATGCAGGCGATTCGCGACATCTGAAATTTCACGCTCAGCTTGAGGTGAACAGCCAATACGCCACCGATGTCGAAAAGATGAAACCGCGAATCATGGACATTCTGAATGGCTATCTACGCGCGGTCGAAGTGTCGGATCTTGAGGATTCGCTCGCCCTGATGCGCATCCGCGGCCACCTGCTGCGGCGCATTGAAATTGTCGTCGGCGAGGGGCGCGTACGCGATGTCCTCGTGATGGAATTTGTACTGAATTAGGAGGCGGAATTGGAGCTGATTGCAGATATTTTGCTGGTCGCCGGGGCGCTGGGTGCGGGTCTTTATTGTTTCGTGTTGTCCAGGCGGCTCAAACGATTCACGGATCTGGATAAGGGTGTTGGCGGCGCGGTCGCCGTTCTGTCCTCACAGGCGGATGAGTTGAAGAAGTCGCTTGGTGCAGCGCGCGCGGCATCGGACCAATCCGGTGAGGCTCTGAAAGAACTTACACAACGCGCTGAATCGGTCGCTCAGCGTCTGGAGCTGATGATGGCCGCTATGCACGACGTCGTTCCGACCGAGGACATGGCCGCGAAGGCTGCCGAAGCTGAACCCGCCAAGCCCCCAAAGGGGACAAGCGCAGATCCCGATGCGATCGTCGAGGAGGCAGAAAGCTCAACTGAATTGAGCGAACAGCCTGCAGGGCCGGAAGGCAATGTTGAAGCGGCCGATCAAACCGCAGAACCAACTGCAACCGCTGATGAGGTCAAAAAACCCGAGGAAATGGAACCCGAAACTCCGGCCAAGCGGCCCGATGGCTTGATGTTCTTCCGGCATGACCGCTCTCGGGGTGAGGTATCGACATGACCCGCAAGCCAACCGAAAAACGCCCCAAAAGTGGCGTGCTGGCGGTCATCTCGTTGTTAATGATCGGATCTGCTGCGATTCGCGTAGGTTTGGAAGCGGGTCCCGCCTTGGCAAAAGGTGCCGAACCGTCAATGCCAGAAGCCAATCAGACACGGGCCGAATTGCCTGGGGCACAGATCTTACTGACCGAGTTGCTACGCCGGGAAGAAGCCCTGAAGCAACGCGAGGCGGCTGTTCTGGACAAGGAAAAGGCGTTGGCCATTGCCGACCAAGCGATCGAGACGCGCATAGTTGCCCTGCAAGAGGCTGAAGAGGCCCTGCGCCAAACGCTCGCCATTGCGGAAAAGGCTGCCGAGACAGACCTCACGCGTCTGACGGATGTCTATCAAAGTATGAAACCAAAAGACGCCGCCGCTTTGTTTGAAACGATGGACCCCGGTTTTGCCGCTGGCTTCCTGTCGCGCATGCCGCCGGATGCCGCTGCTGGCGTTCTGGCGGGGCTGAGCCCCGAGGCCGCTTACACGATCAGCGTCATTATGGCGGGCCGCAACGCTGCGGCTCCTCAGGAATAATAACTAACCCCGTGCAAGGCTTTGCTGGAGACCCCCCATGATTGGACTTATCGGAATTGTCGTCATTTTCGCCATGGTGTTCGGCGGTTATCTGGCTGCGGGCGGCAAGATGACCATCATCCTGAAATCTTTGCCTTTTGAGATGATGATGATCGGCGGTGCTGCGGTCGGAGCCTTCCTGATCAGCAACGACATGAGCGCTGTCAAACATACGGCCAAGGACATGGGAAAGGTGTTCAAGGGGCCAAAGTGGAAGCCAGAGGATTACCGCGACCTGCTGTGCCTGCTGTTTTCCCTGATCCGCATTGCCAAAGCCAACCCGGTCGAGGTTGAGCAACATATCGAAGACCCGGAAAACTCGTCTCTGTTCTCGGCCTACCCCAAGATAAAGGCAGACAAAGAGGCGGTTGATCTGATCTGCGATACCATGCGGTCCGCGTCGATGAACTACGACGATCCGCATCAGGTGGAGGAGGTGCTGGAAAAGCGGATGGAGGCGAATTTCCACCACGCCATGCATTCCAGCCACGCATTGCAGACGGTCGCGGATGGTCTGCCCGCTCTGGGCATCGTGGCGGCGGTTCTGGGGGTGATCAAAACAATGGGCTCCATCGATCAACCACCCGAAGTGCTGGGTAAACTGATCGGTGGCGCTCTGGTCGGGACCTTTCTCGGGGTGTTTCTGGCCTATGGTCTGGTCGGTCCCTTTGCGGGCAAACTGAAAGCCGTCGTTGAAGAGGACAACCATTTTTATCAGCTAATCAAGGAGGTATTGGTCGCTAATCTACACAACCACAACGCAGCGATGTGCATTGAGGTCGGGCGCCAGAACACGCCGACCCATAACCGACCGGACTTTACCGAACTGGAAGAAGCGCTGAAAGAGCTCAAACAGGCGGCGGCATGACTCGGTTTGCGATCCTGGTCTTCGCCATCATGGCGGCAGCCAACGGAGCGACCGCGCGCGATCTAACGGTACGTTCCGGTGAACATGATGGCTATACCAGACTGGTTGTTCAGGTCCCGCCAGACACCGGTTGGATCTTGAAACAGACAAAGAACGGCGCCCGCCTGAACGTCGCGCTGGAGGATGTGGTCTTTGAAACGGGGTCGGTTTTTCAGCGGCTGACCCAAAATCGACTGGCGACAATTTCCCAACCGGAACCGGGCGCTGCCCTTGAGATGGAGTTTGGATGCGACTGCTCCGCCTCGGCTTTTCTGTTCAAGCAGACAATGATTGTGGTGGACATCGCGCCGGGAACTTTTCCGCCGCCACTGACCAGCGACATTCCCGCGCCCGTCCTGCCCAAAACCCCAAAACAAGACAAAGCGCCTGGACCTGATCAGGCATTAGATGCGCTAGCTCTGCCGTTGCTGAACCTGAATGCGAGCGGCTTTGAGTCTCAACTGTCAACGCGGCTGTTGCAAGGCGCGGACCGTGGCATCGTTGACCTGAAGATTGCCCCGGTGGGACCACGCGCGACACATCATAATCAGAGCCTGTTTTTGCCTTCCGATGTGGAACTGAATGTCCAGGTGACTTCGATCTTGGACGATCTCAATGGGCTATTGGGGCCGGATATTCCACCGGTCGAACGCCTCCCCCCTTGTGTCTCCAGTGCCGAATTGGCGTTTGACGACTGGTCCGACAATCGTCCGTTTTCCGAACAAACGGCGCAACTGCGATCCAGGCTTTATCAGGAATTCGACGCCGTCGACAAAACCCAAGCACTGCAATTGGCCAAACTCTATGCCTACTTCGGTTTCGGGGCTGAGGCACATACGGCTCTTGGCCTGCTGGACGAGCAATCTGCAGAGGCACAACGGATCGCAGCCGTAGCCCACATTCTGGATCACGGTCCGTTGACTAAAAAGAACCCATTCTCTGGGCTTCAGCGATGCGATAGCGATGCGGCTTTGTGGGCCGCGCTTTCCGAAGGTCGTTTGCACGAGGATGCCAACCTGACTGCTATCGAGCAAACATTTGCGCGCTTGCCGGATCACTTGCGGCGCCATGTCGGCCCGACGCTTTCGGATATTTTTGTGGATGGTGGCGAATTGGAAGCCGCCCGCCGCGTTTTACGTTCAGTGGATCGCGTCAAGACACAAACCAGCGCGAATGTAACGCGAGCCAACGCCAACGTTTCATCGGCTGAGGGGCAGGCTTCCAAGACCGAAGCCTTGCTCACCAAGGTCATCGAATCCCCTTTCGCCTCGCTGGAAGCCCCCCTGGCATTGGCCCGCCTTGTCGACAAACGCTGGGCCGACCGCGGAGCTGTCTCACCTCAGGACATTGACTTGGCCGAATCTTACACGGTCGAGTTTCGCAGGGCCGAGATCGGCCCCATGATGCTGCGAACGCACGCTGTTGCTCTGAGTCTGGGTGATGACTTTGATGCTGCGCTCGACCTCGTAGGGGAATTTCCGGAAGACACGGAAAACGCCGAGGCGTTGAATCGTGTGGTTATTATTATGACCGAGCGGGCCGATGATACCACTTTTCTGCGCCGCATCCTCAGCATGCCATCGGCACAGACGTTGAACCTGACAACTGATGCCGCCGTTGCCGTTTCAGCAAGGTTGGTGGATCTTGGGTTTTCGCGACAGGCGCACGCTCTGGCAAAACGCCCCCAGGACAGCGTGAGGCGTGGCGAGCGCGCCCGCCTACGGGCTAAGGCAGCTCTTTTGGCCCAGCGTCCGCATCAAGCTATGTTGGAATTAGCCGACGATCCGGCGGATGAGGCAATTGCGTTGCGAGCAGAGGCGTTGGTCCAGGCAGGGGATTACTCAAAAGCCGGTTCTCTCAAGCGTAACGTGGATCGTATTGACGAGGCCAATCGGCTGTTTTGGCTGGCGGATCAGGCCAATGAAGTCGATTTGGAACATGGCGCGAAATTCAGCCAGATGGCTCAATTGACTCAAGAGCTAACGTCGCCACAAGTGCGCGAACCTGACAAGCCGCTGGCCGATGCAGAACAACTGTTAAAGGACAGTACAGATCTTCGCCAAAGGATCGCTGAAATGTTTCAAATGCTAGATCAGGAATAGAAACGGCGCGCTCATGTATGTCTCTAATAAAGGGAAAGTTGGCATAGATTAGCACCTAAACCTGCAACCATGGCATGGCGTTGACTGGCGCCTAGCCTATTGAACGCGGACGAGCCAACTGCAATTTCAGCCGCAGGACACGTGCGGTTTTCCCTTGCTCCCTGCGATATTGCGCAGGAAACAAGGCAATGATTGTCCGTTCGGATCAATAGGGTGCTTCTACGTCGTTCATCGAAACGTAGACCGTTTTCATCTCGCTGAAGTGGTTGATCGCAAGTTTCGAGTTCTCGCGCCCGACCCCCGACATTTTCGAGCCACCAAAGGGGGCCTCGACCGGAGCAAGATTGTAGGTATTGATATAGCAGGTGCCCGCCTCAAAACCGGCCACGATGCGGTGGGCGCGGGTCAGATCATTGGTGAAAACACCTGCGGCCAGCCCGAACTCGGTATCGTTGGCGCGGGCCATGACCTCTGCCTCGGTGTCGAAATCCAGTACTGACATGACTGGACCAAAGATTTCCTCACGCGCTATGGTCATATCGTCGGTGACATCAGCAAATACGGTGGGCTGCATGTAGAAACCATCGCCTTCGATCCGGTCACCCCCGAACACCAACCGCGCGCCTTCAGCCTTGCCCTTTTCGACATAGCCCAGCGCAATGTTCATCTGGTTTTCGCTGACCATGGGACCGAAATTGACATCTTCGTCCAGAGGATCGCCGATTTTCGCGGTGGTGAGGCGTTCGGACAGACGGGCCAGAAATTCCTCTTTGATGCCTTTCTGAACAAACACACGGGTACCATTGGAGCACACCTGCCCCGAAGAATAGAAATTACCCAAGATCGCGCCTGAAACGGCGTTTTCGATATCGGCATCGTCGAACACGATCATTGGGGATTTGCCACCCAGTTCCATGGTGACGTGTTTCATGCCATCGGCCGCGGCAGCATAGACTTTGCGTCCTGTCGGTACCGATCCGGTCAGCGAAACCTTGGCCACGCGCGGATCAGTCACCAACGACGCTCCAACATCGCCATAGCCCTGCACCACGTTGTAGACGCCTTTGGGCGCACCGGCTTCGATAAGAATCTCGGCCACTTGCAGTGCGGACAGGGGCGTGGTTTCCGATGGCTTAAACACCATCGTATTGCCGCAGGCCAAGGCCGGTGCCCCCTTCCAGCAGGCGATTTGGGTCGGATAGTTCCAAGCGCCGATGCCAACGCACACGCCCAGCGCCTCGCGGATTGTGTAGACAAAGTCGCCTCCGCCTAGCGGGATGTGTTCGCCGGTCAACGAGGCGGCAAGCCCACCGAAATACTCCAGCGCATCCGCGCCGCTGGTCGCGTCGGCCACCAATGTTTCCTGCAACGGCTTACCAGTGTCATGGGTTTCCAAAATCGACAGCTCACGATTGCGCGCGCGCATGATGTCAGCGGCACGCCGCAGGACGCGGCCACGTTCGGTTCCCGACATGGCAGCCCATTTGGCCTGGGCGGATTTCGCGCTGTTTAGAGCCTGATTTATCACGTCGGATGTGGCCGAGTGCAAGCGTGCGATAACCTCGCCGGTTGCTGGGTAGATGACGTCGATCGGGGCACCATTAGCGTCTTCAACGTATTCGCCATTTATGAAATGGCTGGCTTTGGGCTGAAACTTCATGCCGCGTCCTTTACCTTTTTGCGCCCCAAGTGGGCCGAGAGTTTTCTTGGATGTATCTATTATTAATTGACCAGTCAATAAAACCAATGGCCGGCGACTTCCCGCCCAGTCCTGACCGCCCCTCTTGAAAAAAACGGCTAATGTTCCACATATGTTCTACATAGTCAGAGGAACACCCGATGGCCCAGTACTCGCGAAATTCCGCCCTGAGCGGCCCGTCAAACGACTATCACCTGCTTCCCGTCACGGATCGGCAGATGCGTTACGCCCGCGCCATTGCTGAACAGTCGGCACTTGAAATCCCGGTCGAGGCTCAACGCGACCGGCGGTCAATGTCAGATTGGATTTCGGCGCACAAACCGCACGATCCGTCACCCTTTGCCAATTACCCTACCGGCAAACAGGTTGCCTTTGCCGAGCGGATTTCGCGCAGCAAACGCAGACCGATCCCGTCAGAATGTTTTCAGGACAAGCAGGCGATGTCTCGGTGGATCGACCACAACAAGTAACCCGTCAGTGCTGGTTATGCCCGCGCGCATAGATACCGACAGCGGCCGCCACGAACAGGCCCAGCAGGATGTAACCAGTAATCGCCTCAGCCACCGCCAAACCACGACACAGGCCTGCGGGATGCAGGTCTCCGAACCCCACCGTGGTGAATGTGACGTATGAGAAATACAGAACGTCCGAAGGCCCTTTGCCGCCAACCACACACAAATCGTAATACCCGAATGAACCGTACACGGCAGCGAACAGGAACGGGACGACTTGAATGAAGGAAATCCCCATCAGCAGCAGCTGGCGCTTCGGAGATTTCACCTGGGTCATGTAGTACCACGTTTGGGACACCAGCCAGATCGAAAGCAGCACGGTCGTCACAGTGCCGATCGTGTCACCAGCAGTTGTCTCGCTCAATCGCGACAGACCGTACCATGCGAGAAAACTGACGAATACCAGGCCCACGGCCGCAACCAGAGTCGATTTCCACTCTTCCAAAGTTGTCGGATCGCGGCGCATACGGCCTCCCAAGCGATGATACGGGCCCAATGATCGGCGTTCCGGCCCGTGTCCGCAACCTTATTTATCAAAGCGTTAGTCGGCGCCCAGATGCTCTTGCCCGCGCTGGCGGGACAGCAGGATCTGCTTTTGCCGCTCGCGGAACCGCATCTTGTCGACCTCGGACGTCTCGTTGACGCATTGATGGCACGACACGCCGTGTTCGTATTCAGGACGCTTCATATCCTCGGGCAGGATCGGGCGGCGGCAGCCATGGCACAGGTTGTGCGGGCCTTCGACCAGCCCGTGGCCAACCGACACGCGGTTGTCAAAGACGAAACACTCACCCTGCCAGGTGCTGTCCTCGGCGGGCATTTCTTCGAGATAGCGCAGGATGCCGCCTTTCAGGTGGTACACATCCTCGACGCCCTGACCCAGCAGGAAATTGGTGGATTTCTCACAGCGGATACCGCCTGTGCAGAACATGGCGACCCGCTTGTTGTGGAACCGCTCTTTGTTTTCTTCCCACCAAGCGGGGAATTCGCGGAAACTGGCTGTTTCAGGGTCTATTGCGCCCTCAAAGGTGCCAATCGCCACCTCGTAATCATTGCGCGTGTCGATCACCACCACATCATCCGAGCGGATCAGATCGTTCCAATCTTCAGGCTCGACATAGTTGCCGACACGGGCGCGCGGATCGACATCCGGCTGCCCCATGGTAACGATCTCTTTCTTCAGGCGGACCTTCATTTTGCCAAACGGAGGGTGGTCGGCGGTCGCCTCTTTCCACTCCAGATCGGCACAGCCCGGCAGGCCCTTGATATGCGTCAACACCGCATCGATCCCGGCGCGAGGCCCGGCGATGGTGCCGTTGATCCCCTCTTGCGCCAATAAAAGCGTGCCTTTGACCGACTGTGCGCGGCACAGCTCCAGCAATGGCTCACGCAGGGCAGCGTGATCAGGGAAACGGGTGAAGTGATAGAGAGCAGCGATCGTATACATGCGCGCGGTCTAAACCCGCTGGCGCAGAGTCGCAAGGGATCGGATTGACACCCCTGCAAGATTGACGGCCGCGTCCGCGCCCCGTACCGATAGAGCAATCAGAGGAGAGACCACGATGGCCCATGCCCTGCTTGTAATCGACGTCCAGAACGATTTCTGCCCCGGCGGCGCATTGGCGGTGCCAAATGGGGATAAGGTCGTCCCTCTTATCAACGCCATGATGGACGATTTCGATGCCGTGATCCTGACGCAGGACTGGCATCCTGCAGGCCATTCCTCATTTGCCAGTTCTCACGCAGGAAAGAACCCCTTCGACGTGACGGAAATGCCCTACGGTCCGCAGGTTCTATGGCCAGATCACTGCGTGCAAGCCACGCAAGGTGCCGACTTTCATCCAGATTTGCGCACGGATGGTGATCTGATCATTCGAAAAGGGTTCCGCAGCGCCATCGACAGCTATTCTGCCTTTTTCGAGAATGACCGGACCACGCCAACCGGGGTTCAGGGATATCTGACCACGCGCGGCATCGACAAACTGACGCTGGTGGGCCTGGCTACGGATTTCTGCGTCCACTTCTCGGCCGTGGACGCCGCACGGCTTGGATTTGACGTAATAGTTCAAATGGACGCCTGCCGAGCGATTGATCTGGACGGATCGTTGTTTGCCGCCGAACACGCGATGCGAGATGCAGGTGTCACTTTTGCTTAAGGGTTGGACCCCATTGCGGCAAGGAACCTTAGTATAGCGATCACAAGAACGGCCAGACCCAGGGCAACCCCGATACGCCATTGAAGCGAACGTTTTTTTGGTTTTGGCACAGAAGTGTCGTGGCGATTGGGCGTATGGTCCGGGACATATCTAGCAGCTTTTGCTTGTGGGCGTGCTCTTTTCACGTCATCGAGAAACTGCCAGAAATCGAAGTCTCCGCAGTATTCACCCTGAACACCCATATTGCGGATATTTGCAAACAATCGTTTCAGGATGCGTTCACGATCCTGCTCATCTTCGGGCAGGTAAAGCCCATGCGGCAGGTCGCCGCCTTTTGGTTCGAGGCTAAATCCTGACTCAACAAAGATACGGCGGATTTTCGGCGACGCGCTGTACAGAGCCTCGACGGTCCGCTCATCGCGAAACGACGCACGAACCGCACGATGGCCTGTCACAGCTGCCACGCCGTGTTCAGGATCCACCTCGTCCGGTGCAATCGCTACAATGTCAAAGTCGTACTCGAGACCCATTCACTAACTAAACCTTGTCGTTCCAACCCTTTCTTTCCACTAACCGGTGAAAAGAACTCACAATATGCTCGATTTGTGACCTGACATTGTCATTGTCCCTAATCTAGCGACTCTTGCCAATTCGCGCACCTATTGATCTAACAACGGAAATCGCAGGAGTTTTCCAATGGTCGATATTGCGACGCGCGTGTACAATCATAAATGGAAAATTGATCCAATTGTGCGGTCTTTAATCGACACAGACTTCTACAAACTGCTCATGTGCCAGTCAGTGTTTCGAAATAAGCCCCAAACGGATGTGGTTTTTTCGCTGATAAACCGGTCGAATCACATTCCATTGGCCGAATTGATCGACGAAGGCGAACTACGCGAGCAACTGGATCATATCCGTTCACTCAGTCTCAGCCGTGGCGAAAGCACTTGGCTGCGGGGGAATACCTTCTACGGAAAACGGCAGATGTTCCGCTCAGACTTTATGGAATGGTTCGAGAACCTGCGCCTGCCGCCCTATCATCTGGAACGCAAGGGTGATCAGTACGAACTTACCTTTGAAGGTAGTTGGCCCGAGGTTATGTTATGGGAAATCCCGGCTTTGGCCGTATTGATGGAGCTACGCTCCCGCGCGGTTCTGAACAACATGCGCCGGTTCGAACTGCAGGTGCTCTACGCGCGCGCCATGACCCGCGTTTGGGAAAAGATCGAACAACTGCGTCAGGTTGACGGGCTGGGCATCGCGGATTTCGGCACTCGGCGGCGTCATTCTTTCCTGTGGCAGGACTGGTGCGTGCAGGCCATGATCGAAGGATTGGGTCCTGCGTTTTCCGGTACGTCCAATTGCCTGATCGCCATGCGGCGCGAAGTTGAGGCGATCGGAACCAACGCACATGAATTGCCCATGGTCTATTCTGCGCTGGCTGGCTCTGATGATGAACTGGCGCAAGCCCCCTACGACGTCCTCAGCGACTGGCACGAAGAGCATGACGGCAATCTGCGGATCATTCTGCCAGATACCTACGGCACCCAAGGGTTTCTGGACCGCGCGCCCGACTGGCTGGCCGGCTGGACCGGTATTCGCGTCGACAGCGGTGATCCGGCAGCAGGGGCCGAGATTGCTATAAAATGGTGGAAATCGCGTGA
Organism: Ruegeria sp. AA6; assembly: GCF_056542865.1. Taxonomy (NCBI): domain Bacteria; kingdom Pseudomonadati; phylum Pseudomonadota; class Alphaproteobacteria; order Rhodobacterales; family Roseobacteraceae; genus Ruegeria; species Ruegeria sp. AA6. Next base: position 98,025 of record NZ_JBQGAN010000006.1, read on the forward strand.
TGAGGACCCGACGCAAAAGCGGGTAATCTTCTCAGACGGGCTGGACGTGGACAAAATCCGCGAATTGCACGGCCAATTCGCGCATCGAACCAAGGTCTCGTTCGGGTGGGGCACGTTGCTGACCAATGATTTCCGAGGGCTGGTGCCCAGCGACGCGCTGGCACCGTTTTCGCTGGTGTGCAAGGCGGTTTCCGCCAATGGCCGCCCGACGGTGAAACTGTCAGACAACCCGGAAAAAGCCATGGGGCCAAAGAATGAGATCGAACGCTACAAACGTGTGTTCGGCGTAGGCACGCAAAAGTCGATTGAGGTCATTGTTTAGACCCTAACCATGATACGCAGCCACGGTTTTCAACTGCGAAAACCCATAAAGCGCCTCAAACCCTTTTTCCCGTCCGTGGCCGGACTTGCCAACGCCGCCAAAGGGCAGCTCAACCCCGCCGCCCGCGCCGTAGTTGTTGATGAACACCTGACCGGATCTTAACCGTTTCGCCAATCGCATCTGCCGCGCGCCGTCGCGGGTCCAGATGCTGGCGACCAGACCATAGTCCGTGGCGTTGGCAATCTGGGTGGCCTCGTCCTCGGTTTCGAAGGGGATCAGCACCTGCACAGGGCCGAATATTTCGTCCTGCGCCAGAACATGATCCGGCGGGACATCTGCAAACAGGGTTGGCTGCACGTATGCCCCATCTTTTGGCGCATGTTCGACGACACGCCCTTGCGCTGCGATGCTCAGATCGGAACCTTTGGCCAAAAACGTTTCAACTATCTCTTTCTGGCGGGCTGAAATCAGTGGCCCGACTCTCAAATCCTCTTGCGCCGGACCAACTGTCAGGTCGGCATAGGCCGCCGCCATGCGGGTTTTCACCTGCTCATACACCCCGCGCTGCACCAGAATGCGGGACGAGGCGGAACAAGTCTGACCGGCGTTCTGAATACCTGCATTCACCAGAAACGGCAGCGCGGCATCTAAATCAGCGTCGTCAAACACCAGTTGTGGGGATTTTCCACCTAATTCCAGTGTCACAGGCACCACATTGCGGCCAGCCGCCTGTTGAACCAGCGCCCCGGTGGCGACCGAGCCGGTGAACGAAACATGATGCACACCCGGATGTGTCGAAAGGGCCGCCCCGGCCTCGGCCCCCAAACCGGGCACCACATTCAACGCTCCGGCGGGCAGGCCGGCATGTTGCGCCATATGGGCGAAGGCCAGCGCTGTCAGGCAGGCCTCTTCTGCCGGTTTCAACACACAGGCGTTGCCCATCGCCAGCGCCGCACCGACCGAGCGGCCAATGATTTGCATCGGATAGTTCCACGGTACGATATGGCCTGTGACCCCGTGTGGTTCGCGCAGGGTATAGACGGTGTAGCCATCCAGATATGGAATGGTCTCGCCCATCACCTTGTCCGCCGCACCGCCATAGAACTCACAATACCGCGCCAAAGCCACTGCGTCCGCTCGCGCCTGGGTCAGCGGCTTGCCCACGTCCATCGCTTCCAATGCGGCCAGATCATCCACACGTTCCAAAACCATCTGTCCCAAACGCGTAAGAATTCGCCCCCGTTCCAGCGCTGTTTTTCGGCCCCAGTCTCCGTCCAGCGCGGTTTGCGCTGCCTGAACCGCGGCGTCGACATCTGCCGCCTCACCGCGCGCGATGTGGCAAATTTCAGAACCATCCGACGGGTTGATCAGAGGAAGGGTTGTTTGCGACGCGGGACTGACCCACGCACCGCCAATCAGACACAGGCTGGGATTGAACCAGAGAGGATTGGACATTTTGGCCTCCATTTCGGCTCTAACTAATAGCTTTTTTCATATTTTCGCCGATAGCTGGCAGTGTCGGCGCGGCTTCGATCAAGGCGCGGGTATAGGGTTGTTGCGGGTCGGAAAAGACCTGCTCGGTGTTGCCCTGCTCAACAATCCGGCCCGCCTGCATCACCATTACCCTGTCAGTGATCGTGCGCACCACGCTCAGGTCGTGGCTTATGAACAGGTAGGTCAGATCATATGTACCACAAAGCTCGGCCAGCAGATCCAGGATCTGCGCCCGAACCGAAACGTCGAGGGCCGAGACAGCCTCGTCGAACAGGATCAGATCAGGGCGGATCATCAAGGCACGTGCAATGGCAATCCGCTGCCGCTGCCCACCCGAGAATTCATGGATGTATTTGCCTGCATCGTCAGGGCTGAGTCCCACGGTGGTCAACATCTCGGCGATGCGATCCTGACGTTCTGATCCGCTCGGAGGCGTATTGAGCAGGTGAAATGGCTCGGTGATCAGCCGCGCGACCCTGTGGCGTGGGTTGAAACTGCCATACGGGTCCTGAAACACCACCTGCATTTTACGCCGCACGTTCGGATTGGGCTTGTGACCAGAAAAAACAGGCTCACCATCCAGGCGGATTTCGCCGCTCTGAACCTCCTCTAGCCCCAGTATCGCCCGTGTTAGTGTCGATTTTCCACAGCCGGACTCTCCGACCAAACCAAGGCGTTCGCCCCTGTTGAGGGTAAAGCTGACCTGATCGACGGCGCGCGTGTAACCGGGGGTGCCGAACAGGCTTTTCCGAGGCAGGCGATAGTCTCGCACAACTTGCGCGACTTCGAGCAACGGTTGCGGCTGCGGGACGTCAGGCAATGACACCTGATGGCCAGAGGCCTCGAACAACATCCGCGTGTAGGGGTGCTGCATGTTGCGCAGCAGATCGTCCGTTGCCCCACGTTCAACTGCCTCGCCGCGGCGCATCACGACGATCTGATCCGCCATATCGGCCACCACAGCCAGATCATGCGTGATCATCAAAAGGCCCATGCCGTATTCGGTCACCAGCCCCTTAAGCAAGACCAGTATCTGTGCCTGCGTAGTCACATCCAAAGCCGTCGTCGGTTCATCCGCAATCAACAGCCTGGGGCGCAGCGCAATCGCCATAGCGATGACCACACGCTGGCGCTGGCCGCCGGACAGCTCATGCGGATAGCGGGACAGGGGAAAGCGATCGGGCGCTAGTCCGACTCGGGTCAGTACCTCCTGCGCGCGCTCCCTCGCCTGTGCGCGAGGCATGGCTTTGTGGATCAGGATGGTCTCTGTCACTTGATCGCCGATAGTTTTGACCGGGTTGAGCGCGGTCATCGGCTCCTGAAACACCATTCCGATGGACGCACCACGCAGGGCGCACATCTCAGCCTCTGAGGCGTTCAACAGGTCCTGACCCTCTAGCCGGATCGCTCCTGTTGCCTCGGCTCCGTTTGGCAGAAGTTGCATCACGGCGAGCGCGGTCATCGACTTGCCCGAACCGCTCTCTCCGGTCACGGCCACGATCTGACCAGGTGCGATGGAAAGGCTGACCTGCTTTAGGATGTCCGCATCGTGGATCGACAGAGACAGGTTTTCGATTTGCAACAAGCTCATGCGCGGGCCACCCTGATCCGGGGGTCCAGCCAATCCCGCAAGCCGTCGCCCAGCAGGTTCAAACCCAGCACGGTTATGATAATCGCCAGCCCCGGAATCAGAGCCAAATGCGGAGCAAAACTGACCATTGTCTGCGCATCGGCCAGCATGCGGCCCCAACTGGGTGTGGGTGGTTGCGCGCCGAGACCGACATAGGAAAGGCCCGCTTCGGCCAGAATGCCAAGGCTGAATTGAATGGTCCCCTGCACAATCAGCAGGTTCGCCACGTTGGGTAGGATATGCTCGGCAGATATCCGCGCCGCGCCCTTGCCCGAGACACGAGCGGCGAGGATAAACTCGCGTTCCCACAACGACAACGCGGCCCCTCGGGTGATGCGGGCGAAGACGGGGATGTTGAAGATGCCGATGGCGATGATGGCATTGATGGCTCCGGCCCCGAACACGGCGGTGATCAGGATGGCGATGACCAGTGAAGGGAAGGCAAAGACCAGATCATTTCCGCGCATGATCACCTCATCCAGCCAGGACCCATTGCGTGCCGCCGCTGCCAACCCCAAAGGCACGCCCAGCGCCATACCGATGCCCACGGCCACCAGCGCCACTGCAATCGAGGTCCGCGCACCGACCATGATCATCGAGAACATGTCGCGTCCAAAGTGATCCGTGCCAAACCAGTGGTGCGCGTCGGGCGTCTGCAGCTTGTTGGGAATATCCAACGCCGCGTAGTCATATGGCGTCCAGACAAACGAAATCAGTGCTGCCAGCAGAACCAGCGAAGACAGCACTGCGCCAAGGATCAGATTGCGGCTCATGTCCTGCTCCGTAAGCGAGGATCAACGGCGGCATAGGCCAGATCGACCAGAAAGTTCACTGTGATGACGGCGAAGACCAGCAGCATCACCACAGATTCCACCACAATCAGGTCTCGGGCGGATATAGCCTGAAACACCAACCGTCCGAGGCCGGGCAGGTAGAAGACCTGCTCGATGATGATTGACCCTGCCAGCAGAAAGGAAAACTGCAGCCCGATAATGGTCAGCACCGGGATTAACGCGTTGCGCACACCATGCCGCCACAGGGCCTGACGACGCGAAAGCCCTTTGGCGCGGGCGGTGCGCATGAAGTCCTCGCTTAGAATGTCCAGCAGCGACGAGCGCATGACCCGTGCCAAGATCGCCGCTTGAGGCAAGGCCAGCGCGATGGCGGGCAAAGTTAGGGAATGCATCCCGACCCAGAACCCTTTGTCCCAACCGGCGAACCCTCCGGCGTTGAACCAGCGCAGGTTGATGGCGAAGATCAGTACCAGCATCATGGCGAACCAGAAATTCGGCACCGCTATGCCCAATTGTGTTGCGCCCATGACCGTCAGATCTCCGGGCTTGCCCCGGCGCGCAGCAGCGTAAATCCCCGCAGGAAAAGCAATGAGAGTGGACAGGGTCAGCGCATAAATCGCCAGCGGCAGCGACACCCAAAGCCGATCCGCGATCATCTGCGATACCGGAGTGCGATAGGTGTAAGAGGTCCCGAAATCCCCCACGACCATCCCGCCGACCCACGAGAAATAGCGCTGTATCTTCGAGCCGTCCAACCCCAGTTCGGCCCGAAGCGCGGCCAGAGTATCCTCTTGCGCGTTCACGCCCAACATGAACGAGGCAGGGTCTCCCGGGGCCACCTCGATCACTGCAAAGATGACCACCGATGCAACCACGAGGCTGATCAGCAGAGATATCAGGCGTTTGACGGCATAACGGAGCATTGAGGCCACGTTAGGCTCACACATAGCTCGGGTCCAGCGTCTAACCCGTCAGCACATAGGCAAAAATCGCATAGGCAACGATGGCGGCATAGCCCAATGGGTAAATCCATTTGATCGCGTAGTTATCCAGTTTTCTGGCCCCGTCCTCATGCCCGGAGACCTTCAGCTTGCGCAGGGCGACGTTGAACACGATCAACGCCCCGGTCATCAGGAACATGCATTGCAGGATGAAATCCAGAAAGGTCAGATATCCAAGTTTTGGCAAATCGGCCGAGATGGCCCAGTTGAAGGCCACGAAGACCAGCAGGTTACCACCGGCGATTTCGATCCGGCGGCGATATTCGTCCAGGAAGAACAGCGCCCAGCCAACCGTGATGAGCACCAGCATCGGCAGAAACACCCGGATCACGTAATAAGTCAGGTGCCGGTGGCCCTCAAACGCCAGCGCGATCTGGTCGCTTTCCCGACCGGACAGGCCGATGACTGTTGAATGCACGATCCGCGCGTTGTCCAATATCCATTCTTCCTCGCCCAGCAGGTCACCGAGGCCAGAGAATTCTTCAAGCGGGTAATAGGTCACATATTCGGACGGAAAGACCGAGACGACTTCGAAAAAGAACTCCTGCGTGTCGAACGGGTACTTTCGGAAATCAAAATGCGGGGCCTGCAACGTCAGTGAGGATTTCTCAACATAGACCACATGGCCGTCATAACGCAGCGAGGCAGCGGATTCGTGTATCCATTTATTGGATTGCTGGTTGTGGACTACAAAGGCAGGCACAATAGCCCCAAGACCGCGCGCATGCTCGGCCAACGCCGGAGGGTTGAAGACCTGAATCTCGCGTCCAACTACATCGCGATCGAATGCCAGTGCCGGGTCGGTCCATTCGGCGCGCAGAACGACCACTGCGCCGTAGTTCTCGGCCTTCTGATCGACACTGGTGACTTGATCAATCCGAATTCCGATCCCCACCTTCAGCGGGTTTTCAGGCGTACCGACCAGTGCCCCCAGCCCGCGCTCCAATCCATTCTGTGCTGTTACAGACCCGCCGCCCAGCGCGACCAGACACACAGAAATCAGAACAAAATATATGGCGCGGACCAAGGTCATGTTCAGGCTCGCTTAGAGGTACTCGAGCCCGGGGCAATTGATTGCCGCCCCGGGGTCTGTTCATTCGGACCAGCTGATTTGGGTCAGGTCAATTGCCGCGGTCGGCGCGTTCTCCCACAACCCTTGCACACCCGCCTTGGCAACCCCCAGCTTGGCCAGTTGGAACAGATAGCCATTGACGAAATCGCTGGCGATTAGACGCTGCATTTCACCCAGCAACTTTTTCCGCTCATCCGGGTCCGTGGCACCATTCAAGAGGTCCATCAGCGTTTGGGCGTCAACGCTATCATACTGGAAATAGTAGTCGGGACGCGCGTAGATGCCGATATCCATCGGTTCGGTGTGGCTGACGATGGTAAGCCCGTAATCCTTGCCTTTGAAAACTGATTCCAACCACTGCGCCCATTCCACATTTATAATCTCAGCTTTGATGCCAACTTCGGCCAATTGCGCGGCAACAATCTCGCCTCCGCGACGGGCATATGAAGGCGGCGGCAGATGCAGGGTGGTTTCGAACCCTTCCGCATAACCCGCATCTGCCAGCAGTTCAGCGGCCTTCTTCGGGTCATAGGCCGAATTGCCGGTCAGATCGACATAGGCCGGGTTATGTGGCGCGAAATGGGTGCCGATGGGGGTGCCATATCCGAACATTGCACCGTCGATGATGGCCTGTCGGTCGATCGCATGGGCCACGGCCTGCCTCACTTGGATATCATCGAACGGAGGTTGCTTGTTGTTGGTCGACAGGATCGTCTCACCTTCGGTCGTGCCCACAAGCACCTGAAAGCGCGGGTCGGCCTCGAATTGCGGTAGGTTCTCAGGCGCAGGGAAGTTGTCAAAATAGTCCACATCTTCGGCCATCATCGCGGCAAAAGCGGCGGTCGGGTCCGAGATAAACTTGAACGTCGCAGTCTCTAACGCGGGCTGATCGCCCCAATAGTCGGGATTGCGGTTCAGCGTGATACTGTCGCCTTGCACCCAGTTACCAAAAGTGAAGGCACCCGTACCCACAGGATTGGTCTTGATCGAGTCAATGCTGTCCGCCGAGACGATCACTGCATCGCCCCAGGCCATATTGAACAGGAAATTACCGTTCGGTTCAGACAAGGTCACCTTGACGGTCAGCGGGTCGATAACTTCGACACTTTCGATCCCGGCAAACAGGGCCTTTTGCGCGTTTGCGCTGTCATCCGCCATGGCACGGTCAAGGCTGAACTTGACGTCTTCGGCATCCATCGCGGTCCCATCGTGGAAGGTTACGCCGTCATGCAGTTTGAAGGTATAAACCGTGCCGTCCTCGGAAATCTCCCAGCTTTCGGCCAGCCCCGGAACGACCGATCCATTCCCCATGAAACGGGTCAGACCTTCGAAGATATTGGTATACACCACCGAATCGATGGCCTGCGCCGCAGCGCTGGTCGGATCCAGATGCGGTGGCTCCAATTGCATCGCAATTGTGATATCTGACTTGGCCAAAGCCTGTCCGGCAAACAGGCTGGCACCCACTGCCAGCGCCGAGGCAAAGGTTCGAAACACCTGCTTTGTCATGAAAATACCTCCCCGTTTCAAATACCTGACCCTATGTTATTTCGGGCCGTTCACTTGATAATGTCCCCGTAAACCCAAGGTCAATCAAGGGAATGTTCGCGCAACCGGGGTTTCTATAACCTTGTGCAATCTGCTATGCCGCGCTGCAACATGAACACCGGAGGAGCGATCATGAGCGCCACCGCCCGCAAAAAAGCCCCAAACGCCGAGGACATCCGTGCCTGCAAAGGGGGCGAACCTCTGGTCTCTCTGACCGCTTATACAACGCCAATGGCGCGGTTGATGGATGCACATTGCGATTTCGTTCTGGTCGGCGACAGCGTCGGCATGGTGCTGCACGGGCTGGAATCCACGCTGGGCGTGACCATGGAGATGATGATCCTGCACGGTCAGGCCGTTTCGCGCGGACTGGATAAGGCGATGGTGGTCATCGACATGCCCTTTGGCAGCTATGAGCATTCCCCGGCCGATGCCTTTCGCAACGCCGCGCGCCTGATGGCCGAGACTAGCGCGGGCGCGGTCAAGCTGGAGGGCGGGGTTGAAATGGCCGAAACCATCCGCTTTCTGGTCAAGCGCGGCATTCCGGTGATGGCGCATATCGGCCTGACGCCGCAATCGATCAACACGCTGGGCGGCTACAAGGTGCAGGGCCGGGACGAGCAGGCCGAAGCAGTGCTCTCCGACGCCCGTGCGGTGGCCGAGGCTGGTGCCTTTTCCGTCGTGCTTGAGAAAGTGCCGCAAGGTCTGGCCGATCAGATCACCGCCGAGGTCGCGATCCCGACCATCGGCATCGGCGCGTCTGCCGGATGTGATGGGCAGATTCTTGTGGTCGATGACATGGTGGGCTTTTTCACCGCCTTCAAACCGAAATTCGTCAAACGCTATGCCGAGCTTGGCCCGCAGGCCGAAGCCGCCATTGCCGAATACGCCGCCGAAGTCCGCGCCCGCACCTTTCCGGCCGATGAACACGTATTCTCCGATCAGGCTCCGGCCAAAGGACCCAAGACATGACCGCCCCCATCCTGCGCCGCCTCAAAGACCTGCGCGCGCTGACCACCGAATGGCACCGCAACGGCGAAACCATTGGCGTCGTCCCGACAATGGGCGCACTGCATCAGGGGCATCTGTCTCTGGTCGAGGCCGCTAAGGCCGGGACCGACCGGGTGATCGTGACGATCTTTGTAAACCCCAAACAGTTCAACAACCCGGACGATCTGGCAAAATACCCGCGCACCGAGAACGAGGATGCAGAAAAATTGGCCCCCCATGGCGTTGACGCGATCTACGTGCCCGAGCCCGAAGAGGTCTATCCGCAAGGCTTTGCCACGACCGTTTCCGTCACCGGTCTGACCAATGTGATGGAGGGTGAATTTCGCCCCGGCCACTTTGATGGCGTCGCCACGGTTGTTGCCAAGCTATTTCTGCAAACGCAGGCAGATCGCGCCTATTTCGGGGAAAAAGATTATCAACAGCTGATGATCGTCCGCCGCATGGCGCGTGATCTGGACATCCCGATTGAGGTGGTCGGCTGCCCCACAGTGCGCGAACCATCGGGGTTAGCGATGTCTTCGCGCAACCTGCTGCTTTCGCCCGAGGGGCTGGCGATAGCCGCCAACAAGCATCGGATTATGCAGGGTCTGGCCCAGTCTCTGAAAACCGGGGCTGCGTTTGATACATTGGCCACCAAGGCCGAGGCCGATCTTCTGGCCGCAGGTTTTACACAGGTTGAATATGTTCACCTGCGCTGCGCCGACACGCTAGAGCCGCTGACCCACGCAACGCGCCCCGCACGGCTGTTTGCCGCCACTTGGGCGGACGGGGTGCGACTGATCGACAATATTCCTGTCTGAACGCTCTGGCACGATTGTTACTGTTCGCGCTAAAGTCCCGCAAAACCAAACGGGAGGGGCGCGCGGAATGACCTATATTCTCGCCATTGATCAGGGCACCACATCATCGCGGGCCATTCTATTCGACGCAGACATGCAACGCGCGGGCACCGCGCAGCACGAATTCACCCAGCATTTCCCGCAGGAAGGCTGGGTCGAACACGATGCCGAAGAAATCTGGGACAGCGTTCTGCGCGTCTGCCGCGAGGTGATGGAGACGGTCGGCGTGACCGCAGATCAGATCGCGGGGATCGGCATCACCAACCAGCGCGAAACCACCGTCGTCTGGGACCGCGCCACCGGCAAACCGATCCACAACGCCATCGTCTGGCAGGACCGCCGCACAGCCGAGATTTGCGCCCGCTACAAGCAAGCCGGGTGTGAGGATGACGTGACCGCCCAGACCGGGCTGCTGCTGGATCCCTATTTCTCGGGCACCAAGGTCAAATGGCTGCTGGATACCGTGCCGGGCGCACGCGACCGCGCCGAGGCCGGAGAGCTGCTGTTCGGCACCATCGACAGCTTCCTGATCTGGCGCCTGACCGAAGGGCGCAGCCACGTAACCGACGCTACCAACGCAGCTCGTACCTTGCTGTTCGACATCCACAAGGGCGAATGGAGCGCCGAGATTTGCGACCTGCTGGACGTGCCGATGAATATGCTGCCGGACGTACATGATTGCGCTTCGGATTTCGGAAAAACGACTCTATTTGGGGAGAATATCCCGATTTTGGGCGTGGCCGGAGATCAGCAAGCGGCCACGATCGGGCAGGCTTGTTTCCAACCCGGCATGATGAAATCGACCTATGGCACCGGCTGTTTTGCCCTACTGAACACGGGTGACAAGCCGGTTGAGTCGAAGAACCGACTGTTGACCACGATTGCCTATCAGCTGGACGGCAAGCGTACCTATGCGCTGGAAGGGTCGATCTTTGTGGCCGGGGCTGCCGTGCAATGGCTGCGCGATGCGTTACAGATCATCGAGTCAGCCCCCGAAAGCGGAGAACTGGCGCAAAAAGCTGACCCGAACCAGCATGTGGTGCTGGTCCCCGCCTTTACAGGCCTTGGCGCGCCCTATTGGAAGCCGGATTGCCGGGGTGCTGTCTTTGGCCTGACCCGCAACTCGGGCCGTGCAGAGTTTGCCCGCGCAACGCTGGAAAGCATCGCCTACCAAACCCGCGACCTGTGGCACGCGATGCAGGGCGACTGGGGCGCGGATACGGACGTGACTCTGCGCGTGGATGGCGGCGCCAGCGCGTCCGATTGGGCGATGCAGGGGCTTTCAGACTATCTTGGGGCCGAGGTTGACCGTCCCGTTATGCAAGAAACCACCGCATTGGGCGCAGCCTGGCTGGCCGGGATGCGCGCGGGTGTGTACCCGGATCAACAGGGGTTTTCGGAAACCTGGGCGCTGGATCGCCGCTTTGAACCGGAATTGTCCGCCGAAGAAAGGGATGCAGCATATGACCGCTGGAAACGTGCCGTTTCTGCGGCCATGGGATTCTAATCAGGCACTATTGTTGGGCCAAACCGGGTTTTGGCCCACACACGTCAAATGACTGGAACATTCGCACAGAAAGGTTTCGCATGATTGCTTACATCACTATCGGAGCCGATGACCTTGCAATCGCGAAACAGTTTTATTCCGCGTTTTTACCAGCACTGGGTTACAAGTTCGAAGAGCAATCAGAGGGTTTGAGCTTTGCATTGCCCGCAGAACCGGGCAAATCTCCTAATCAGCCTGAGATATACGTCAGGCACACCTTTGATGGCCGCCCAGCGTCAGCCGGGAACGGGTCGATGATCGCTTTTCTGGCACGCAGCCAAAAACAGGTTCGCGACCTGCACGCCGCGGCCCTTGAGGCCGGAGGTTCCGACGAAGGACCGCCGGGCTTTCGGGACAGTTACGGGCCCCGTTTCTACGTCGGCTATTTGCGAGACCCACAGGGAAACAAAATCGCGCTGTACTCAAGCAATCCGAACGAACCCGGGCGAGACGGGTAAAACGGACCTTAGCTGTGATCTTTCATCAACCGCTGCTTTTGACGTGACCAGTCGCGTTTGGCCTGAGTTTCGCGTTTGTCGTGCAGCTTTTTACCTTTGGCGATGCCGATTTTCAGCTTTGCCCGACCCTTGTGGTTGAAATACAGCACCAGCGGTACCAGCGTCATGCCTTTGCGCTGGGTCGCATTCCACAGGTTTGACAGCTCTTTACGCGACACCAGCAATTTGCGGCGGCGGCGTTCTTCGTGTTTGAACACCTTCGCCTGCTCATAGGGCGCGATATAGCTGTTAATCAGCCACAGCTCTCCATCATCGACCGAGGCATAGCTTTCGGCGATGTTCGACCCGCCCGCGCGCAGGGATTTGACCTCGGACCCTTCCAGCACGATGCCGCACTCGATATCCTCTTCGATCGCGTAATCGAAGCGGGCACGCCGGTTTTCGGCGATCACTTTGTAGTTCGGGTCTGTCTTTTGCTTTTGCTTGGCCATGACGCGTTGATTTAGGCCGCTTGGGCGGCCCTTGCAAGCCGTAGCGGTCAGGACGTGGCCGAGATGATCAGGTCAGGGCCAAAAATCGTGTCGGCATAGCTGTGTAGGTAAATCTTCAGCCAAGGCGTGAATCGTTGCGGATGGCGTTGCACTTCAGCCAGAAGGTCATGGTAGTCGATCCAGCGAATATCCATCACTTCGTCCGGGTTAGGTTCGATTTTCAGTGGACCGCGAACATGCGCCAGAAAGATATCGACCACCTCATGTTCGATCATGTTGTTTCCAACATCGGCGTGGTACTCCAGCCGGTGGCGGTATTCGGGATAAAGGCCAGTAATCCCCAACTCTTCGCGCAGACGCCGCACGGCGCATTCCGAAGGCGTTTCACCCCAATCGGGATGGGTGCAGCAGGTGTTCGCCCACAGACCGGGCGTGTGGTATTTGCCCATGGCCCGACGCTGCAACAGAATCTCGGTGCCGCGGACAACGAAGACCGACACCGCCTTATGCCGAAGGCCCTTTTCATGCGCCTCAAGCTTGTCCACGGGGGTCAATTCACCGTCAACCCAGGCCGGGATCATGATTCCCATCTGTCTTCTCCTGCTGCCGATTCACCAGAGCGGCTGGAAATACGGAATTGGCTGCCACCAGATCGGCTTGGCTTGGCGAAACCCTGCAAAGGCAGGATGAGTCGCGCACATCCAAAGTGGCGCTGATCCATTCGCTTATCAATCGCACGAAAGGCCGCAGGGGCTGCGGCCTTTCGTAACTTTTTTGGTTGTCTTGAGGCAGGCGTTATTCGCCAGACACGCTGACGATATAGGCGTAGACATCCTCGGCACCCGACTTCAGCTTAAACGTCATCTTGGACTTGGCCGAGGTTTCACCCAGATAGTCCTTCAGGAACGCCTTGGGGTCCTGCGCATATTCGACAAAAGTGGTTTCATCCCAGACCAGGCCGTTTTCACCGGCTGCGACGATGCTGTCACCGTACTTGAACCCTTCGACGGTGCCTGCGGTGCGACCTGCAATACCGTAAAGGTTGGGGCCTGTTTTACCGCCTTTGACAATCACTTCGCCCGCGGGATCCGCGATCAGGTGGCAGGATTTGCACTTATTGAAGGCCTTTTTACCGGCCTCAGCGTCGCCTTCGGCGTAAACGGGAAGGGCCAGCAGGCCGACGATTGCGGTAGCGAGGATGCGATTCATAGCTTTTGCTCCGATACAAATTGGCTGCACCGAATGGACCGTCGGCGCAAAAAAGAGTCAACGCGCAGATTGCCGCGCGCGGGTACTGTGCCACTGCGACAGTGTGGCCGTCCTTAACTTATGTCATGCAACTCTGACCAGCAGGGCAAAAGATCGCCCTCAGACGGAGTCGCCAGGTAGATCGCCCGCGCAATCGCCCGCGCCAGACAGATCGAGGCCGCGTGCCCGATCAGTCCAAGTTCTGCTTCGGTGTCGACGGTACGCGCACCTGTGCTGACTCCGAAAACCAAATCTCCGTCACCCGGAGTATGCGCGGGCATTATAGCCCGCGCGATGCCATCATGGGCCGCCACGGCCAAGCGTTGGCATTGCGGTTTCGACAGCGCTGCATCGGTGGCGACAATGGCAATGGTTGTATTGCCTTGGTCGGGCTCTGCAGGTCGCATGACCTGAGCCTTGAGGCTGACCGCGGGCAGACCCAGCCCTGTGTTGGAATCAGGCCCTAACCCACCGAATTCTGCACCGAGTTCAAATGGGGCGGACCAGAAATGACGATCGCTTGGCGTGGTCACGCTGCCCATCGGATTGGCCGCAACCAAGGCGCCGACGGCAACGCCAGAATCCAGCACCAGAGAAGCCGAGCCCAAACCGCCCTTGTGCCGCGCCGCCAGTGCACCAGTGCCCGCCCCTGCGGACCCGAGTGCGAATTCCTGAGCGGCCCCCTCAAATGCCGCCCGGCCCAAAGCGCGATAGGGGTTTTCGACCCAAGCCTTGTCGCCACCATTCAACAGGTCAAAAAGGATAGCCCCAGGTACGATCGGCACCACGGTATCGCCCACCGGATACCCGCGGCCTCGGTCGCGCAACGCATCCGACACCCCGGAACAGGCATCCAACCCGAACGCCGATCCGCCGGACAACGCAATCGCGTCTACCCGTGCCACGGATTTGTCTGGTGCCAGCAAATCAGTTTCACGCGTGCCCGGTGCACCACCCATCACGTGGACCGAAGCGACAAAAGCCTGATCCGACGTCAGAACGGTTGAGCCGGATTTCAGCGTGTCGTCCTGCGCGTTTCCAACCAAAAGGCCGGGGACATCGGTGATCAGGTTTCTGAGTCCGGGGGTCATAACGGTCTTGGGGGCTGTCTGTAAGCGCACAGGCGCACTGCCTTCGGCGACAGTATTTTTGAAAAGATGAAGTGCGGGTCAGATACAGCGGCCACCGTCGACCTCCAATGCAGTGCCGGTGATCATGCTGGCCTCGTCCGAGCACAGGAAACAGGCGGCATTGGCCATGTCTTCCGGTGTCGAAAACCGGCCCAGAGGGATTGTTGACAGGAATTTTGCCCGCATCTCGGGTGTATCCTCGCCCATGAAGGATTTAAGCAGTGGCGTTTCGCCAGCCACCGGACAGATCGCATTCACGCGCACGCCGCTAGGGGCCAATTCCACTGCCATCGTCTTGGTCGCCGTGATCATCCAGCCTTTGGAGGCGTTGTACCAATTCAGGTTCGGGCGTGGCGAAAGACCAGCGGTCGAAGCCACGTTCAGAATGGCCCCGGCGCCGCGTGCTTTCATCGCGGGCACCAAAGCGCGTGCGGTCAGGTAGACGGATTTCATGTTTACGTTGAAGACGCGGTCGAAATCCTCCTCGGTCACGTCCTCTAGCGGTGTCGGCAGGTGCGTTACGCCGGCGTTGTTGACCAGAATGTCCAGATGGCTGAACCGATCCATCGCAAAGTCCGCCATGGCCTGCACCGAAGGCCCGTTTGCCAGATCAACCTGATAGGCAAAGGCATTGGGCCCCAACTGGTTCGCCTGAACCTCGGCCGCGTCCCCGTTAATATCGGCGATCATGACACGGGCGCCTTCGGTCAGGAACTTCTGCGCGATCCCAGCACCGAAACCGGACGCGCTGCCGGTCACGATTGCGGTTTTTCCCTCTAACCTCATGATATTGCTCTCCACCTATGAGACCAAACTAGCAAGGACCCACGAAGTTTCCAGATCAATCTTCCGAAACCTTACCGCGCAGTGCTTTCACATCAGACCTGGCTTTTTTTGCGGCCAGCCGACGTTTGACCGAACCATAGGTGGGTTTGGTTGCAATTCGTCGCTTAGGTTTGACCAGCGCACGGGTGATCAGATCGGCCAGACGGGCACGGGCGATTTCACGGTTGCGGGCCTGCGACCGGGTTTCCTCGCATTGGATGATGATCGCGCCATCCTTGGTCCAACGCCGCCCTGCCAGCCGTTTCAAGCGCGACTTGACCGGGTCGGGCAAAGACGGAGAGCGCGCGGCCTCGAACCGCAGTTCAACAGCGGTCGAGACCTTGTTCACATTCTGCCCGCCGGGACCGGACGAACGGACAAAGCTCTCGGTCATTTCCCAATCTTGCAGGGCGATATCGTCGGTGATGCGCAACATGGGGTGGACCTTATCCGGCGCGGGCAGAAACAAAAAGGGCCGCCCCGGCGGGACGGCCCTTCGAAAGTACAGGAGGTTGGGTCGGTTAGATCAATCGACCAGCCGGAGCGAGTGCTCCGCCAAGGGCTGCCCTAGCAGGCGATCCCCCCGGTTGTTCCGACACCTCTCTCCAATCTCTTTCTCGACACTGGATCACCTCCTTTTCTATCTGTTGCGGTTAACTTTGAGCCTGACACAAGATGCGCCATTCTCAAAGCACTTTTTTACGCGGGCTGAGCGGTCAACCGCGCAACGATCACTTTGAACGGGATCAAGGCGATCAACGCCAGCGACAGTTTCACCAGCCAGTCAGCAAAGGCCAGCGTCACCCAAAGCGGGGCCATCGGGCCGGACAGCATGAACGGGACAGGCTCCCACGCCCAGTTGATCGCGGCGTCGGCGTTGGCACCGAAGAACGTAACCGAGGCCGAGAAGGCGATGGTGAAAAACAGCGCGGTGTCCAGCGCCGAACCAACCAGCGTCGAGACCAGCGGCGCGCGCCACCAGCGGCCGCCACGCAGCGAGTTGAACACAGTGACGTCAGTCAGCTGTGCGATCAGGAAGGCGGTGCCCGAGGCCACGGCGATGCGCAGCGGTACGGCGGCATAGGTGAACCCGTCGCCCTGCAGCATGATCTGGCTGCCGATCAACGAGCAGATGATACCAGTGATGAACCCGGCAAACACGACCTTGCGGGCGGTGGCCACGCCATAGACGCGGTTCATAATGTCGGTGACCAGAAAAGCCAGCGGATAAGTGAAGGCACCCCAGGTCAGCAACCCGTCAAAGATCAGGAACTGAACAAGGATGTTTGAGGCCACAACAATGGCGGCCATGGCAAGAATGCCGGGAATGTAAGCGCGTTGCATTTTCAGATGCCCGTTTTGACAAGGTAGCGGCGACTTGGCCTCGGGCTCATCCCAAGGCAAGCCGTGCGTTTAGACCCTTGCCGGGCCTCTGTCAATCGGGCAGCAGGTATTCGACAAGTTCGGTGCGCTGCAGGGCCAGAAAGTTGTCGTCCGAGATCATAGTCGCCCGCATCCGCCCCTGATCATCACGCCAAACCGACAGACCTTCGAGGTTGTCATGCGCGCCGGTGCCGGTTTCGAAAAGGGTCTCTTCGGCTTTCGGAACGTCACTCGAGACATCCCACCGACGCAGACGCGCGCGAAATCCTGTTAAAGAAACACTGCGCTCCAGCATATAGAACCGTCCGTCCGGACCGAAATCAGCGGCCACAGGCAGGAATCTACCTCGCGGTGGCAAAACAAAAGGCGTTGACCATGTTTTTCCATCCCAGCGGTAGACGGGGATGTCGCCCTGCACGGTACGGTTTTTTTCGGGCAGCGTATAGAGACGCCCTCTGTCGTCGATCGCAAGCCCTTCGAACGACCCATTCCCGTCCAGTGTATCGAATGCCTTGGGACGTGGAAGCACCCGGCCTTTTGTTCCGGGTGCCGCGTAGTAAGCCACGCGATGGACCCCTTCAAACGAGATATAGAGCCCGCCATCCGGTGCAATCGCGATCCCTTCGGAATCTCCGACATAGCCCGGCAATATCCGACCAGTGCTGGATAATACCGGCCAGTGACCCAGAATTCGGATATCGGTGATCTGATCGCCGTCACGGTCTATCCACGCAGCCACCAATTGCGCCCGGTCGCTGAGCGTCATCATATAACGCCCGTTATCTGAGATGTGGATGGCCGAGAACCCGCCGAACCAGCGCTCGCTATGCCGCCAGTCGAAACTGGTCAGATGGGTGGCGGTCTTGACCTCAACCGCCCAGACCGATCCAGCCAGAAACAGACCAGCGATCAGTTGGATTGCAAAACGGCTGCGCATTGCTGGGGCAAGTCGGCCAACACATATTCACGGCGTTTCTTGGGTGCTGGCGCGTTTGGGTCCGGTGGCGGTGGGTTGAGGATGTTGTTCACCCATTGCTGCGCCTCGGCACAGCCATCGCCCTTAGGCGGCGCATCCTGATTGACGCATCCGCGCGAGCCTCTGGGGCAGTTCAGGCGGACATGGAAATGATAGTGATGCCCCCACCACGGGCGGATCTTGCGCAGATAGGCGCGGTTACCTTTCTCGTTTTTGCACATTTCAACCTTGGCGCCTGGAAAGACAAAAATCCGTGCGACCCGCTTGTCCTTGGCTGCCTCGCGCAGAACCGCATGGTGCTGCTTGGTCCAGTTGCTGTTCACGAAGGCTCCGTTCGAGCGGCGCAGGGAAATCGACGAAAGGTTTTCACGCGCCTTGCGGCTGAGGCGCATATTGTCCCCCGGCAGCATCCAGATATCGATATCCAAACCCAGTTGATGCGACCGATGGCCCGAGGTCATCGGCCCGCCCCGCGGTTGGCTGATATCCCCGATATAGAGACCATTCCACCCCGGTTGCTTGGCGGCAAACCGGCTGAGGTCCTGCACATAATCAATCGCAACCGGATGCCCCCAGTTGCGATTGCGCGACAGGCGCATGGCCTGCCATGTCGGGCCTGTTTCGGGCAGTTGCACCGACCCGGCAGCGCATCCGCGCGAATAACTGCCGAACGCGGCCGGTTTTTGCTGTGAGCTTTGCTTTTGCGCCCCGAACAATTGCTTGGCCAGAGGTTGCGCCCCTGCCGTGCCTGCCCATGTGATCGCGGCGATTATTGTCAAAAAACGTAGTATAATCATCTGCTCTGATCCCCTTCCGGTTTCACCCAGCGCATTAGGAACAGACCCAGAATAAACAACAGAATGATTGGTGACACCCCCAGCCGTGCGCTGCCCGTCACGGTTGTGGCAATTCCAATCAAAAGCGGTGCGGCAAAGGCAGTGGCGCGGCCTGACAGACCATAAAGACCAAAGCTTTCGACCGGGGTCTTGGGATCGGTGTGGCGCACCATCAAGGACCGGCTGGCCGATTGCAGGATACCGCCCATGCCGCCGATCAGGATGCCGCAGCCGAAGAACACCAAATCCGGCAGGCTTGATCCTTCGGGTAGTGAGATACCGTAAACCTGCGTGCGATCCATCGACACCACGGTCAGACAGACAAAGATCAAAACCCAGATGGTGACCAAAATCACCGGTTTAGGCCCGTATTTCTTGTCCAGCTTGCCCCCGATCCAGGCAAAGATGGCCGAGGCCAAAACGCTGACAATCCCGAACACGCCGATCTTGATCAGATCCCACTCCAACACCAGCCGGGCATAGACGCCGCCAAAGCTGTAGAGCCCGTTCAGGGCATCGCGATAAAACATGGACGAGCCCAGATAACAGGCCAGACTGCCCCGGTGACGCAGGTCCGAGACCAACTTGCCCAGCAGACGCAGCGCCTCACCCAGACTGCCCGTTTTGTTGCTGTCCGGGCCGTCACGGACCCACAGGAAATAGGGCACCATGAACAGGATGAACCACAGGGCGGTGAAAGGGCCAACGAAACGTGTGCCCTGTTGCTGCGCCGCATCCAGCCCGAATATCGGGTCCATCCCGATCAGCGTCTTGCCGTTGGGCTGTTCGACAAACAGGGTCAGCATGATTGCGAGCGAGATCAACCCGCCAAAATAGCCAAACGCAAAGCCCGAGCCCGAAATCTCTCCAACTTCATTGTCGTCGCCCAGTTCCGGCAGCTGAGAGTTGATGAAGATCAGCGCATATTCCGCACCCACAAACCCCAAACCAAAGGCCGACAGCATCAGCCACATGTTTGAACCGTCAGGCAACATAAACCACAGTGCAGCCGACCCCACCGCGTACATCACCGAAAACGCAAATATCCACGGAATCCGCCGCCCGGACACATCCGCCATCGCCCCCAACAACGGCGCGCCAAACGCGATGATCAACCCGGTGATGGTCAGGCAATTGGCCCAAACCGTCTGCGCCCGCGCTGCCGCTGCCTCGGCATCCAATCCCGTGCCCGAAAAATAGCCCGCCGCAACCCCGGCAAAATAGGGGCCAAAGACAAAGGTCACCAAAAGGGTGTGATAGGGCTGCGTGGCCCAGTCGAAAAACCACCAGCCCCAAATGCGCTTGCGCTTGGAAATCTCTGCCATAACCGCCCCTGTTTTTGTTGGCTTCATAAGACGGGGCTTTGCCCCAATTCGCAAGCGTTCTGTTGGCGCGGGCTTGCTCTTTGTCGCGGGGGCGCTTACCTCTCGTTTCGCGTATTTACCGGAGGCCCCATGCTGTCGCTGATCCAAATTCTGCTGCTGATCCTGGACATTGTCTGGTTCATCATTCTGGCCCATGTGATCATGAGCTGGCTGATCAATTTTCAGGTGCTCAACCTGCATCAACAGTTGGTGGCGCAAATCTGGTACGGTTTGAACCGTATATTAGAGCCTATTTATGGCCCGATCCGCCGTGTTCTGCCCAACATGGGTGGGCTGGACCTGACGCCTCTGGTCGTGCTGATCGGGGTCTATGCGCTGCGGATCATCCTGATCAACAACGCACCCTACTTTTACTGACCTCTTGTTCACCGAATCTTAGTGTGTGATTGTCCTGTCTTAAGAGCAGATAAACCTTAAAACAGGGCAACCCCGCACATGTTCGACGCCGCGCCTTTGCTGCGAGATGTCTTTGGATTCGACGACTTCCGCCCCGGTCAGGAGGAGATCGTCGATGCCGTCACGCTGGGTGAAAACGTGCTGGCCATCATGCCAACGGGCGGCGGCAAATCTCTGTGTTATCAGCTGCCTGCCCTGCTGCGCGATGGGGTGACGGTGGTGATTTCCCCCCTGATCGCCCTCATGCGCGATCAGGTGCGCGGCTTGCAAGAGGCAGGTGTTGAAGCCGGGGCGCTGACCTCGGGCAACACCCAAGAAGAAACCGATGCCGTGTGGGAAGCGTTGGAGGCCGGGCGGCTGAAACTGCTGTACATGGCCCCCGAACGTCTGGCCGCCGGGTCGGCCTTGGGCATGTTGCGTCGAATAAATGTCAGCCTGATTGCGGTCGACGAGGCCCACTGCGTCAGCCAATGGGGCCACGATTTCCGCCCCGATTATCTGCGGATCGGAGAGCTGCGGCGCGCGCTGGATGTACCACTGGCGGCCTTCACCGCAACAGCTGATGCGGAAACGCAGGATGAGATCGTCGAGAAACTGTTCGACGGCACTGCCCCCCGTAAATTCCTGCGCGGGTTCGACCGGCCCAACATTCACCTTGCCTTTGCCGCCAAGGATGGGCCGCGTAAGCAAATCCTTGATTTCGCAGCCGCGCGGAAAGGGCAATCCGGCATCGTCTATTGCGGCACCCGAAACAAGACCGAGGTGCTGGCCCAAGCCCTGCGCGAAGAAGGCCACAGCGCCTGCCACTATCACGGCGGCATGGACCCCGAGGATCGCCGCATCGTCGAAACCCGCTTTGCGCGTGAGGATGGTCTGATCGTCGTTGCCACCGTGGCCTTTGGCATGGGCATCGACAAACCCGATATCCGCTGGGTCGCCCATGCGGACCTGCCCAAGTCCATCGAGGCCTACTATCAGGAAATCGGTCGTGCCGGTCGCGATGGTGGCCCCGCCGAAACCCTGACCCTGTTTGGCCCGGATGACATTCGCCTCCGCCGCTCTCAAATCGATGAAGGGCTGGCCCCGCCCGAACGGCGTATGGCCGATCATGCCCGCCTGAACGCCTTGTTGGGTCTGGCCGAGGCGCTGGTTTGCCGCCGCCAAACCTTGCTGGGATATTTTGGCGAACAGGCGGAACCTTGCGGAAAGTGCGACCTGTGCGATACCCCGCCCGAGGTCTTCGACGGCACCACCCCTGTCCGCATGGCCCTGTCGGCGATCCTGCGCACCGAGGAATGGTTCGGCGCGGGTCATCTGATTGATATCCTTTTAGGCAATGAAACAGACAAGATCCGTGCCCGGCGTCATGACTCTCTGTCTACTTGGGCCATTGGCAAAGACTGGTCGCGCCCGCAATGGCAGGCAATCTTCCGGCAGATGATGGGGCACGATCTGGTGCGCCCGGACCCCGAACGCCACGGCGCGCTGCGCATGACCGAAGCCGCCAAACCGATCCTGAAGGGTGAGGAACAGATCAATCTGCGCAAGGACACGATTCGTAAGGCCACGCGCCGCCCCGCCGTCAAAATGATGGTGTCCGAGGAAGACGCGCCGTTGCTAAGCGCCCTCAAGGCCAAACGTCGCGCGCTGGCGGAATCCGCGCGGGTACCGGCCTATGTCATCTTCCCAGACCGTACCCTGATCGAAATGGCTGAGAAACGCCCCTTGAATCTGGACGATATGGCCCGAATTGGCGGCGTGGGTGCAAAAAAGCTGGAACGCTATGGTGACACTTTCCTTGAGGTCATCGCCGGAGAGGCTAAAGCCCTCCACCCAGCCCGCCGCAAACTGGCGGGTCGGGATCAGGGCGATAT
Organism: Ruegeria sp. AA6; assembly: GCF_056542865.1. Taxonomy (NCBI): domain Bacteria; kingdom Pseudomonadati; phylum Pseudomonadota; class Alphaproteobacteria; order Rhodobacterales; family Roseobacteraceae; genus Ruegeria; species Ruegeria sp. AA6. The sequence goes on from NZ_JBQGAN010000006.1 coordinate 120,284, forward strand.
CTACGACCAATTGCTGTCCGTGCAGAATGATCTGGCGCGTGGTCCTGACGGGATCGATAAGCCGCTGACCTGCTCGGCCTCGCAACTGGCTAAGGTCGCGCAACTGCGCACCGACGACCCCCGCGCGATTGAGCAGGTACTGGGCGACCGACGTCACGAAAGGTTTGGCGCCGCCTTTCTGGACGTGCTGCGTCAGGCGGGCTAGATACCCTGCATCAGGCAAGAAACGAGGGCGGATATGCTGGTAGTGGTTTCCCCGGCCAAACGGCTGGATTGGGCAGAACGGGACATCGACGTCACGCAACCCGACTTTCAGGACGACGCGATCCGCCTGTCGAAAACCGCCCGCAACCTGACGCTGGGTGATCTAAAAAAATTGATGGACCTGAGCGATGAACTGGCGCGCCTGAACCGCGACCGTTATCGCGCCTTTTCCGATACCCCGGAAGCCGACGTGACCCGCCCCGCCGCGCTGGCCTTTGCGGGCGACACCTATCAAGGGCTTGAGGCCGCATCGCTGGATGCGCATGAAATGGCCTGGGCGCAGGAACACCTGCGTATCCTTTCGGGCCTTTATGGTGTGCTGCGCCCGTTGGATGCCATTCAGCCTTACCGACTTGAGATGGGCAGCAAGCTGAAAACCCGCCGTGGCAAGAACCTGTATGAATACTGGCGCGACCAACTGAGCAAGGCGCTGAACGCACAAGCGGCCGAGGTCGGATCGGACCTTCTGATCAACTGCGCCAGCCAGGAATATTTCGGCGCGGTCGACCTGAAGGCACTGAAACTGCGTGTGATCACTCCGGTTTTCATGGAGGACAAGGCGGGCACGCCCAAGATCGTCAGCTTTTTTGCTAAGAAGGCCCGTGGCGCTATGGCCCGCTATATCATCCAACACCGTCTGAGCGATCCCAAGGGTCTGCTGGATTTCGACAGCGGGGGCTATGAATACCGACCCGATCTGTCAGATGAAAACAAACCCGTCTTTGTGCGCCCCTATCAGGCCTGATTCAACATCGACGGGTCAAAGGCAACCAGCTCGACTGTGTTGCCCTCGGGGTCTTCGGTGAAGATGCCACGCCATCCGATCCAACCGAACTGTTCGACGCGGTAAGGTTGGCCGATTTTGTCGTACCAGCGCATAACCGCGTCTTGTTCGTCGAATGGCAATGAGAGCGCAATGTGATGCAGCGATGAACCCGCCCCGGTCACAGGCGTATCGTCGCCGGTTGGATGCAAGCCGGGTCGCGGGGCCGCCGTGTAATGGAACAGGGCCAGCACTTGTGTGTGCCCTCCGAACCCCTCGGCAATACGGAAGAATGTGATGGCGCTGTTATGGTCTCCAGTCAGGCGCTTTAGCCCAATCACGTTTTCATAGAACGCGACCATTGCGGCCATATCGGCGCATCGAATGGCAATCTCGCCAAGTGCGCGAGGGTGAAATCCACGATGTGTCATGGACTTAACCTATTCAGCCTCTGGGTTTTCAGCAATGACTGGCAACACCTCATCAGGCTGACAATCCAGAATCATCTTATGGATTCTCCGTTTCTGCAGCGGCTTGGTCAGGTAATGATCCAAACCGGCAGACAGAATGCCCTGATCATCGCCAGCCATGGCATGCGCGGTCAAAGCGACAATCGGCACATGCCGCCCCGTTTCAATCTCGCGCCGCCGGATTTCAGCCGTGGCCTGTTTGCCATCCATTTTGGGCATCGAGATATCCATGAAGATGAGATCCGGTTCGAAGGCCTGATACTGTTCCACCGCTTCAACGCCATTGCCTACAAATTGCAGGTCAATGTTCAGATCCTTGACCATCTTTTGCAGAATCAGCTGATTGGTTCGGTTATCCTCGGCTGCCAGAATTCGCATTTTCCGGTGGCCACCGTCCGGTTGCATCTGCTCTGTTTCCACCATGACAGGTATAGTCTGGGGTGCGGCTGGCAAACGGCCCAGCATGGTCAGACGCGAATAGAGCTCAGCCCGGGGGATGGGTTTTTGTAAAACCCCTTCGATCAGGTGTCGGGCCGGGTTGGCATGGATAACGCCGGGATTTGCTGACATCACGACCACCGGCAAATCGCTCCAGCCCCGATCTTTCAATGTTTCGGCCAGCTCCAACCCATCCATATCTGGCAGGTCGTGGTCGCAAAGCAACAGATCGACGCTGTCATCAACAGCGGCCAGCGCCTCTCCACCCGATGTGCAGACCGTGACCTTTGCCCCTAACCGCCCCAGTTGTTTTGATAGGATGGCGCGGTTCGCCGCCAAATCCTCGACGACTATCGCGTGCCTCAGGCGACCCGCCAGATCGGGCGGAGCCGGCTGCGGGCCTTCCGCCGTTGGCAAGGAAACCCGAAATCCGAAACACGACCCCTGCCCGGGCTCACTTTCGACCCAGACTGACCCACCCATTAGTGTGACCAGCCGTTTTGTGATCGCCAGCCCCAGCCCGGTGCCTTCGAACTCGCGGTTTTTCTCGTTTTCGACCTGATTGAACTCGCCAAAGATATGCCCAATCTTGTCCTCTTCGATGCCTATCCCGGTATCCTCGATCGCCACGTGGATATCGCATGTGTTTGCATGCGTGTTGGGAACCCCTGTCACACGGATCAGAACATGCCCTTCGGACGTGAACTTGACCGCATTACCCACCAGATTGGTCAACACCTGGCGAACGCGGCCCGGATCACCCACAAACAGGGTCGGCAAGAACAGGTCGTAATCGACCAGCAAGGACAGACCTTTGTCGCGCACACTGGGCTGCAACAGCATCGCGACCTCAAGAATGCAGCGTTCGAAATCGAACTGTTCGGGGTGCAGGATCAGCTTGTCGGCCTCAATCTTCGAATAGTCCAGCACGTCATTGATAATCACCAACAGCGCCTCGCCCGAGTTGCGGATGGTGTTTAGATACAACCGCTGCTCCTCATCCAACGGAGTTTCCGACATCAACTCGGTCATTCCGACAATGCCGTTCATCGGGGTCCTGATCTCATGGCTCATATTGGCCAAAAAAAGCAGATTTGGCGCGGTTCGCGGCCTCAGCCCGCTCCCGGGCGGCATTCAGTTCGGTCTCATGCCGGACCGACGCGGTGATGTTCAGGCCCAGACTGACCACGTCGCCGCCATTGCCACGCTGGTCAATCATCTTGAAATATTCTCCGTTCCACAGCTTGATCACCACCGCGTCTGGTTGCGGCTGCACCCAGCGCTCCAGCATTCTGGCCTGCCAGTCCTTCGCTGTCTCGGCGCCTATGTCGATCAACCCCTCATCAATCAGAATCTCAAGTATACGCGCATAGCTGATGCCGGGTTCGACCTCATCAAGCCCTTCAAACAGGCTGAGATAAGCCGCATTGGCACCGATCAGGCGACTTTGGTCATCGAAAAACGCAAAACCATCCTGGATGGTCTGCATCGAATGCCAGAGGCGACGTTCGGCGACTTCGATCTTGGCATTGGCCAGCGTCAGGTCGGATTTGACTTTTTCATTCTCATCCCGAACCGTCTCAACCTCGGCCTGGGTTTCGCCGATGCGTTTGGTCAGCGCCATCGCGTGCAGGCCCAGTTTGCGATTGGCCGCCGACAACTCGGTCTGCTTCATCTCCAACAGACGCTCGGCCGCCAGCCGTGCGCGCCGTTCCTGTGCCAGTTTGGTTGCTAGACTCATTCTTGGTGACCCCGGACGATTTGCATTCAGCATCCGGACAGAGCGTGAAGAAGTGTTTAAGCCGTTGCCGTACCTCTGGCGTACGTGTCACAGTTTTCAAAACCGGAGGTTAGATATGCGAATTTTTAAATGCGTTTCAATTCTCTGCGCTGTCGCGCTTGGTACTCAGACAGCGGCAGAATGCGCTTCGGATGCACAGATTGACCAATACGTGCAGGACTACCTGAGTAATACCCCCACACCCGCTTTGTCAGCCGACGGCAGCATGGAGGACGCTCTCTGCACTCAGGCTAAGATAATTGCAGCGTTAGAGCCGCATATGGGCCCTGTGATTGGCTACAAGGCAGGTCTGACAAGCGCCCCCGCGCAAGAACGGTTCGGAGCATCCGAACCGGTCCAGGGCGTTCTCTTCCGAGATATGATGTTGGAAAACGGGGCGACGGTCCCCTCCACATGGGGTGCCCGACCCGTCTTTGAGGCAGATCTGGTGCTTGTTGTCGGTGACGTAGGGATCAATCAGGCAACTACACCTTCGGAGGTCATCGCAAATATAGCGGTCATTCGCCCCTTTATTGAACTGCCGGACCTGACCTTGGCCGAAGGGGAACCGATCACACCCGTGACGCTGACCGCCATCGGAGTCGCCCCGAAACTAGGCGTTTTAGGCTCTGAAATTCCTGTCTCAGACACCGAGGCGATCACAAAGGCACTGGCTGAGATGACTGTCACGCTCAGCGCCGCGGACGGTGAAGTACTGGCGCAAGCCCCGGGCACGGCGGTTCTGGGACATCCGGCCAATGCTGCCCTGTGGCTCATGTCGAAAGGGATCGAGTTTCAGCCCGGAGACCTGATTTCGGTCGGGTCTTTCGGCCCGCTCGTGCCGCCGGCAAAGGGCAAAGGCGGGGCAACCGCCACGTATAGCGGCCTGCCCGGCCATCCGTCGGTCAGCGTTGAGTTCGAGTAATCAGCGCCGCCCCTCACGCAGCCAGCCACCCAGCAGGAAGCCGCCCGCCAACACCAGCACCAGCCAGGGCGGCAGTAACCCGGCCTGCGTGACATCGCGCGTTTCATAGGCTTCGCGCGGGGTCAGACCAATCCAGCCTCGTCCGGCGGCCGGGCGCCCGGCGCGGACATTGCGGATCGAGGGCAACCCCTCTTCCAACCGGATTGCACCGCCGCGCAGTTGCGCCAACACGGGGTCCAGAACCTCGGACGTGGCGATCGTACGCTCAAATTCCTTTGGTGCGGCGGGACCAAGGCCGATCACGGCCATCTGCTCGCCTTCCTGCAAGCGATAGAGGCCGATTTCTGGCCCAAAATACATCGCTTCGAACCGACCCGGAGACACCTCCTCCAGCGTGATCTCAAGCGTTTCTCCGTTGGGGCGGGTGATGGTCACCGGTCCGACCTCATCCTCGAGCGTCTGGCGAATGATGCGCATGATCTGACCGTTGGCCTCGGCCCACAGGGCTTCTTCTTCCAGTTCAGGCTCTTTCATCATCCAGTGGGCCAGGCGGCGCAGCAGTTCCAATTGCGGCCCACCGCCTTCGAACCCGCGGCTCCACAACCATGCATGGTCCGAGGCCAGCAGCGCCACGCGCCCCTCACCAACCCGATCCAGCACCAGCAGGGGGCGCTCATCCACGCCGGTCATCAACAACTCACCCGTCCGATGGTTCACATCAATCTGGCGCAGCCATGCGCCCCAATCCTCGGAATCACCCAGATTGGTTGTGACCGGGTGGCGGTGTCCCAAATCAGTAACCATTGGCACAAAACGTTCCTCGATCACGCGCGCGGTTGGCTGCGCGGGCAGGATCGGAGCCAGTGGCGAGCGAAAGATACTATCCGCACTGGCAAAATCCGGCCCCGCCGCGATTAGCACCGCGCCGCCGTCATTTATGTAGTTGGTCACATTGTCCAGATAGATCGCCGGTAGGATCCCGCGGCGCTTGTAGCGATCAAAGATGATCAGGTCGAAATCGTTGATCTTCTCCAGAAACAGCTCACGTGTTGGGAAGGCGATCAGAGAAAGCTCATCCACCGGCACGCCATCTTGTTTTTCAGGCGGCCGCAGGATGGTGAAATGCACCAAATCGACCGAGCTGTCGGATTTCAGCAGGTTGCGCCACGTCCGCCCGCCCGGATGCGGTTCGCCCGAGACCAGCAGAACGCGCAGCCGGTCGCGTACCCCGTTCATCTGAATCAGTGCGGTGTTGTTCCGGTCAGTCAGTTCGCCTTCGGCCTGTGGCACGGTGAACTGAATGACATTGCGCCCGCCATGCGGCAGCGTGATGGGCAATTCGACATCGACGCCGATGGGGATGCTGAATTGCTCGGGCGCGGCCCCGTCCACAGAAATCTCAAGCGGCGCAGTCGCGGCTCCAACGGGCGCGGCACCGCTGTCTTCAACCCGTAATGTCAGGGTCACGGGTTCGCCGATGATGGCAAAGGCAGGGGCGTTGCGGACAATCAGGCGGCGATCCCAATCGCTCTCACGCCCGGTTTGCAGCAGGTGCATGGGCGCGGGCAGATCAGGGGCCTGATCGACGTCATGCACGATGCCGTCCGACACCACCAGAATACCGGCGATCCGGGCGCGCGGTTCTTCGGCCAGCGCGGCGTTCAGGGCGGCCATGACCTGCGTACCCTCATCGCCGTCTCCGTCGCCCACCTTGATGCGGCGCAGTTCGGTGTTGTCACGAGATTCAATCTCGGCGGCCAGTTCCTCGGCCGCCTGCGCGGATTGATCGGCGCGGTCTGAGAGCCTTTGACTGGCGCTTTCATCCTCAATCATCAGAACGATATCGGTTAGAGGCGCGCGGTCTTCGACCTGATAGACCGGCCCCGCCAAAGCTGCGAGCACGACCAAGGCCGCAAGCCCGCGCAAGGCCCAGCCTGACAGGCCGCGCCATAAGGCAAGGATGACCCCGGCCAAAGCAATTGCGGCAACGATGACCAGAACCGGCCACGGGATCAGTGGATCAAAGATGACGGTTCCGGTCATTGTCCCAACCTGTCCAAAAGCGCAGGCACATGGACCTGATCAGATTTGTAGTTCCCGGTCAGCACATGCATCACCAGATTGACGCCAAAGCGATTGGCCAACTCACGCTGTCGTTCACCCGCGTAGCCACGCCCCACCGGCAATAACGCCTGCCCACTGCGATCCACTGCCCAGGCCGAAGCCCAGTCATTGCCGCCAATGACGACCGGTGTCACATTGTCGTTGAGGTTGCGAAACGGCATGCCCTCGATCTGTTCAGCGTCCAGCGGGGCAGCTTCGACCCAGACTTCAGTGCCTGAATAACGACCCGGAAAATCCTGCAGCAGGTAAAAAGCGCGCGTCAGCACGTGGTCGCGCGGCACCGGCTCTAACGCAGGGATATTCAGGGGGGCCGCCAATTGCTGAAGCTTGCGTCCGTTGGGGCTGGAAGAGCCGAAACGCGCAATATCCGCATCGCGCGTATCGAACAGGATCATGCCACCGGACCGCAAGTAAGCATTCAGCTTGGCATAAGCCTCGGCCGACGGTTGCGGCTGGTCAGGCGTAATCGGCCAGTAGAGCAGAGGGAAGAACGCCAGTTCATCGCGCTCCAGATCCACCCCGAAGGGGTCGGCAGGCTCGACCGAGGTGCGATAAAACAGCGTTTGCGCCAGCCCGCGCATGCCCGCGCCGGCCACATCGTCGACCTGCGCGTTTCCGGTCAACACATGGGCAAGCACCAGTTCCTGCGTTGCGTTCAGGGCAAACTCAGTGTCCTCGGGCGTCGTCTGCGCCTGAGCATCGGGGACCAGCAACACAGCCCCCAGCGCGACGGCGGCGGCCTTGGCCAGCCCAAGACGGCCGGACAATGCCAGTGAGGCAATCACGTCGATTGTAAGCAGTAACAAGGCAAGGCTCAGCAGGAGGCCCCCAATGGGCGTTTCATTGGTGATTTCCTGCCCCTTGATCGGCACGTCCGAGGGCCAAGTGACGGGGTTCAGCACTGCCTCTTCGGTCAAAACATTCAAGGCCAGCTTCTGCTTGCCGCTTTCATAGAGGCCTGGCTGCAGATCAGGACCAATCGCACCCGAGATCAGATCGACCCCGTCCACGCCAGCCAGATTGCCTGCATCCGACAAGACGCCAAAGCCGTCCATTACCTGGATCGGTTCCCACGTGGTGCCCTGTAATTGCGCATCATCGCGGGATTTCGCAGCCGAGGCCACGGCCAGACGATCCAGCATCTCAACAAACAGACCCGAAAGCGGCAGGGACGACCATTCGGCATCCGCCGTGACGTGGAACAGCACGACTTGTCCTAGCCCCAATGCCTTGCGCGTGACCAGCGGTGTTCCATCCGACAACGACGCGATCACCCGATCCGCAAGATTAGGGTCTGGTTGCGCCATAACCTGCGTGGTCACCGTGACATCGCTGGGCACCCGCAATCCATAGAAGGGTGAGTTTTCAGTAAAAGGCGCCAACCCCTTGGCTTCACCCCAGCTCATCGCGCCACCAACCGAGCGGCCCCCGCTGCGCAGTCGTACGGGCAGCAGCGTATCCTCGGCATCGCGACCCAGATCGCTGGCGGCCATGCGCGGGCCTGCAAAGCGCAGCAGCAACCCACCCTGTTCCACCCATTCAACCAGCGCGGCCTGTTCGCCCTCGGACAGTTTCGCCACGTCGGCCAGAACAATCACATCCGGGTTTGCGGGCAACACCTCCAACAACCCGCCTTCGACGAAATCTGCCGTGGGGCTCAACACTTGGGTCAGGTAGTGGAGCGGAGACAAAAGCTCCAATCCTTCGCGGTTCAGCGTGCCAGCTATCAGCGCGACCTCGCGACGTCGCAGACTGTCATCCGTCAACGTCACCGCCCCGGCGGATCGCTGGCCCTGAATCTCGAACCGTGTGATCCGGGCACGCAGTTCGGATGGCAGCGCCAGATCCAGCTGCGCCTGCGTTTCGCCACTGGGGATTTCCATCTCGGCCGATTGCAGAATCCGCATCGCACCGGCTGGGTCGCGACCCTGTGCCAGAACGGTCAGACTTTCAGCCGGACCCGGCTCAGCCCGCTGAACAGTCAGCTGGATCACCCCGTCCTGGTAGGCAGCGGGCAGAATAGCAAGCACCGGCGCCGCGGACTGATACACAGTCACCGTGCCACGATTCTGAAGCGCTGAAAGAACCTCGTCCTGCCCGTCATAGGCCAAACGATCACTGAACCAATGGGTATCAAAGCCTCCGTCCAACTGGTTCAAGGCGGTCAATGCCTGATCAATCTGCGTCTCTGTTGGCTGCCACGGTGTTGGCATCAGACCCGGCAGGCGTCCACGCCATGCCTCGGCGGCTTGGAACACAGGCGCTTCGGGCTCTGTGAGACTAAGGATGGCTACAGTGCGTCCCGCACGTCCGGCTTCGGTCAATTGCACATCAATCTGATCCAGAGTCGAGGACCACTGCGTCGCCCCCGCCCATGTGGCATCCAGAACCAGTAGCAACGGCCCCGATCCGGTCTCATCCCGCGATGGGTTCAGAACCGGCCCGGCCAGACCAATGATAATCGCTGCCGCTGCCAGCATCCGAAGCAACAGCAGCCACCAAGGAGTGCGATCCGAGACGCTTTCGTCATCCTTCAGCCCCAGCAGCAGCGTTACCGCCGGAAACAGCCTGCGTATCGGCGCAGGTGGCACCGCGCGCAGGATCAGCCACAGGATCGGCAGGGTCAGCAGACCCAGCAGCACCCATGGGGCGGTAAAGCCGATGCCTGCCAGAACCGTCATCGTGTGCCCCCGTCCAAGGCCCGATAGAGCCATAATAGAGCCGCTTGCGCGCTGTCACCGGTGTGGTGCAGGCCCAGTTGCCAGCCGGTGGCGCGGCATAGCTGCGTCAGGGCGTCCTTACGCTGTGCCAACCGTTCCAGATATCGATCACGCAGGTCTCCGGCCTTGAGTGTCTCATGCCGAGCCGTGCCGCCGACACTCTCGAATATGGTGCGACCGCGATAGGGGAAGGTTTCTTCGCTTGGATCAAGCACCTGCAATATCACGCCCCGAACGCCACGATCGGCGGCTTTGGTCAGGGCCAGTTCGACCTCATCCATCGGTCCAAGGAAATCGGAAATGAACACGGCGCGGGCATGCGGGATCATCGCCCGGTGTTCTGGCGGCGCGTAGTCAGGTTCAGCATCCTCGGACCATGCCTGTGCCAGCCGAACGATCTGTGCATTGCCACGCCGGGGCGGCAGAGTGGTGCCGGTCAGACCGACGCGCTCGCCCCCGCGCACCAGCAGAATGGCCGTCGCCAACCCAAGCAAGCGCGCACGGTCGGCTTTGGTCGGATGGTTCTTGTCCGAGGCAAACCGCATCGACGCGCCCTGATCCACCCACAGCATCACCGATTGCGCGATCTGCCACTCGCGCTCACGCACGAATTGCTGATCCCCGCGCGCCGAGCGCCGGTGGTCGATCATCCGGCGGCTGTCGCCGATCTGTGCCGGGCGGTATTGCCAGAAATCATCCCCCAGCCCCGAGCGCCTGCGCCCGTGATCCCCAAGCAAAACGGTTCCGGCCAGATGTTCAGCCCGCGCCAACAGGGGCGGCAGCCGGGACGCCTCGACCTCGGATCTTTCGCGAAGGGTCAGCGCGGCATTCACGCCGCAGCCTCGGTGCGGATCAGGCCGGCGGCGGTGGTTTCGATCAGATCAGCCAGACTGTCACCCCGCGCCCGCGCCGCGAAGTTCAGCGCCATCCGGTGGCTCAGCACCGGGCGCGCCATGTCCAGCACATCCTCGGCATTGGGCGCCAACCGTCCTTGCAGCATCGCCCGCGCCCGCACCGTCATCATCAGCGCCTGCGCCGCGCGGGGGCCGGGGCCCCATGCCACGGTTTCGGCAACACGTTCAGACGCGCCCGCTTCTTCGGGTCGGAACGCGCGGACCAGATCGAGGATCAGTTCGACCACCGAATCCCCCACCGGCATCCGGCGCAGCAGCACCTGCGCAGCCAGCAGTTCTTCTTTGGTGAAAATCTGATGCGAATCGTCCTCTTCAATACCGGTGGTCGCCAGCAGAATATCGCGCTCGGTCTCGCGGTCCGGGTATTCAACGTCGATCTGCACCAGGAACCGGTCCAACTGCGCTTCGGGCAGCGGATAGGTGCCCTCTTGCTCAATCGGGTTCTGCGTCGCAAGAACGTGGAACGGCTCTCCCAAGGACCGATCCTCACCGGCCACCGTCACTGTGCGCTCCTGCATCGCCTGCAGCAACGCGGATTGCGTCCGCGGGCTGGCGCGGTTGATCTCATCCGCCATGAGCAGTTGACAGAAGATCGGGCCGGAAATGAAGCGAAAATGCCGCGAACCGTCATCGGCGGTGTCCAAAACTTCGGACCCCAAAATATCGGCGGGCATCAGGTCAGGCGTGAACTGAATGCGGTTGCCATGCAGGCCCATCACCGTCGACAGCGTCTCGACCAGTCGGGTTTTTCCCAGACCTGGCAAACCGATCAGCAGGGCATGCCCCCCGCACAGCAGCGCCGTCAGGGTCAGGTCCACCACCCTCTCCTGCCCGATGAAGCGGCGGGTGATCGAGGACTTGGCCTCTTGCAGCTTGGTTTCCAGCGCTTCGATCTCGGACACGAGGTCGGCAGGTTCGGTCATGACTTTCCCTTCCGTGGACTATTATGATTGAAGTGTATCGCGCTGAGAGGAAATGGCAAAAGCAATGAGCGGACAAAAACCTGTGACACCTTCACCTGATGGCATTGCTGCATCAGTCAAAGCCACCAAAACCAAAGGGGTGCCGCCCGTTCACCTGTGGAATCCTCCGTTTTGCGGCGATCTGGACATCAAGATCGCAAAAGATGGCACATGGAGTTATTTAGGCTCGCCCATCAACCGGTTCGAGCTTGTGAAGCTTTTTTCCTCAATTCTTAAGAAAGAAGACGGCAAGTATTTTCTGGTGACCCCGGTCGAAAAGGTTGGAATCACCGTCGAGGATGCCCCTTTTGTTGCTGTCGACTTCGACGCTATGGGCGAAGGCGCTGTGCAAAACCTGACATTTACCACTCATGTCGGGGATATCGCAGTGGCTGGGCCGGACCACCCGATCCGCATTGTCATCGACTCGGAAACAGAAGAGCCCTCACCCTATATATATGTTCGCGCAAACCTTGAGGCGCTGATCGATCGTAAGAGTTTTTACCGGCTTGTGGACATCGCCGTACACAAGGATGGCTGGTTTGGCGTCTGGTCCGGCGGGCAATTCTTTCCGCTGATCCGGTCGGACGATCTGCCTGATTAGGCCCGGCGATCCTGCGCCAGCACCACGGCCAACGCCACGATCCCGGCGCCCAGCGCACGGGTGCTGTTCCACTCTTCACCCAAGATCATCATGATCACCATGACGTAGAACGGTGCGATGTTGATGTGGAACGAGGACAAGGCGACACCCAGCCTTCCAACCGAGGCGATGAAAAACACCTGGCTCAGCCCCATCGAAATCAGCGCGTAAATCACCAGCATCCCGGCCTGCTGCATGTCAAAGGCCGTCGCAGGCATGACATCCATGCCCAACATCGCAGACCCCGACAACAGGACCGTGGCCATGACCAAACCTCCGACAAAGGTGATCGTGGCCCGGCCTGTCTGGCTCAGCTCGGGAAAGTCCCGTGCGGTTGCCATACTGGCCCAGCAAAACAGGCTGGTCGAAACAATGGCCAGTGCGGCGCCCAAACCCAATTGTGCGGGCGCCACCGCGCTGGTCGCAATCAGTCCGCCGACAATCGACACCAGAACCCCCAGCGCGAAATTCCAGCGCAACCGCCGCGTACCCGAAGCCAGTTCCAACAGGGTCGCCATTAGCGGCGCACAAGAAGCAATGATCGCCACCGTGACCGGATCGGTCACTTTCTGCGCCACGATCAAAAGCACCATGCCCAGCCCGATCCCGAACCCGCCAACCACCATCGCGCGCATCCAGCGGGCATTGACCACCCGGCGCGGTCCGTCGATCAACAGCCAGATCGGCATCATGACTGCCACAGCCAGCGCCAATCGTGCAGCAAACAGGGCAACGGGTGGCCATGTTTGCAACAGCACTTCAGCCGCCGGAAACCCGGCCGCCCATGTCAGCATCGACGCCACCGCCAGCCCGTTACCGGACAAGGCGGAATTCCGGCCTGCAGACATCGAAAGAGCATTCCCGCGCACGGGGTCTGGGCTCATCGCCATCGTGATCAAACCTTCTGTTGGCTCGGCGGTATAAAAATGATTCGCCGCAATAGGTCACAGGGTCTCTGATTCATCCGGCGCGATCTGGTCGATTTTCGACAATCTGTCGTTTTTGATCCTCTTCCCCCAAAATCGCCACACGGGTAAGGTTCGGCCAACTACTGCCCGAGACTGCCATGCCGAAATTCGCCGCCAATATCTCTCTGCTGTTTGCTGAGCTGCCTTATCTTGAGCGGTTTCAGGCCGCAGCCGAGGCTGGGTTCAAGGCGGTCGAAATACTGTTCCCCTATGAGCTGGCCGCCAAGGAAACCCGCCGCGCTCTGCTGGCAAACGGGCTGGATCTGGTGCTGATCAACGCACCGCCGCCGAATTACACCGGGGGTGAGCCCGGCTACGCCGCGGTTCCAGGGGGCGAAGCACGGTTCCAATCGGATATCCGTCGCGTCCTGCGCTATGCTGACATTCTACGGCCGAGACTCATCCACATCATGTCAGGCTATGCCTCGGGGCCGGATGCGCAGAACTGTTTCGTGCGCAACCTGAAATGGGCTGCTGATTTCGCGCCACAGCAACAGTTCACGATTGAACCCCTCAATCCCGTGTCGCAGCCCGGGTATTTTCTGAACAACTACGAATTGGCGGCTGAAGTACTGGACCGCGTGAACCGCCCCAATGTCGGCCTGCAATATGACAGCTTTCACTCTCATATGATTCACGGTGACGCGCAGAAGGTCTGGGACTGCTTCCACCCCCGGATCGTTCACGCCCAGATCGGAGCCGCACCCGACAGGTCCGAACCCGGGCGCGGGCCGACGGATTTCGATCGCCTGTTTACGGCCATCGACGCCACAAACTACACTGGCTGGGTTAGCGCCGAATACACGCCCTCGACGACCAGAACAGCTGACAGCCTGGGGTGGATGCAGGTCTGACTCTGGCATTATTCCTTAAAATAAAGCACATCTGGGGAATCGCGACCAATAGGATGCCCACGATGATCCCAGCACGCTATGCACGCGCCATATTCAGCCTGATCATGTCAGGGCTCATGTCCTGTATCGTGACAGGCATTGCGACCGTGAAAGCCATCGGATTCGTGCCCAGTACACTTGGCGACTGGATGGCCTCTTGGGCCTTTTGCTGGCCCATCGCCTTTACCGTGATCCTGCTGCTTGGCCCTTCCGTGCAACGGTTCGTGAACCGACTGGTCAGGCCGCAGGACTGACCCGCTGCGAAGAGGGCCCGCCGGGCCTGATGAGCAGCGCGCCTATCTAGTGCGCTTCAGCCCAGTTCGCGCCCTGCCCAGCATCCACGCTCAGCTTCACGTCCAGCTTCACCGCCGGGTCCGAAGCCCCCTCCATCACGTCGCGCGCCACACCGATCACCTGTTCCACCGAGTCTTCGGCCACTTCGAACAGCAATTCGTCATGCACCTGCAACAGCATCTTGGCGGGAAGCCCGTTGATCGCATCCGGCATCCGCACCATCGCGCGTCGGATCACATCCGCTGCCGTGCCCTGAATTGGCGCGTTGATCGCAGCCCGGCGCGAGAACCCGGCATGCGGCCCTTTGGCATTGATCTCAGGCGTGTGAATTTTGCGCCCGAACAGGGTCTGCACATAGCCATGCTCTTTTGCGAAAGCGACTGTGTCGTCCATATAGGCTCTAATACCAGGGAACCGTTCGAAATAGCGGTCAATGAACCCCTGCGCCTCAGCCCTTGGAATGCGCAGGTTGCGCGCCAGACCAAAACCCGAAATGCCGTAGATCACACCAAAGTTGATCGCCTTTGCCTGACGCCGAATGTCCGGCGTCATCTCATCCAACGGCACGTCGAACATCTCGGACGCGGTCATGGCGTGAATGTCCAGCCCGTCCGCAAACGCCTGTTTCAGAGCGGGAATATCGGCAATATGCGCCAGAATTCTCAGTTCGATCTGGCTGTAGTCGAGGCTGACCATCACATTGCCCGGCTCAGCAATGAACGCCTCGCGGATGCGCCGTCCTTCTTCGGTCCGCACCGGGATATTCTGCAGGTTCGGATCGGTCGAGGCCAGACGGCCTGTATTGGCCCCGGTGATCGAATAGGATGTATGCACCCGGCCTGTATCCGGATTGATATGGGTCTGCAGCGCGTCCGTGTAGGTCGATTTCAACTTGCTGAGTTGCCGCCAGTCCAGCACCCGGCGCGGCAATTCGTGCTCGGTGGCGAGGTCTTCCAGAATATCGGCCCCGGTCGAGTATTTACCGGTCTTGCCCTTCTTGCCGCCCTCAAGCCCCATCTTGTCGAACAGGATTTCGCCCAATTGCGCAGGCGAGCCGACATTAAAATTCTCACCGGCCAGTTCGTGGATTTCAGCCTCTAACCCGGCCATTTTCTGCGCAAATGCGTTCGACATCCGGCTTAGGACATCGCGGTCGACTTTGATGCCGTGCATTTCCATCTCGGCCAGAACCGGCACCAGCGGGCGTTCAAGTGTTTCATAAACGGTGGTCACCTGCACTTGATGCAGTTGCGGCTTGAACAGCTTCCACAGGCGCAGGGTAATATCCGCATCCTCGGCAGCGTAAGCGGTGGCCTCGTCAATCGGCACCTTGTCGAAGGTGATCGCCGACTTGCCCGAACCCAGCAGCGGTTTGATCGGGATCGGCGTGTGGCTCAGATAGCGCTCTGACAGGGTGTCCATCCCGTGCCCATGCTCACCACCGTGCATCGCGTAGGACATCAGCATCGTGTCGTCGATCGGGGCCACGTCCACGCCATACCGCGCGAAAATCTTGGCGTCGTATTTCATGTTCTGCCCGATCTTCAGGATCGTCGGGTCCTCAAGCATCGGTTTCAGCAGGGTTAGAGCCTGATCCAACGGCATCTGCCCTTCGGCCAGCGCGTCTGAGCCGAACAGATCGTCCGCCGCCCCATCGCGGTGAGTCAGCGGGATGTAACAGGCCTCACCAGCCTCAACACACAGCGAGATACCGACCAGATCAGCGATCATTTCGTTCAGGCCGGTGGTTTCAGTATCAACCGCGACCCAACCACGTTCATAGGCTTGATCAATCCATTTCTGCAGCGCGCCCGCATCCCGCACACATTCATATTTCGACGCATCGAAGGGCAGGGCCTCAGCCTCTTCCGCCTCCGCAACCGGCGCAGGCGCATCAGCGATCACCGGGGCCTCGGCCCCCAGCTTGTCGGCGATGCGCTTGGTGAGGGTACGGAACTCCATCTCGGCCAGAAATCCCAGCAGGGTCTCGGCGTCCGGGTCTTTGACCTCCAGATCGTCCAGCGTAAAATCCAGTGGAGTGTTTTCGTCCAATTGCACCAGTTTTTTCGACAGCTCGATCTGATCGCGCTTGTCGATCAGGGTCTGGCGGCGCTTGGGCTGTTTGATCTCTTCCGCGCGGTCCAACAGCGTTTCCAGATCGCCATATTCGTTGATCAGCAGGGCGGCCGTCTTGACGCCAATACCCGGAGCCCCCGGCACATTATCCACTGAATCCCCGGCGAGAGCCTGCACATCGACAACACGCTCAGGGCCAACACCGAATTTCTCGATTACGCCATCTCGGTCGATGCGCTTGTTCTTCATCGCGTCCAGCATTTCCACGCCACCGCCGACCAACTGCATCAAGTCTTTGTCGGAACTGACGATGGTCACGCGACCCCCCGCCTCACGCGCCTGAACCGCCAGAGTGGCAATGATGTCGTCGGCCTCATAGCCCTCAAGCTCTTTGCACGCGATGTTGAAGGCTTTCGTCGCCTCACGCGTTAGCGGCATCTGCGGGCGCAGGTCCTCGGGCATCGCCTCGCGGTTGGCCTTGTAAAGATCATAAAGGTCGTTGCGGAACGTGTGCGATCCCTTGTCGAAGATCACCGCCACATGGGTCGGCGCGTCAGGCCCGGCGTTTCCTTCGACATATTTCTGCAGCATGTTGCAAAAGCCCGACACAGCGCCAATCGGCAACCCGTCAGACTTTCGCGTCAGCGGGGGCAGCGCGTGATAGGCCCTGAAAATAAAGGCCGATCCATCGATCAGATGCAGGTGACATCCTTTTCCGAAATTGCTCATGCGCGCTCTCCCTGTCGGTCAGGTTTGGTTCTGCCACAGGGCCGCGCGGGTGGCCAGTCAAGAACGAGAGTTAGCCGCCAAAGAGACCACCAAAAAGATCAGAAAAGAAATCCGAAAAACTGTTCAGAAGCGCCATGATCACCAGCACGCCAAGGAATGCAAAAAAGGCGAACGCGAAGAACTGGAACAGGATTGCGCCGGTGCCCATGGCGATACCTGCGATAGCAGGGCGCATCCGTTCATGGCGCAGAATACCAATCACCGAGATCACAATCGCCAGCCCGCCCAGCATGGCAACGCCGATCCGCAGAAAATCATCGAGATCGCGGGTTTGAACGACGGGTTCAGGCTGTTCCAGCCCTGCGGCGGCACGGAGGGTGGATTTACCAATTTCAGCCGCCAGTTCACCCAGTGATACCCCGGTGGTTTGCTGCGGTGCAAACGGCCCTGCCCAAAACACAAACAGCGCAGCGAATAACGCGGCGGCTGCCGAGCAGAACCCAATCCAACCGAAGACCGGTTGAGTTGTATCCGTTGCAGTTACATCCGTCATCACACTCACCTACGATGGTTGCACTAACGCTTTACCATAGAAACCGCGGCGAGATTTGGGCGAAACTCGGTCGGACGGGCAATCAACCCTGTTCTGTGCCCTTCAGAACATATTTGCAGTCACAATAGGGGCACTCGACCCAGCCGGTATCCTCGGGGATCTGCAACCAGACACGCGGATGGCCCAATGCACCTTCGCCGCCATCACAGGCGACACGGGTGGTCTCGACGATCTTGGTTTCCGGCGCTTCGATGGTCACGGCTGGCGATCCTTCTTCGGTTGTCGGCCTCGCGGGCATGTATTAGGTGCGTTTATGAGCGATGAGTAAACCGAGGGCAAGAGCCACATGATCGATGCGGCAATCAAGATCGAAGGGCTGCGCAAGACCTATCGCGGCGGCAAAGGCCAGCCGGAAAAGCAAGCACTGAAAGGCATTGATCTGACTGTCCCGCGTGGCTCGGTCTTTGGTTTGTTGGGGCCGAACGGCGCCGGGAAATCGACGCTGATCAACATCCTGGCGGGGCTGGTGGTGAAATCTGCGGGAAGTGTGTCGATCTGGGGCTTCGATCAGGATCAAAACCCACGCCGATCCCGCGCCGCCATCGGTGTGATGCCACAAGAACTGAACCTGGATCCGTTCTTTTCCCCACGTGGCGCCCTGGAAGTACAGGCTGGCCTCTACGGCGTCCCCAAGGCACAACGCCGCAGCGATGAGATTCTGGAACTGGTCGGGCTCCGCGACAAGGCCGAAGCTTATGCCCGCACGCTGTCGGGCGGGATGCGGCGGCGGTTGCTGCTGGCCAAAGCGCTGGTGCATCATCCGAAAATTCTGGTGCTGGACGAACCCACCGCTGGCGTGGATATCGAGCTGCGCCAGATGCTCTGGACCAATGTGCGCAAGCTGAACGAACAGGGCATGACCATCATCCTGACCACACACTATCTGGAAGAAGCGCAAGAGATGTGTGATGAGATCGCCATCATCAACCACGGCGAAAAGATCGCGCAAGACAGCACCGCCAATCTGCTGGGCCGCATGGACAGCCGGACGATGGTGATCGTGCCGGATAACCCGGTTTCGGAATTGCCCGCGACTGACGGCGTCGAGGCCACCCTGCGTGACGATGGCAACCTCGTGCTGCATTACCGCAGCACCCAGACCAGCGCCGAGCAGGTGCTGGAATCTGTGCGTTCCGCAGGTATTCGCATCCGCGACGTCCGCACCGAGGAAGCGGATCTTGAGGATGTCTTCCTTGCCCTGACGTCGTCCCGCACCGAGGAACCCGCCGAGGATCAGGACCAGCCGCGCCGGGGGATGCACCGCGTCAAGCTCTAGGCTCGGTCGATCCGCGCCTGATAACAATTGTTCCGGGCCGAGCGGACGTGGATATAGGCCACGTCCGGGCGAGCGAAGATTTCTGCTATTGCTGTGCGCATCCGATCCGTGGGTGTGACGACCCCTGTGCCATAGACGATACGGTCATCCTGCCCGTAGCCCTTGATCAGATAATCAGGGGACGTGGTCAAAATCTCCGGCATCTGTGTGCCCTCATGCCGTTCGCAGGGCGCGGCACATAGAAAGATCGGACCGGTTTCGGCGTAAGAATGTGTCTCTAAAAAAGGCCGATGTGCCAAAATCAGCATCTCTTCGCCCTCGGGAATGTTTTGCAAGCAATGACGGCAGGGATTGCCTGCACCGGTTGAAATGGCGAGCTCGGGCGCGGCACCATAGGCGTCCGGCCCTCCGGCCTGAAGCGCGCGTACGTCGTCGGTGGGTAGTGCGGTTACCTTGAACATATCTTGCCTCCTTTTTTGCTGACCTTGCCCACCCGAGAAGCCGCAAGCGACCCGGTTCCTGCGCAAAGGACTCGAAAAAGAACAAAACGTGAATATAATAGGGAATCGTCATGTATGCCGAGCTGTCGATCACGTCGAATTTCACCTTTCTCACCGGGGCATCCCACCCCGAGGAGTATATGGAGCGTGCCGTCACCCTGGGCCTGCCCGCCATCGCCATTGCCGATGACAACTCGGTCGCCGGGATTGTCCGCGCCCATACCCAGTCGCGCGAGATCGCCCGCAAGGTCCGCGAACGGTTGGAGTGGGAGGCGCGGCACACCACCATCGGCCCGCCCTGCCCCGATCACATTCCGAAACCGCCCTCGTACCCGATCCACGCGGTACCCCGCCTGATCCCGGCAGCGCGGCTGATCTTTACCGACGCGCCCACCGTCACCGCCCTGCCCCTGAACCGGCAGGGCTGGGCCAACCTGTGCCGCATCCTCTCTGCAGGTCGCCTGCGGGCCGAAAAAGGCGACTGCATCCTGCACCTGTCCGACCTGCTTGAATTCTCCGACGGTCTCCACCTGCTGCTCTGGCCACAGGCGGACCGGATCCCGGGCGGCGCGGGCGCATGGCGGACACAGGCGCAACAACTGACGCGCCGCTTTGCCGGGCGGATGCATCTGTTGATGCACCCTCGGTACGATGGCGCAGATAGTGCATATTTTGTCTTATTAGAGACTGAATCTCAGCAACTCGGTATCCCCACCCTCGCCAGCGCCACACCGATGATGCATCACGGCGCCCGTCGCAAGCTGGCGGATGTACTGACCGCCATCCGCCTGCGCCGCAAGGTGGATGATCTGGGCCGAGAGGCGCTGGCCAATGGCGAACAACGTCTACGGTCCAAGGTTGAGATGTTGCGGATATTCAAAGACCATGAGGGCGCTGTTACCCGCGCTCACGCGCTCAGCGAAGAACTCACCTTCTCGCTTGACGAGCTGCGCTATGAATACCCAAGCGAGGGCAGCGAACAGGAAACCCCGACCGAACGCCTGCACCGTCTTGCCCATGAGGGGCTAACATGGCGCTATCCAGCGGGCGCATCCGAGAAGGCCAAGAAAATGCTGGCGCATGAGCTCACCCTGATAGGCAAGCTGAAGTATGAGCCCTATTTCCTGACCGTCCGCGACATCGTTCATTTCGCCCGCTCCCGTGACATTCTCTGTCAGGGACGCGGATCAGCGGCCAATTCGGTGGTCTGCTTCTGCCTCGGCATCACCGAGGTCAGCCCCGAGATGGGCACGATGGTCTTCGAACGCTTCGTCTCCGAGGCGCGCGACGAGCCGCCGGACATAGACGTCGATTTCGAACATGAACGCCGCGAAGAGGTGATCCAGCATATCTATGACCGATATGGCCGCCACCGCGCAGGGCTGTGCGCCACCGTCATCCACTATCGCGGCAAGCGCGCCATCCGCGAAGTTGGCCGCGCCATGGGCCTTACCGAGGACACCATTTCAGCCCTGTCCTCGCAGCTCTGGGGCTTTTTCTCGGCTGCGGGACTTGAGGCCGAGCGAATGCGCGAGATTGGCCTCGACCCCAATGATCGTCGCCTGAAACAGACCCTAATGCTGGTTTATGAGATCAACGGCTTCCCCCGCCACCTCTCACAGCATGTCGGCGGTTTCATCATCACCGAGGGGCGCTTGGACGAACTGGTCCCCATCGAAAACGCCACGATGGAGGACCGCACGGTCATCTGTTGGGACAAGGACGACATCGACTCGCTGGGTATCCTTAAGGTCGACGTCCTCAGCCTTGGGATGCTCACCTGTATCCGCAAGGCGTTCGATCTGATCACCCAGCATCACCAGACCGGCTATACGCTCGCCACCCTGCCGCCCGAGGACCCCGCAGTCTATGACATGCTGTGCAAGGCCGACAGTATCGGCGTGTTTCAGGTGGAATCACGCGCCCAGATGAACTTCCTGCCCCGGATGCGGCCGCGCAATTTCTATGATCTGGTGATCGAGGTCGCCATCATCCGCCCCGGCCCGATTCAGGGCGATATGGTCCACCCCTATATCCGCCGCCGGAACGGAGAGGAGGAGGTCAGCTTTCCCTCGGACGAATTGGGCGAGGTGCTGGGCAAAACGCTGGGCGTGCCGCTGTTTCAGGAACAGGCGATGCAAATCGCTATTGTCGGCGCGGGGTTCACCCCGGAACAGGCCGACCGGTTGCGCCGCTCACTGGCGACCTTCAAGAAACATGGCAATGTAAGCGAATTCCGCGCTCTGTTCCTGCGCGGCATGAAGCGTAACGGGTATGAGGACGACTTTGCCGAGCGATGTTTTTCGCAGATCGAAGGGTTTGGGTCCTACGGCTTCCCCGAAAGCCACGCAGCCAGCTTTGCGCTGCTGGTCTATGCTTCGGCCTGGATCAAATGCCACCATCCGGGGATTTTCGCCTGCGCCCTGCTGAACTCGCAGCCGATGGGGTTCTATGCGCCCGCCCAGATCGTGCGCGATGCACGTGAACACGGGGTTCAGGTGCGCCCGGTCTGCATCAATGCCAGTTTCTGGGACAACGTGATGGAGCCTGACGGCCAGGGCGGGCTGGCGCTGCGGCTGGGCTTCCGCCAGATCAAGGGGCTCAGCGAGGAAGACGCCAGCTGGCTGACCGCCGCGCGTGGCAATGGCTACCATCAGGTCGACGATGTCTGGCGCCGCGCGGGGCTTGGCCCCTCGGTGATCGAACGACTGGCCGAGGCCGATGCCTTTGCCGCCTGCGACCTGACAAGGCGCGAGGCGCTGTGGCAGGCCAAGGCGATTGCCACTGCGAAACCCTTACCGCTGTTTTCGCAGGATCTGGAGGGCGAGGCGCTGGATGAACCCGAAGCGTACCTGCCTCAGATGACCTTGGGCGAGCAGGTGGTCGAGGATTACGTCGCCACTCGCCTCAGCCTGCGGGCGCACCCGGTCGCTCTGCTGCGGCATCTACTTACGCCCGAGCCGCGCGACAAAACCACGCCTGTCGCTTGACCGCGCAACCGGATATTGGCCCGGAACAGAGTCGAATTCGGTGCCTTCATGACCAGACCTATCCTGCCTCCGCGCTTTCCGGCGACACCTGACCAGATCAACGCTCAGGTCCGCGCCTTCTATGCCCGAGTCCGCGAGGACACAGTGTTAGGCCCGGTCTTTGCCAATCATGTCAACGACTGGCCCGCGCATGAGGAAAAGATCGCCGCCTTCTGGCGCAACGCCATCCTGTACGAGCGCAGCTATGACGGCAATCCTCAGCGGGTTCATATCGAACGACCCGATGTGAAGCCCGAGATGTTCAGCCACTGGCTGGACCTGTTTGAAGAGGTCGCCACCCAAACCTTGCCCCCAGAGACCGCCACCCCTTGGGTCGCGCTGGCTCGGCGGATCGGCGTAGGGATGAAGGCCGGTGTGCAATCGGCCCGCCAACCTAAGGACGCACCACCGATCCTGCGTTGATCCTACGACATGGCGGCTTTGCAATGTTAGCGGTAAAATAAGGGCTATGCGGATCGCATAAATGGGTTTACTCAGAGGCAAGACAGCCCCTTTGCGCTGCGACGGCACAGTGCCACCACACCGACATAACCCGAGGCCACAGAGATGAGCACTCAGAACACCACCCTTAGGGGCCTTGGCTTTGCGTTTGCGGGCTTTGCCGTCTTTGCCAGCCATGACGCGCTGATCAAGGTGCTGGGCGGGACCTATTCGGTGATGCAGATCATCTTTTTTGCCACGCTGTTTTCCTTTGTCCCGATGGCGGTGACCATCCTGACCGACCGGACGACCGGAAACTTTCTGCCGCACCACCCCTGGCTGGTGCTGTTGCGATCGGCCTTGTTGGTCACGTCGATGGTCTGTGCCTTCTACGCCTTCTCGGCACTGCCCTTGGCCGAAGTCTATTCTCTTTTGTTTGCTTTCCCATTGTTCGTCACGGTCCTGTCGATCCCGTTATTGGGAGAGGTCGTGCGCGCCCAGCGCTGGGCTGCCGTCGGCGTCGGCCTGATCGGCGTTCTGATCGTCCTGCGCCCAGGCGCAACGGACATCACCCTTGGCCACCTGGCCGCGCTGACAGCGGCGTTTTGCAGTGCGTTAGGGTCTGTTTTGGTCCGTAAAATCGGGAATGAGGAACGTTCGGCCGTGCTGATCCTCTACCCGATGCTGTTGGCCATCGTCGTGATGAGTCTGCTGCAACCTGCCGTCTATCAACCACCATCGCTGCTGCATCTGGCAATGATGGCGCTGGTCGGCGTATTCTCGGTGATCGCACAACACCTGATCATCCTCGCCTACCGCGCCGCGCCCGCCGGAGTCGTGGCCCCCAGCCAATACAGCCAGATTATCTGGGCGACCCTGTTCGGCATGATCTTCTTTGGCGAAACGCCCGACGTCTGGGTCGCCGTCGGAGCTAGCATCATCATTGCATCCGGTGTCTTCGTGGTCTGGCGCGAGAGCCGGGCGAACACGTCGTCGGTCAATACACCGGTTCTGCGCGTGCGGTCGCCACGATCGGATACCGGGGCGTCACGACCGGGTTCATGAAGAAATGGTAAATACATCTCCGCCACTTAGCATCCAAATTTTGGAAAACCTGCGTCCGACTTGTTTACAGTCAGCAAGAGCGGATATCTTCCACTCCAGGTCTTCAAAGTCGTCCCAATCTGTGTTCGCGTAAATCAATAACTCGTCTACGCCAGAACTACATTTCTTTGCTTTTAAAAGGATCGTCTTTTCAACTAGTGCTCGGAACTTTGCCATTCTGTCCGGATCCATCAAGTATATTTGTCGAAAGATTGGCCCATCGGTGCCTAAATTCATTTTTTCATGCGCTGTCCATTCTGCTTGCTCACGAGGATCGCTCGCCTCGACGACCTCGATTCCAGTCGAGGAGCCGTCGCAATTCAGAACAAAATCCGGGTTCTCGCTTTCCAGCACTTTAATAGGAAAATCGAGCAAACCATTCCGGCATTGATGCAGAAGCAAGAGGCGAAGACAGAATCTTTCGAGTTCTTTCTGTCGACCTCGCCGATCTAAACGCGGGGGCGCACAAGCCCCCCACGTTTCTAGGTTTTGAAGCAATTCGCCGCTGTCTTGAGCGACGAATGCAACCTGCATTAGTAGACCACAACCGAGCGGATGCTTTCGCCCTTATGCATCAAGTCGAAGCCGTGGTTGATGTCGTCCAGACCCATGGTGTGGGTGATCATCGGGTCAATCTCGATCTTCCCTTCCATGTACCAGTCGACAATCTTCGGCACGTCGGTCCGGCCACGCGCACCGCCGAAGGCTGTCCCGCGCCACGAACGGCCGGTGACCAGTTGGAACGGACGGGTCGAGATTTCGGCCCCTGCGGGCGCCACGCCGATGATGATCGACTCACCCCAGCCCTTATGCGCCGATTCCAGTGCATCGCGCATCACGCCGACATTGCCGGTGGCGTCGAATGTGTAATCCGCGCCGCCCTTGGTCAGATTGACCAGATAAGGAACCAGATCGCCCTCGACCTCTTTGGGGTTCACGAATTCGGTCATGCCGAATTTCGTGGCCATTTCCACCTTGGACGGGTTCAAGTCAACGCCAACAATCTGGTCGGCCCCGGCCAGACGCAGGCCCTGGATCACGTTAAGACCAATGCCGCCCAGTCCGAAAACGATGGCGCGACTGCCGATCTCGACCTTTGCAGTATTGATAACCGCGCCGATGCCGGTGGTCACACCACAACCGATGTAGCAGATCTTGTCGAACGGCGCGTCTTCCCGCACCTTGGCGAGCGCGATCTCGGGCAGAACCGTGTGGTTCGAGAAGGTCGAGCAGCCCATGTAGTGCAGGATCGGATCACCATCCAGCGTCGAAAAGCGCGAGGTTCCGTCGGGCATCAGGCCCTGGCCCTGCGTGGTGCGGATTGCCTGACACAGGTTGGTTTTTGGGTGCAGACAGTATTCACACTCACGACATTCCGGGGTGTAGAGCGGGATCACGTGATCACCCGGCTTCAGGCTGGTCACGCCCGGCCCGACCTCGACCACGACGCCTGCGCCTTCATGGCCCAAAATGGCCGGAAACAAGCCTTCAGGGTCCGCACCCGACAGGGTAAATTCATCGGTGTGGCAAATACCGGTGGCTTTGATTTCCACCAGAACCTCACCCGCTTTGGGGCCTTCGAGGTTCACATCCATCACTTCCAAAGGTTTGCCCGCCTGAATGGCGACGGCGGCACGGGTACGCATATCGTTGTCTCCCTGTCTTCTTTGACCCGACCCTGCGGCAATCGCAGGACGTTTTCAACTGTGCTTTGATGACAGATTGGCTAATGATTTGATATTGCAGAAACGACATTGCCGGAAAGAGGAGCGCCAATGCGCCGTTTTATTCCATTTTTGATCCTGCTGGCCGCCTGTGCCGAGACCGCACCAGCGCCTGAAAACGTCCGAAATGCATCCGACGACGCACCGGTCGAATTGGCCTTTTGTCTGGGCGAGCCTTTCGCCGAATCCATCGGTCAGCCAGTCTCGACCATTCAGGCTAGCCTGCCCGAACGGTCACGTGTTCTTGGCCCGGATGACATTGCCACGCAGGATTACCGCATCGACCGGCTGAATGTCTTTGTGAATGGCAGAGGAATTATTCAACGTCTGTCCTGCGGGTAAGCGTGGACTCAGGGCATGATTCTATAATAAGAACAAAATGGGAACATTTTGATGTCTGCCGATGCCCAAAAGCCGAATACTTTCACTCTGGTTCCCCCGTCTGGGGGCTGAACGGCTGGTCCGCGCTGCGCGGGGCCTGCAGGATGGGCCTTTGGCCGTGGTGGCTGAACAGTCGAACATGCAGGTTGTTACCTCGCTGAATGATCAGGCGCAGGCCGCTGGTCTGCACGTCGGTCAACCGGTGCGTGATGCCCATGCCATGTGCGCCAGCCTTGTGACTCGCCCGCGCAACACCCCGGCCGAAGCTGCATTCCTGACCGCTTTGCGCCGCTGGGCCGGCAAGTTCAGCCCGTGGGTGGCCGAAGAAGCCCCCGACGGACTGATCGTCGACTTGTCGGGCTGCGCGCATCTGTTCGGTGGGGAAGAGGCGTTGCTGAGCGTGCTTGAGACTGACTGCGCCGATATGGGCCTCAGCGTGCAGATGGGCATTGCCGACACGCTGGGCGCGGCCTGGGCGTTGGCCCGTTATGCGGGGCAAGAGGCCACATCCGACCGCAACGGTGACGCCATCAGCCAAGAGGCGCGCGCCACCCGCGCCCGTGCCACCAAACGGCGGCACTGGACCAAGGGCGGGGCCGCGCCGCAGGTGATGGCGCTGGGCGGTGGCGCGCGGATTGCCGCGCCGGGGCAATCCTATGGCGCGCTCAGCCCCCTGCCCATCGCAGCACTGCGGCTCGAGGATCAGGTGGTCGCGCAGCTGAACCGTCTGGGCCTGCGCCGGATCGGCGACCTGTTGGGGCAACCGCGTGCGTCGTTGGCGCGGCGGTTCGGACGTGGGCTGGTGCTGCGGCTGGATCAGGCGATGGGCAGCGCGCCCGAGCCGGTCTCGCCCGCCCGTCCGCCGCATCACTTTGCGGTGCGCATGACCCTGCCCAACCCGATCGGGTTGGTTGAGGACGTGATGGCCGCCATCGACCGGGTGCTGCCGACGCTCTGCACCAAACTGGAAGAGAAAGGCCGAGGTGTTCGCACATTACGGCTGGAAGCCCACCGTGCGGATCAGGCGGCTGAGGTCATTGAGGTTGGTCTGGCCCGGCCAACTCATGACAAACACCGCATTCGCCCTTTGTTAGAGATGAAAGTTGACAAGATCGACGCAGGCTATGGCATCGACATGCTGCGGCTTGAGGCGATCCAGACCGAGCCCATCCACGCCCGCACCATGACCGGCCATGCCGAGGCCAGCCGTGCCGTGCGCAACCGGATCGAAGGCAACACCGCCATCGACGACCTGATCGGCAAACTGGGTGCCCGCGTCGGGCTTGAGGTGATCACCCGGCGGCACCCGGCAGCTTCGCATATCCCCGAGAAAACCGCGCAGGTGCTGGCGGCGGCTTGGTCGGAACCGGCGCGCGACTGGCCTGCACCTCCGCGCCCCCGCCCCTTGCAGATGTGGCAGCCCGAACCGGTCATGGCCCCGGAAACCCCGGATGTGCCCAGCGCCTTTCGCTGGCGCGGGCGCGACTGGCAGCTGGCGCAGGCCACCGGCCCGGAACGCATCGCTCCGGAATGGTGGCTGGACGATCCCAACTGGCGCAG
The DNA here is from genome assembly GCF_056542865.1 of Ruegeria sp. AA6. Classification (NCBI taxonomy): domain Bacteria; kingdom Pseudomonadati; phylum Pseudomonadota; class Alphaproteobacteria; order Rhodobacterales; family Roseobacteraceae; genus Ruegeria; species Ruegeria sp. AA6. Next base: position 147,875 of record NZ_JBQGAN010000006.1, read on the forward strand.
CGGCGTGCGCGATTACTGGGTGGTGGTGACGGAACAGGGGGAACGGCTGTGGCTGTTCTACGGGCACGGAGGCACCATGTCGGCGGGCTGGTTCTGTCAGGGACAGTTTGGTTAGAGTCTATTTTCTGCGATAAACCAGCCAATCCGGCAAGTAATCCAACAACCGGATCACCCAGGAAAATGGTGCCGGAAAATCGGTACGGAAGCGGCGGCATGACATTGCCTTGACCACCCGATCCGCCGCATCCTCGGGCGTCATCAACATCGGCATCTTGAAATCGTTCTTCTCGGTCAAACGGGTCTTGATGAAGCCCGGATTGACGATCCGCACCGTCACCCCGGTGCCCTTCAGATCAAACCGCATCGTTTCCGCCAAGGAGATCAGCGCTGCCTTGCTGGCCGAATAGCCCACCGCCGCTGGCAAACCACGATACCCGGACAGGGACCCGATCAGAGTTATATCCCCACGGCCTTCCGGCACAAATTTGGGCACCGTCTCTCCCAGAACCCGCAGCGCACCGGTATAATTCACATCGGTCATCGTCAGAACAGCTTCGGTATCCCAATCGCCCGTGCGCATCGGTTCATAGGCTCCGGCGTTGTAGACCAGCCCATCGACCTCTCCGGCCTCAACCGCGGCACGGCGCACCGAATCCAGATCGGTCACATCGCAGGGAACGGCTTGCGCATTTGGCAGGGCGGCGCAGATCTCGGCCAGACGGTCGGCATTGCGTGCAGACAGGATCAGATGCGCGCCCTCACGGCTAAGTGCCTCGGCCAGCGCCCGGCCCAGCCCTTCGCTGGCGCCGACAATCCAATAGGTTTTTCCGTCAAAGCTGCTCATGCCCCGGCCATTTCAGTTCTTTTCTGTTGTGGTGCAGGTTTTACGAGCGGGGAAAGGTGCTGGATCACATCACCAAGCCTCACAACATAGTGCGCCCAAGAAAAACATCTAATCTGATTGATCCACCCGCGCATACCATGCGTATCCTATTGTAAAATGTCGCACAAAGAGGATGGCATGTTCGACGAAACCCGAGGCGTACGCAAGAAAATCGCAGTAGTAGGTGCAGGTATCTCTGGTCTGTCGGCCGCTTACTATCTTTCCGAAAACAACGACGTGACAGTATTTGAGGCCGAGCCGAGGCTGGGTGGCCACGCCCGCACTGTGCTGGCGGGCAAAAACGGGGATCAGCCCGTCGACACCGGCTTCATCGTGTTCAACTATGCCACTTATCCCTACCTGACGCGGCTGTTTGACGAACTGAACGTGCCGGTCATCAAATCCGAGATGAGCTTTGGCGCTACCATCGACAACGGCCGCATCGAATACGGGCTGAACAACCTGCGCACGCTGACAGCGCAGAAACGCAACCTCGCCCGCCCTGCATATTACAAGATGATCGCCGACATCCTGCGGTTCGGAAAAGAAGCCCCTGAAGCCGCCCAAGACGATGACACCACCATCGGAGAACTGGTCGATCAACTGCGTCTGGGCCACTGGTTCCGTCACAACTACTTGATGCCCATGTGCGGCGCGATCTGGTCGACCCCGGTGGAGTTCGTGGATCAATTTCCGGCCCGCTCGCTGGTGCAATTCTTCCGCAATCACGCCCTTCTGGCCAGTGGCCGCGCCAATCAGCATCAGTGGTATACGGTCAAAGGCGGCAGTATCGAGTATGTCCGCCGCATCGACGCCGCCCTTCGCGCAAGAGGCAGCGAAATCCGTCTTGCATCGCCCGTCGACCACATTCAGCGCAATGAGACCGGCGTGACTGTCCACAGTCAGGGGCAGACCGATCTGTTTGATGAAATCATCCTCGCCACTCATTCCGATCAATCGCTGGCCATATTGGGCGAGTTCGCAACTGATGCGGAAAAGGCCGCGTTAGGGTCGATTAAGTATCAACCCAACACCGCCATCCTGCATAGTGACCCGCGCCAGATGCCACGTAGGCGGGCCTGCTGGTCGAGTTGGACCTATCGCTCGCAGGCCGGGAATGTCGGCGTCACTTACTGGATGAACCGGCTGCAAAACATACCGGACAGCGATCCGTTGTTCGTGACGCTGAACGCGTCGTCAGAAATTCCCGCGGATAAGATTTATGATCAGGTCGAGTTTGCCCATCCGGTGTTCGACAAGGCCGCTCTGAAGGCCCAAGGACAAATCCGCGAGATGCAGGGACAGAACCGAACCTGGTTTGCCGGGGCCTACAATCGGCACGGCTTTCACGAAGACGGGATTGCCAGCGCGATGCATGTTGTCGAGCACCTGAACGGCACCCCGCAAACACTCGGAGCTGACAATGGCATGCTTGAAAAAGACCCGGCCATCCCTGCCTGATACCGGCCGCGCGGTATTGGTCTGCCTTGCGATGCTGGCACCCGGAGGACTGGCGGCGTCACCAGTTTCGCAAACGCTGACTGACGCGCAACTCAAGGGAACCGCAACATTCCGGTTCGTGGGCGTGCCGATCTATGACGCCCAGCTCTACACGCCCCGTGGCGCCGCGTTCAATTGGAGCGAGGATGTCGGTCTGCAACTGACCTATCGCAAGACCCTGAAGCAAAAGGCGCTGGTCGAGTCCACGCTGGATGAGATGGCCCGACAAGGCAATCCGGCCCCAACGCAAGCCCAACTAGAGCAGTGTTTTCAAGCCGTCAGCAAGGGCGACAGCTATGTCGCGATCTCGGAAGGTCCCAACAAGGTTGGGTTCTGGCGCAACGGGCAAAAGACCTGCACCCTGTCCTATCCCGGTGCCAAACGTGCCTTCATGTCCATTTTTCTGGGAAATGACACCCGGTCCGCCAGTTTCACCCGGCGACTGAAGGGGCAGTGATGCTGTATCCTCGGGTCAGTCTTTATGCGCTGATGCTCGCTGCGGCCGGTATCCCGCTGTATATCCACCTGCCGCGCTTTGCCGCCGTCAATCTGGGCATAGGTCTTGGAGTGATCGGCACCATCTTGCTGGTGATCCGACTGGTCGATCTGGTGCAAGATCCGCTGATTGGCTGGGCAATCGACAGGTGGCCGCGCGCGCAGATGGTGTTTGCTGCGGCGGCTGCAATAGGTCTGGCGGTCGGCTTCCCCTTGCTGTTTGGCCTGCCCGAAGGTGCCAGTATCACCGTATTAGTGTCTGTTCTGATACTCTTGTTCTCGGCCTATAGCCTCGGAACCATCCTGCTCTATGGCCGCAGCGCGACGCTGGCAAAACGTCCCGAGCCTAAAGAGCTGATGACGCTGGCCGCATGGCGCGAAGGCGGTCAGTTGACTGGTGTCGTTCTTGCCGCCAGCGCTCCGGCGCTGTTCGTAGCCTTCGGGGCAAGCGCTCAGGGCTATCCGGCGTTCGGCCTGTTTCTGGGCTTGCTGGCCGTTCTCACCCTGCTTGTGACCTTGCCGATGTGGCGGCGCACACCGATCACCGGCGACGGGCTGTCCTTTGCAGGGCTGGGTCAGGCCGGAGCTCTGCGCCTGCTGCTGTTGGCGCTGGTGAACAGCCTGCCGGTAGCGATTACATCGACCCTGTTCCTGTTCTTTGTCGAGGACCGACTGCAGCTGCCCGGAAAAGCCGGGCCATTGCTTATTCTGTTCTTCCTAAGTGCTGGGGCGACCGTGCCGTTCTGGGCCAAACTCAGCAATCGGATTGGCCCGAAACAGACTCTGATGATCGCAATGCCCTTGTCGATCACAAGCTTTGTCGGCGCCGCCATGTTGTCCGCCGGGGACCTGACCGGATTTGCTCTGATCTGCCTGGCCTCGGGCGCGGCGCTGGGCGCGGATATGGTTGTGCTGCCCGCCATGTTTTCGGTCGTGCTGACGCGTGCGGGGCTGAACGCATCCGCCGCGTTCGGCATTTGGTCATTCGCAGGCAAGTTGGGCCTTGCGCTTGCGGCTTTTTTCACTCTGCCCCTGCTGGAACGCAGCGGCTTCACACCCGGGCAAGCAAATTCGACCGAGGCTCTGCGGACACTCACCTTCGCCTATGCCGTACTGCCCTGCATCCTGAAACTCGGCGCGTTCAGCTTGGTCCTGACGCTACCCACGGAGGTTACAGCCAAATGAAAACACTTGCTGTTTTACTGCTCGCCATCCTCGCCCTGTTCGCCGTCAAGAATCGGTTTCTAAGCTTTCGGTCGCAATCGCCGTCCGACTACACGGGCACGGGGCCGGAATTCAAAATGAAAGAGGCCCTGAGCGGAGAGATCCTGTCGGAGGGGTTGATCTATGGTCCTAACGGCAAGATGTCGAACAGCTTTGTCGCCCGAATGGTGGGCGAATGGAACGGCAATACCGGCACGCTGGCCGAATATTTCACCTATTCCAATGGCAAGAAAATGACCCGCAAATGGTATCTGACTTTGGGCACCGGCAACACATTCACCGCCAAGGCAGATGATATTGTCGGCGAAGGTCACGGCACCATCTCAGGCTCGACCGTCAAGCTGACCTACCGGATCATCCTGCCCGAAGATGCAGGCGGCCATACGCTGGACGTCACCGACTGGATGTATCTGACCGAAAACGGCGTGATCATGAACCGGTCCGAGATGCGCAAGTTCGGCATCAAGGTCGCGGAATTGGTTGCCACCATGCGCCCGGCGCCGGACACCAAAGCGGCGCATGTCAGCGGCTCTAACGGCTATGATGCAACGGCGGAAACGAGGACGTTGCAATGATGACCCGCCGGTTTCTGGTCTCGGCCTCTGCCGTCCTTGGGCTTGCCGCTTTGGCGGCTTGTTCGGCCAAGCCCCGTGTACCAAAAAGCTTTCTGTCTGAGCGACAACTGAACCTTGAGGAATTCTTTGAAGGCGAGACTGTCGCCTATGGTCAGTTTCAGGACGTTCTAGGCAATGTGCCCCGTCGATTTACGGTGGAAATCGACGGCACATGGGATGGAAAAACCCTGACCCTGGTCGAGGATTTCGTCTATGACGACGGCGCCACCGAACAGCGTATTTGGACCCTGATCAAAACTGGCGAGGACACATGGGTCGGCACAGCACCGGGCGTGCTGGGCACCGCCAGCGGGGTCGAGCGTGGCGATACATTCAACTGGAAATACAAGATCGACCTGCCGGTGAAGGACGGCACCATGCGGGTGAATTTCGATGACTGGATGTGGTTGCTGAGTGATGATCGCCTGCTGAACCGCGCCTATGTCTCACGCTATGGGGTGCGTCTGGGTGAGGTCATTCTATTCTTTGAAAAGAAATAAGCCCCATTTTCGGGACAGATGCCCGTCAGATCCGGTCAGTTGCTGGAATAGACAAATGACAGCTTGCGACTGACACCTCCGGGCGGTTTGGGAAAGGGGTCGGCTGCCCGGACCTGCGCCTTTGCGGCACGTTCAACATCGGGGGTGCCATTGCTGTCCACCACATCAACCCATGCCAGCGAACCATCCGGATTGATTTCAAAGAACACCTTCGCGAACCCCCGCGCCGCCGTGTAGACGATCGGCGCGCGGTTCAGATGGACAAGCACCCGCCCGGCATAGTTTGTCCGGTCCGAGTTTCCGGGATTTCGCCCGCCCGAACGCGCGCCACTCTCGCCCGAGGTAAAGGCATCAACACCCCTGCGTCTATAAGTGGTGAGGGGCGACTCGATCTCGCGGGTTGGGAACTCTAGGGCACTGAAATCCCGTGCTCCGTTCAGAATACCTTGAGGTTCAGGCGTTGAGCTCCGGTCCGGTAGTTGCGGTCGGATCGAAGAGGCTACAGCCAGTTCAGTCCCCTCACTGCTGTCTTCATTTTCCTGAACCGGTTCACTTTCGGCGGGGATGTCAGCCTCAACCAAATCGCTTTCGGTTGGAACAACTGGGACGACAGACTCCACCGTCTCTTCGGGTAACGCGGCAAGCTCTTGGGTTTCGGTCGGCTCGGGTGCGGCAGGGATTTCCTCGGCCGGTTCAGACGCATCAGGATTGCCTTCGGGTGCTTCAACAACCTCGGCCGCCTCAGTGGGCGGGGTTTCATCCACCTCGTCGCTGGCATTCGCTTCGCCATCAGTAGAATCTTCGGTTTCGGGCGCTTCGGTTTCCACTGGCTCGGGCGCAACCGGCTGCAGGACCTCGGATGTCCCGGTATCAGGCGCGAAAGTCCGCTTGGGATCGTCCGAGGCCACATGAACCTCGCTGGTGGGAATTTCAGCCGGTTCAGGCGCAGGCTCGAGTGGCTCCTCGACCGGCGGTTCCGGTGCTTCCTCGGGTTCGGGTTCGACCGGCTCGGCAACGGCTTCAACCAGATCTTCGAAACTGTTGCTCAGCTCGACCGAGTCGGCCGTACCGGTCTGGCTGGGCTGTTCCGCCAGTCGCGGCGCGGTCAAGGTTAACCCCATCAGGTGCAACAGCAGCGAAAGCAGCACTGCCATTGCCGCGATGACGACCGAGCCCCGGATCATTCCAGCGCCTTTTCGGTCACAACAAACACAGACCGCGCGCCCAAACGGCGCAACTGTCCGGTCACTTCGATCAACCGCGCGCCCGGTACTTCGCGATCGGGTACGATACGTACTGGCCCGGGATCACGTCCGGCCATGTAGGCATCAGGGTCCACCGGCACCCCACGAAAGCTGAGCGTTCCGTCCTTATGCAGCACCAAGGCGTCGGGCGGTTCGCGCCCGTCCAGTTCGGATGTGTTGACCAGACTCAGATCAGGGTCCAGCGGCGTGGCCACCGTGCCCGCGATCAGAAAGAAGATCAGCATCAGGAACACGACATTGATCAATGCAATGGTCGAGTCGCGTTTGCGGCGAGGGCGGAAGCCGCGGATCATTCCAGCACCAGCACGCTAAGACTCTCGCGCCCACGCAGCAGCACCAGCAGATCCACCAACCGCTGCGCTGTCGTATCAACATCAAGGGTGACCAGAACCTGCCCTGTTGTCACCTGCTCTGCCAGTTCCTCCAACGTAACCGGCGCGCCGTTCAGAACCAGCCGGTCGGCCCCCAACTGAACAAAGGCACGATCCTGCGATGCGCCCGAGGGCGCACCTCCGGCCGTGGCGTTGCTCAGCTCGATCTCTCCATATTTCGAAAAGGTCGAGGTCAGCATGAAAAACAATAACAGCAGAAAGATCACGTCGATGAGCGGTGTCATCGCCAGTGGCCGCCTGACAAAGGGTGCCCGGTTACGCATGTCCGGGCGTGGCCGCCATGGTTTGCGCGTCTTCAGCCAGCGGGATCGCCTGCCCCGGCACCAGAACCGTACGCAGCGCCTTATCCGCGAAAACCCGTTCCCGTGCCGTGCGGCTTTCGAACCACGAGAGTACCATCGAGGTCGGCATCGCCACCGCAAGACCCACTGCCGTTGTCACCAACGCGACCCAAATACCGCCTGCCAGCAGCGACGGATCAACCGAAGACCCGGCGGATTGCAGGCTGCGGAACGCTTCGATCATGCCCAAAACCGTGCCGAACAGACCCAACAAGGGCGCCAGTTGCGCCACCGTGTCCAAAAGTCGAAAGCCGCGTTCGAGACCGGCCAGCGCCAACCCGGCCTCGGCGTCCAAACGCTGATCCAGACCGGGCGCATCCGGCGCATCCATTGCCACCCCGACCAGTGGCGCAAGATAGCTTTGGCTTTTTGCCAGCCGGGCGCGAGCCTCTTGTTTGTTGCCTGCGTCCCAGGCCTCCAACGCCTGAGACAGCACCCGGTGCCGCCCGACACCCGAAGCCGCAAACTGCCAAAGCTTGTACAGTGTCACTGCCAGCGTCATCACGGACATGGCAATCAGGATGGCCACAACCGGCCCGCCAAGGGCAAGGATTTCACGGAGGGCATCAAGAAAACTCATCCCAAAAGCTCCACTTCTGTTCGGCTGCGCAGGGTCGGCGTCTGATCGCATATATTGCTTTCCGCGCCATCGACAATACAGCTGCTTACGCCATTGATGAGAACACGCCCGAGGTTTTCACAGGCGATGTCCCTGACATCGAATTGGCGCACCCTTGGTCGCCCGGCGGGCAATTCCCGAAACCCGAAAAGTGTCAGACGCTCAAAAACGCCCGACGCATCGAAAATCACTACTTGATAGCTGGCGGCGTCAATCGACGTTTCGGTTTCGTTTTCAATCAGAAAGGTCAGCCGGCAGGCACCTTCGACATCCTGAACCGCATTCAACTCGACCGTCAGGCCGGGCTTAGCCTCGCTTTCGGCGTGACCCAATACAGGCAGCGCGCAGATGATTGCAGCAAGAACCGAACGGTGAAACTTCATGAATGCGCTCCCGATTGTTCAACGCAGGCCGGGATCTGGCGGCGTTATCCTGTCTTATCCAAGACTGTTGGGGCGCGAAAGGGTCGCCGACATCATTGTGATAAAAGGCGATTTTCAGCCCGATCAATTCTGTCGGCGACATGTAGCGGAGACACAGTCCAACCATGATGGACCCTGGTCAACAATGCGCAGCGTGCCCGCTTTTCCAATCAATGCACTAGGCGCGTTTTTCACCGATGGTGGTGACACCCAGAACCGACAGAACCTTGGCTTCGATATGTTCGGCGTTCATGCCTGCGATGGCATACATATCTGCAGGGCTGGCCTGATCAATGAAGATATCCGGCAGCACCATCGAACGGTATTTCAGTCCGTGATCGAACACGCCCTCATCCGCCAAAAGATGGGCGACGTGACTGCCGAAGCCGCCAACAGCACCTTCTTCGATAGTGATCAGGGCCTCGTGGTTGGCCGCCAGATCAAGGATCAGATCGCGATCCAGCGGTTTGGCAAAGCGGGCATCGGCGATTGTCGGTGTAATTCCACGGGCCGAAAGGGCTTCGGCGGCCTTTTGAACCTCAGCCAAACGGGTACCGAAGGACAGCAACGCCACCCGTGCGCCTTTTTGGATGATGCGGCCCTTGCCGATTTCCAAGACTTCGCCGCGTTCGGGCAGATCGACACCCACGCCTTCGCCACGCGGATAACGGAAGGCGATGGGGCCTTCGTTGTGGGCGGCGGCAGTGGCGACCATGTGCATCAGTTCAGCCTCATCTGCGGCGGCCATAACGGTCATGCCGGGCAGGTTGGACAGGTAAGCGATGTCGAAAGACCCTGCATGGGTCGCGCCATCCGCGCCCACCAGCCCCGCGCGGTCGATGGCAAAGCGCACCGGCAGGCGCTGAATGGCCACATCATGCACCACCTGATCGTAACCGCGCTGCAAAAAGGTGGAATACATCGCGCAGAAGGGCTTCATTCCTCCAGCTGCCAGTGCTGCCGCGAAGGTCACGCCGTGCTGTTCCGCAATTGCCACGTCGAAACAGCGCGACGGGTAGCGTTCCGCAAACAGGTTCAACCCGGTGCCGTCCGGCATGGCGGCGGTGACAGCAACAATCTTGTCATCCCGTCCGGCCTCATCCACCAGCGTACTGCCAAAAACCGAGGTGTAGGACGGCGCGTTGGACGGTGCCTTTTTCTGCTCACCCGTCACTACATCGAACTTCGCAGTGGCGTGGCCCTTGTCGCGAGCCTGCTCGGCGGGGGCATAGCCCTTGCCTTTTTTGGTCAGCACATGGATCAGGATCGGACCGGTCGCGCGGGCCTTGACCGTGCGCAGCACCGGCAGCAACTGATCCATATCGTGGCCGTCCAGAGGGCCGATATAGGAAAAGCCCAGCTCTTCGAACAGCGTGCCGCCGATAGCCATGCCTTTCAGCATTTCTTTGGCGCGCTTCGCGCCTTCGCGGAACGGCTCGGGCAACAGAGAAACCGCACCTTTGGCGGCCGCTTTCAGATCGTGGAACGGAGCTTCGGTGTAAATCCGTGACAGATAGCTAGACAGCGCACCGACCGGTGGTGCGATACTCATCTCATTGTCATTGAGGATCACAATCAGGCGTTTCTTCAGATGGCCCGCGTTATTCATTGCCTCAAAGGCCATGCCCGCAGACATAGAGCCATCGCCGATCACCGCAATTGCATCACCCAGCCCTTCGGGCGTGACACCGCCCAGATCGCGGGCCACGGCAAAGCCCAGCGCAGCGCTGATCGAAGTGCTGGAATGCGCCGCGCCGAACGGGTCATAGGGGCTTTCACTGCGTTTGGTGAACCCGCTCAGGCCGTCCTTCATCCGAAGGGTCCGAATACGGTCGCGCCGTTCAGTCAGAATTTTATGCGGATAGCACTGATGGCCGACATCCCAGATGATCTTGTCGCGCGGCGTATCGAATACGGCATGCAACGCGGTGGTCAGCTCGACCACGCCCAGACCCGCGCCCAAATGCCCGCCGGTGACAGACACAGCCGAGATCGTCTCGGCCCGCAATTCCTGCGCCACTTGGACCAACTGCGCGTCCGAAAACTGCTTGAGGTCCGCAGGGCGGCTCACAAGATCCAGCAGAGGCGTATTTGGGCGGTCAGACATTTGGCGTTCCTGGCTTAGCTGTCCCGGGCAATAACGAAGCGGGCGGCGTCCTTCAAGGTTTCAGCCGATGCGCCATACCCATCCAGCGCGGCGCAGGCCTCATCCACAAGCTCTGCCGCGCGGGTTTTGGCCGCACCAAGACCCAACAGCGACACAAAGGTGGCCTTGCCCGCATCCGCATCTTTTTGCAGACGTTTTCCGGCTTTTTCGGCATCGCCTTCTACGTCAAGGATGTCATCTGCGATCTGAAAAGCAAGTCCAAGGGCTTGGGCATATTGGCGCAAGGGGTCCGGGTCGGCCTGCGCCAACCGAGCCCCCGCACAGGCGGACCATTCGATCAGAGCCCCGGTTTTGCCCGCCTGCAACTGGGTGATTTCTTCCAAAGTCAGAGGCGTCTTCGCCGTTTCTGCCGCGATATCCAATGCCTGCCCCAGCACCATGCCTTTCGCGCCGCTCGCTTGGGCCAGTGTCAGGGCCAGCTCTGCGCGGACCTCGGCATTGCCGACCTCAGGCCGGGCGCAAAGCTCAAAAGCCAGCGTTTGCAAAGCATCCCCGGCCAGAACGGCGGTGCCCTGATCCCATTTCACATGTACGGTCGGACGCCCGCGCCGCAGGTCATCGTCATCCATGCAGGGCAGATCGTCATGTACCAGAGAATAGGCGTGCAGCGCTTCGATCCCCACCGCAGGCCAAATCGCGCGTCCCGCGTCCACACCATGCAGGCGAGCGCTCTCCAGCACCAGAAACCCACGCAGCCGTTTACCGCCCTCGGTGGCATAGGTCATTGCCCGGGTCACATCCAGATCGTCCAGCGCGCCCAGAACCAGATCGAACTGATCCTGAATCCGCGCCGCATCCTGCGCTAGCTTTTCGCGAAACATTTACTGACCTTCGACAGGTGTCGTCCCGGTCGGCTGACCATTGGCGTCCAGAGTGATCGCGGCCACCTTTTCCTCGGCCCGCTTCAACTCATCCTCGCAGCGTTTTTTAAGTGCAGCCCCGCGTTCGTATAGCGCGATGGATTGATCCAGCGCCACGTCGCCGCGCTCCAACTGGCCGACCACGGCCTCAAGCTCTTTCATCGCCTGTTCAAATGTCATCTGATCAACGGGGGTATCACTCATCGGGCTGCCTTCATCAATTCTTCCACATGGGCGCGGGTGGCCTCGGCCAGTGCGTTCAGATCATACCCGCCTTCCAGAGTCGAGACGATACGTCCTTCACACAGCTCATCGGCAATCTTGCACAACTCGGCGGTGATCCACGCGAAATCGCTGGTAGACCAGTTCAGATTGGCCAGCGGATCGTCCTGATGCGCATCAAACCCGGCCGATATGATGATCAACTCCGGTTTGAAGGCGCGCAGGCGCGGAAAGGCTTGAGATTCATAAGCCGCGCGCATCTCGGCCCCACCGGTTCCAGGCGACAGCGGGATATTCAGGACCGTCTCATAGGCCCCGGTCTCATCCGGCCGCCCCGATCCGGGCCACAGAGGCATCTGCTGACTGGTGATTACCAGCGCGCGTTTTTCATCCCACAGCAAATCCTGCGTGCCGTTTCCGTGGTGGACATCGAAATCAACCACCGCAACGCGGTTCAAACCATGATGATCCAGTGCATGCTTCGCTGCCAGCGCCGCATTGCCGAACAGGCAAAATCCCATCGCAGTTTCTGTTTCCGCATGATGTCCCGGGGGTCGAATGGCACAAAACGCGTTTCCAGCCTCACCGCCCAGCACCATATCCACCGCCCGCACCACGGCCCCCGCCGCGCGATAGGCCGCATCAACCGAGCCAGGTGACATAAACGTATCCCCGTCAATCTGCGCGAAACCCTCCATCGGGCGCGTCTGACGAATGTCCCGGATGTAGCCTTCGGGATGCACCCGCAACAGATCATCATCCGCCGCCAAAGGGGCCGTCACCCGTTTTAAATCCAGCCCCTCCAGTGCATGCAGAATATGCTCCAGCCGCGCCACCCGCTCGGGATGCCCATCCGGTGTCACATGGCCCAAACAATCTGCATGAGTCAAAAGGGCAGTCTTCATTACGATCCCCTGTTCATCTGGCTAAAAATACCTTCGCCGAAGGCACAAAACCGCCGCGCAGCGGCTAAATTCAATCCGGCGCCAGCATATACCCGGCCCCCCGCACGGTCTGAAGGTACCGGGGCTGCTTCGGATCCTGTTCAATCTTACGACGCAAACGCGTGATCTGCACGTCCACCGCACGTTCCTGCGCCTGACCCTTGTCGCGACCCAGATCTTCAACCAGCTTGGCCCGGCTGATCGGTTCTCCCGGTTGGGCCGAGAAGATTTTCATCAACTGGCTCTCGGTTGCGGTCAGGCGCACAGGGTCCTCGCCCTGCCACATCTCACCGCGTTCCACGTCATACCTGATCGGCCCGAGGTTCAAAATTTTGGTCGCCGTATCCAGCGCTGGGGTTTCCGGCATTCGTCGCAAGATTGCGTTGATCCGCAGCAACAACTCTTTCGGCTCGAACGGCTTGGCGAGGTAATCGTCCGCCCCAGCCTCAAGCCCTGCAATCCGATGCTCGGTCTCACCACGTGCAGTAAGCAGCAAGATCGGAGTCGTATGGGTTTCGCGCAGCGTTCTGGTCAGGCTCACACCATCTTCGCCCGGCATCATAACGTCCAGCACGATCATGTCGAAATCCAGACCCGACAACACCCGCCGTGCGTGGGCCGCATCTCGGGCCGCTGTGACCAGAAACCCGCTCCGCATCAGGAACTTCTTGAGCAGATCACGAATACGCTCATCGTCGTCAACGATCAGCAGATGTGCGTCCATATCGCTCATGAGGTTGTATCCCGCAGTTTCGTGTAAGCATGACGCATATCAGCATCCATCATCGCTTCAAGCACTTTACGAAATCCCGACACCGCTTCGGGACCTGCATCTTTATAGGCAGCACGCATCCTTACGCGTTGGGCCTCAGACAATTTCGCCTCAAGCGCCTTGCCTTTTTCAGTTAGAAACAGATGCCGTTCGCGTTTATCGACAGTGCCGACGCGGCTTTCGACCAACCCATCCTCGATCAGCGTCCGTAGCACCCGGTTCAAAGACTGTTTCGTTACCCCGAGGATCGCCAAAAGATTGTTCACCGTCGTCCCCGGAGCCCGGTTGATGAAATGCACCGCCCGGTGGTGTGCCCGGCCATAAGCCAACTGCGCCAGAATGCGATCGGGATCAGCTGTGAAACCGCGATAGGCGAAAAACATCGCTTCGATCCCCTGCCGAAGCTGTTCGTCGGTCAGAAACAAAAGGCTTTCGCCGCCAAAGACTTGGGCGGGACGCGTATCCGACATAGTATGCCTCATTCGTTACTCAGGACCGACTTTATGTCAGCGTTATTGACATTCCAAGAGTGGACAGGTATCGAACCGCAGTTTCTGCGCAACTTTATGTCCGCATCGGACTTAAATGGCGCAACAATCAGAAAATTCAACCCAATGCTGGAGGTTTCGCATGGCGGGGTATGATGATCGTGATGGCACCATCTGGTTGGATGGCAAACTGGTCCCGTGGCGCGACGCCAATGTGCATATCCTGACCCATGCGATGCACTATGCGTCCTCGGTTTTTGAGGGCGAACGCGCGTATAACGGCAAGATCTTCAAAAGCCGCGAACATTCCGAACGTCTGATCGCCTCGGCCGAGGCGCTGGACATGCCGATGCCCTATTCGGTGGATGAAATCGAAGCGGCCAAAGAAGAGGCGCTCAAAGCCAGTGGCCTGCAGGACGCCTATGTGCGTGCGCTGGTCTGGCGCGGTTCCGGCGAAGACATGGGCGTGGCGTCGGCCAAGAACCCGGTGCGGATGGCCGTCGCGGTCTGGCCCTGGGGCGCCTATTACGGTGACGCCAAGATGCAGGGTGCCAAGCTGGACATCGCGGAATGGAAACGCCCTAGCCCGGAAACCATCCCGGTTCATGCCAAGGCGGCGGGTCTGTACATGATCTGCACCATCTCAAAGCATAAGGCCGAGGCCAAGGGCTGCTCGGACGCGCTGTTCATGGATTGGCGCGGTTATGTAGCCGAAGCCACCGGCGCAAATGTCTTCTTCGTCAAGGATGGTGAGGTGCATACCCCGCTGGCCGATTGCTTCCTGAACGGCATCACCCGTCAGACCGTGATCCAGATGCTGAAAGACAAGGGTATCACTGTCCACGAACGCCGCATCAAACCCGAAGAAATGGCCGATTTCGAACAATGCTGGCTGACAGGTACCGCGGCCGAGGTCACTCCGGTTGGTCAGATCGGTGACTACACTTTCGAGGTCGGAGACCTGACCCGCGAGATCGCCGCCGAGTATGAGGCATTGGTCCGCGCCTGATCTGCGCAAGCCGCGAATTCCGAGCCCCCGCCAAAAGCGGGGGTTTTTCTTTGCTCATCGTTCAAGACTTTGTGCAGATCGTCCGGGTGGCTGGACGAATGGGCAGCCGGGGTTAGGTTAACCCCATGTTGGACCTACTCAGCGATATCCTCACCCGCCTGTCCCTGCGCGGGACGTTTTATTTCCGCACCTCCTTCACGCCACCTTTTGGAATTCAGGTGCCCGCCTATCAGAACGTGGCCCGGTTCCACTTCGTTCAGCGTGGAGAACTAAAGGTTTGTGTCTCTAACACGGGCGAAACGCTGCGTCTGAAGCAGGGCGACCTGATCCTGATCCCACATGGCGCGGCCCATGCGCTGCTGTGTAATGAGGTCAAACCGTTGGACGCCTTACCGCTTGAGCAAGTGCTGGACGAAGCTGGGTATCAAGGCGATGGGGTGCTGATCTATGGCGGCGAGGACAAAAGCCGCGACACGCAGCTGATCTGTGGTCATTTCTCGTTCACCGGCCCTCCGGGACGGCAAGGGAGCGGGCATATGCTGATTGACCGACTGCCTCCCTACATCCTGATCGAAAACTACGGAGAAGAAGCCGGGGCCTGGATTGAGGCCACACTGCGCATGATCGGTTCTGAAATCAGCGGCGCTCGGATCGGAGGCGACTTGATCGCGTTGAAACTGTCCGAAGTGCTTTTTGCGCAGGCCATCCGCGCCCATCTGGAACATCAAAGCCACAGCGATACCGCATTGGCCGGGTTCGCCGATCCCCGCATTTCCCGCGCACTGACCGCCTTTCACCAAGCCCCTGCACAGGACTGGAGCGTCGAATTGCTGGCGCGTGAGGCTGGGATGTCGCGCACCGCCTTCGCACAGCTTTTTGCTGAGAAAATGAGCACCACCCCCATGCAATATCTGACCGACTGGCGGATGCAGATCGCCTGTCACGGGTTGACCGAGAACCGCTGGAACGTCGCGGACGCCGCAGCCGAGGTTGGCTACGCCTCCGAGGCTGCGTTTTCCCGCGCGTTCAGAAAACAGATTGGGCTTTCCCCTGCGGCGTATAGATCTATGCACTGATTCACCTCAAATCTGAACGATCTGCAAAAGATCACGAACGATGCGGAATTCTGCGTTCAAGACACCTGACCTAGCTTGAGTTCATACCAAGCAAGGAAAGGAAATCTCCATGTCGCTTCGTTTCGTTACCCGTTCTGTTCACGCGTATCTGGATTACCCGGTCGCCTTCGCACTGATGGGGCTGCCGTTTGTTCTGGGTCTGGGCCAATCCAACCCGATAGCCCTGTGGCTGTCGGTAGCGACCGGAGCAGCTGCTTTCGCGCTGACCGTCCTGACGGATCACCATTTAGGACTGTGGCGGGTTCTGCCTTATAAGTTCCATCTGGCCGTTGATCTGTTGGTCGGCGTGGTGTTTCTGGCCGCGCCCAGCCTGTTTGGGTTCTCGGGCCTAGATGCGATATACTACTGGCTGAACGGCGCGGCGGTGGTCGCCGTCATCTCGCTCAGCGCGCCAGAAGAGGGCGTGACGGTCTGAGAGTTTTATCGACAAGGTGTCACAATATCATCGTGATACTTTCAAGAATCTGAGCCGCTTGTTTTACAAACAGGCGGCTCACTGCCGCTCACCAATCGCGTGGTCGTCATGGACCACCAGACAGGAGAGCCCAGATGACCCGAATCCTTCGCCCCAACCGCCGTGCCTTTCTGGCTGGCAGCACCGCCTTTGCCGCATCGCTTTCGATGCCCGCCATCAGCCGCGCGTCCTCGCGCCCAGTCTTTACACACGGCGTGCAGTCGGGAGACGTGGATACGACCTCGGGGATGATCTGGACCCGCACAGACCGACCGGCACGCATTCTGATGGAAGTGTCGACCACCGAAAGCTTTACTGACGCCCGCCAACTGACACCGATGGATGCAATCCCAAACAGCGACTTTGCGGTGAAGCGTCTGGTTGAAGGGCTGCCCTCGGACCAAGACATCTTCTACCGTTTCGTGGCCGCCGATCTGAGCGATATTAATGTCGTTTCAGAGCCTATTATTGGACAATTCCGCACTGCCCCAACGTCGCGCCGGGATATTCGCTTTGCCTGGTCCGGCGACACGGCTGGTCAGGGCTGGGGTATTGATGATGACGGCATGCGCACCTACGCGACCATGGCCCAGCACCGGCCGGATTTCTTCATCCATTCCGGCGATACGATCTATGCCGATGGCCCGATGCAGGATGAGGTCGAAAATGACGGCCAACTGATCTGGAAGAACACCACCCTGATCGACGAAAAACGCAAGGTGGCCGAAACGCTGGACGAATTCCGCGCCCAGTGGAAATACAACATGATGGACGCGCATGTGCGCGCGATGAACGCAGTCTGCCCGACCTTTTTCCAGTGGGATGACCACGAGGTTGTGAATAATTGGTCGGACGCAAAGGATTTGATCTCGGACGACCGCTATACCGAGAAATCCGTGCATGTGTTGCAATCGCGCGCCGGGCGGGCGTTCCATGAGATGACACCGCTGCGGATCACGCCCGCCGAACCGGGGCGCGTCTATCGCAAAATCTCCTACGGTCCGATGCTGGACGTGTTCTTCCTAGACTTGCGCAGCTATCGCGGGCCGAATGGGCCGTCGATGGAGGATGAGATCACCGATCAGTCCCGCATTCTGGGGGCTGAGCAACTGGCTTGGTTGAAACAGGAACTGTCCGGGTCGCAGGCCACTTGGAAAGTGATCGCCTCTGACATGCCGATCGGCCTGATCGTATGGGATAACTGGAAAGAACAGGCAGGTGCCGAGGCGATCTCGAACGGAGACAGCGGCCCGGCCAAGGGTCGCGAACTTGAGATCGCGGACCTGTTGCGCTTTATCAAAACTGCGGGGATCACCAATACGGTCTGGTTCACGGCAGATGTCCACTATACCGCCGCGCATTTTTACGACCCTAACAAAGCGCAATTTCAGGATTTTGAACCTTTCTGGGAATTCGTGTCCGGCCCGCTGCATGCAGGCACGTTTGGCCCGAACGCGCTGGATGGTACATTCGGCCCCGAGGTGAAGTTCGTCAAAGCCCCCGCCGAGGGACAGGGTGTGAACCTGCCGCCCAGCGAAGGGCTGCAATTCTTCGGCCTCGTGGATATCGATGGCGCGACGCAGCAGATGACGGTGCGCTTAATGGATCGCGCGGATACCGAACTGTGGTCCGTCACGCTTGACCCTCAAGAGCGCGGGATTTGATCGAAATTTTTGATTGGCGCCGCGCGGGTTATTGCGCGGCGCTTTTTTGACTTGAATTTCCCGACTAAAATAATCAGATAAAACGCAACGCCAGATGGAATTCCATCAAGCACATGGTTTCGAGGCGGTTTGCGGGTTTAGCGCGTACCTTGGTGAGAACCCGCCGCCGCCTCGGAAACGAAACGTTGGGTAAGAGTTGCGAATGAACGATCGACTGGATGAAATCATGGCACGGCATGAGGCGGCCACCGCTTGCGGATGTTGCTGCGACGATGATTTTTGCGCCTATGTCGACAAGACCAAAACCGCTCCGCAGGGCGAACCCGAGATTAAATTACCCAACAGCGCCGCCATCCGGCGCGGGTCTGTTCGATTTCTCAACGAAAGCCAGCAGGGGTAACAGCCCCATAGCGGGGCTGTTTAAACTCTGCTATCAAAAATCCACGCCGCGCTGGGCTTTGATCCCGGCTTGGAACGGGTGTTTTTCCTCGGTCATCTCGGTCACCAGATCGGCATAGTCGCGTAGCGCTTGCGGCGCATCACGACCGGTCAGGAATACGCTGGTCTTGTCGGATCGCTCATTCAGACCGTCGATCACCTGATCGACCGACAGGTATTCATAACGCAACGCTATGTTGATCTCATCCAGAACCACCAAATCGTACTCACCGCTGGCCATCAACGCGCGGGCCTTGTCAAATGCGGCATTGGCGGCAGCGATGTCCCGCTCGCGATCCTGCGTGTCCCAGGTAAAGCCCTCGCCCATCGTATGCCAGGTGACCAGATCGCGTTCTTCAAAGAATCGACGCTCACCCGTCTTCCATTTGCCCTTGATGAACTGCACCACGGCAACCTTCTGACCCCAGCCCAGGGCGCGAATGACCACCCCAAACGCGGCGGAAGACTTACCCTTGCCCTTGCCCGTGTTGATCAGCACCAGCCCACGCCCGGGATCGACCGCCTCGGATACCTTTTTGCGGTGCTTTGCCTGCACCTTCTGCATCTTTTCCTTGTGATCCTGCGCGTCGCTCATGGGAAACCCTCAATCTTGTGTCGGGCACACCCTAGGGGAAGTTCGGCAAAGGTAAAGGTCAGGCTTTGGGATCGGTGACAGAGCGGGCCTTGCCGCGCTCCAGCCCCAGTTGATGTTCGCGCCAGATCACAACGATATTGCCCGCGATTACCAGCGCCGCTCCGGCCAGCATCACCAGCGTCGGCAATTCACTGAACCAAACATAGCCAATGACGATGGCAAACAACATCGAGGTATAGTCGTAAGGCGCCAGCATCGAAGCCTGCCCAAAACGATAAGACGAAGTCACCAGAATCTGCGCCACCCCTCCGATCAGGCCAGCTAGAATCAACAGCGCCGCTTGCTCCCATGTGGGAACGACCCAACCCCAGAAGATGGTCAGCCCGGACAGGATGCTTGCCGTCATCGAGAAATAGAACACGATGGCGGCTGGATGATCCACCTGCACCAACTGCCGGATGTGGATCTGAACGAAGGCGCGGGCGACGGTGGCACCCAGAATGCAAAGTGCGCCGATGGTTGCGGCGGTTTCCATATTGTTACCGCCCAGGCGGGGCCAGATCATGATCAGAACCCCCAATAGGCCAATGGCCACGGCGGCGATTCGGACTGTTCGGATGCGCTCGCCCAGCATGAGGGCCGCCAGAATCAGGGTAAAGATCGGGGTTGCATAGCCAATCGCTGTGGCTTCGGGCAAGGGGATCAGGCCAAGCCCGGTGAAAGTCAGGCCCATTGCAGTCGTCCCCAGAACACCGCGCCAGAAATGGCCCATGGGTTTTCGCACCACAAAGCCCTGCGCCAATTCTCCGCGTGAGATCAACCAGATGATGATCACCGGAATGGCAAAGAACGAGCGGAAGAAAACCATCTCACCCGGCGGGAACGTGTCCGACAGGGCTTTGACCAGGGCAGACATGGCGGTGAACAGGAACACCGCGCTCAGCTTCAGAGCGACGGCCAGAATTGGTCGATGCGATGTTAACGATTTCGCCATGCGCGCGACCCTGCGCCTTTAGTAGGGAAAGATCAACGGTCAGTCAGCGGTCCATTCGGCGGGCAGTGTGCTGCCGATCTCATCCGAGAATTCTTCGAGGAAACGGATCATACGCTGCACACGTATCCGAGCGACGGCGCTGCCGCGTTCGGTTAGCATGTCGGAGGGCAAGGACAGAAGTTTCACTTTCCAGTGGTCAAGCGAATAGGTCAAATCGTCCAGCGGCCGATCCGCGGCAAACGGGTCTGCCGGGTCATATAACGCCCGCCCCAGAGCACCCGAGACCGAGAAGTTCCTCGCGATCCCAATCGCACCCAGCGCATCCAGACGATCCGCGTCGCGCAGGATACAAGCTTCGGGTGTTTCCGGCGCAATATTGGCCGAGAAACTGTGCGCCTCAATCGCATGCTGAATCGCACGAATCTGATCCGGGGAATAACCGAGTTTGCACAGAATAGGCTCTGATTTTTCGGCAGACCGGCGTGAGGCCAGATGCCGTTCGGGGTCGTCCTTGGACAGGTTCACCAGATCATGAAGGTAACTGGCGGCCAGCAGCACGGGCATATCGGTTTGGTCATCTGCAATGGCCTGAGCGTTCACCCAGACCCGATCCAGATGGGCCAGATCATGTGCCGGATCGGTTTCCATCCGCTGCGCGACCACCGCGCGCAGGCGGGAGCGCAGGTCAGCCGATCCGTCCACGGTTCTCTCCGATTTGGCCACGGTGCAGTAGCAGGTGGTCGAGGATTACGCAGGCCATCATCGCCTCTCCCACCGGCACGGCGCGGATGCCGACGCAGGGATCATGGCGACCTTTGGTGATGATCTCGGTTTCCTCGCCCGACTTGGTGATGGTCTTACGGGTGGTCAGGATCGACGAGGTCGGCTTGACCGCAAAGCGCACGACAACGTCCTGACCAGTAGAGATGCCCCCCAGAATCCCACCCGCGTGGTTCGAGCTGTATTGCGGGCCATTCTGCCCCATGAAGATCTCATCCGCGTTGGCCTCACCAGTCAACTCGGCGGCGGCCATGCCTTCACCGATCTCAACGCCCTTCACAGCGTTGATCGACATCATCGCAGCAGCCAGATCAGTGTCTAACTTGGCGTAAATCGGCGCGCCGATCCCGGCGGGAACGCCGCGGGCCACAACTTCGACAACCGCGCCGACCGAGTTGCCGGACTTGCGCAGGTCGTCCAGATAGGTGGCCCAGTCCTCGGCGGCTTGGGCATCTGGCGTCCAGAACGGGTTCTTTTCGATCTGCGACCAGTCAAAATTGGCGCGGTCGATCTTATGCGGACCGATCTGAGTCATATAGCCGGTGATCTGCACATTCGGCGCGATCTGTTTGATCGCCTCGCGCGCCAGCCCTCCGGCGGCGACACGCGACGCGGTTTCACGGGCCGAGCTGCGCCCGCCCCCGCGATAGTCGCGAATACCGTATTTCTGCCAATAGGTAATGTCGGCGTGACCCGGACGGAACTTGTCCATGATATCGCCGTAGTCTTTCGAGCGTTGGTCGGTGTTCTCGATCATCAACTGCACGGGCGTGCCGGTGGTCTGGCCCTCGAACACGCCGGACAGGATTTTCACCTGATCGGGTTCACGCCGCTGAGTGGTGAACTTGTTCTGCCCCGGTTTGCGCTTGTCCAGCCAGTGCTGGATCATGCTTTCGTCTATGGTCACACCCGGAGGGCAACCGTCCACCGTGGCACCCAATGCGGGTCCGTGGCTTTCACCCCAGGTGGTGACGCGGAAAAGGTGTCCAAAGCTGTTCATCGACATGGGGCGTGCTCCTTTGCGGGTCGTGATTAGCGGGCAAGGGCCGCGGCCTCAAGCGGATTTGCGGTTGAGAGCGGGTTGCGCTGCCCGATGGGCAGCGCGTTTGAGTATTTGAAGAAAGATGAAGTTCAGGCCGCTTTTGCGATTTCAGCGCGGGTTTGCGTGATCTTGAGGGCAGCTTGTGCAGCCTCTCGGCCTTTTTCAACGAAATGCGCGCGATAGATGGCATTATGATGGTCGGTTTCCTGATATTGGTGCGGGGTCAGCGACACCGACAGGACAGGAACGCCGGTATCCATGCCTGCGCGCATCAGGCCGTCGACCACTGCTTGCGCCACGAAATCGTGCCGGTAGATGCCGCCATCTACGACAAAGGCGGCGCAGGCGACAGCGGCGTATTGACCGGTCTGGGCCAGATCGCGGGCGAGCAAAGGCATCTCAAACGCGCCGGGGACGTCGAAGACATCGACCTGTTCGGCGGGGATGAGTTCCAAAAAACCATCCAGTGCGCGGTCAACGATATCGGAATGCCAGTTGGCTTTGATGAAAGCATAGCGGGTGTGTGTCATCGCAATCTCCTCTCGTAACAGACACGTCACCCAAGGCGATCACGGGCAAGCACACCGCTGGGCGGCACTGCTCACACGTTCTCTTTCATCCGGACTGTAACCGTCGGCTCTGGTTTCTCACCAGATCTGCTGACACCCTTTTGGTGGTTCCACTATTTGTCCGAAAACCGGTTCCCACTTTTCGGATCGTGGACACTGCTGGGCCGCTCGCGGGCTTACGGGTCATGGCCCGCATACCGCCGGTGGGGAATTTCGCCCCGCCCTGAGAACGCGGCGGACATTGTCAAGACGCGGCTTGTTCCGCAAGGGGTTAAATGCGGATGAATTGAGGGTTTCGCTGCAGAATATGTACTGTAAGGTCGGCGCAATGAGGGAGATCGCGAATGAAACTCTACCACAGCCCGACGTCACCTTATGTGCGCAAAGTCATGGTCTTGCTGCACGAAACCGACCAGTTGCAGGATGTTGAGCTGGATACGGTCGCAAGCACGCCGATTTCGCCAGCTGCGCCCTTGCTGAGCAAGGCACCCCTCACCAAAGTTCCGGCGTTAGAGCGCCCGGATGGCCCAACGTTGGTTGACAGCCGGGTAATTTGCGCCTTTTTGGATGCGCGTGCCAAGGCCGGGCTTTATCCCGAGGGTCCGGCGCGCTGGGATGTACTAACGCTGGAATCATTGGCCGACGGCATTCTGGATGCCACGTTGTTGATGACCTATGAGGCCCGCCTGCGCCCAGAGGACAAGCAATGGGAAGATTGGATCGAGGCGCAATGGGTCAAAATCGAACGCGCCTGCGCGGCGCTGAACCAGCGCTGGATGGCACATTTGTCAGGCCCTCTGGATATGGGACAGATCGCCATAGGGTGTGCGCTGGGTTATCTGGACCTGCGCCACGATGCGCGAGGCTGGCGTAACGGCAATGACGCGCTTGCCGCCTGGTTTGCCGCGTTTGACGAGCGGCCCAGCATGGTTGCCACCCGCCCACCAAACTAGTCGAAACGCCCAACGCCGCAATTGGCGCAGGGCGCGGCGCGGTTACTCAGTTTGGAACGTGGCGAGATAGGCGGCAATATCCTCTGCGCCTTTTTTAAGCTTTACGCTCATGTTCGGGCGGGCTGTTTCATCGTCCAGAAATTCCTGAATGAAACCGATCGGGTCTTGCGAATAGACGGCGATGTTTTCTTCGGTCCAGATCAATCCCTCTTCTCCCGCGCGGATCATGTCATCGGTGAACATTCCGATGGGCAAACGCTCGCTGCCGTAACGGTAGTCATTCTCGGATCCGGCGACACGACCTACGACTCCGTACAGATTCGGCCCGGTGATGCCACCTTTGACCAAAACTTCTCCGTCTTTGATGATCGCATGGCAGGATGAGCAGCGATTATAGAGTTTCTCGCCTTTCACCGGATCGCCAGCGGCCACGGCCTGAGACGCAAGGGCCAGAACAAGGGTCAGTGTTGGGACAAATAGCTTTGACATAAGAGACGTCCTGCGAAGGTTGGTGATTTCCCGCGCCTTCGTGGATTCCCGTTAAAAGTGCAATCGAAATCGAACACGTGTAAGCTGTTATAAAATATCTATTTTTAACTCAGAATTTAAAGGGTCACACATTCCGGGAAAGTAGGAAATTGCGTGGCGAAATCTGGTCGAAACCGTGCCCGCCTCTTGAAATTCGAATGGGTGCGGGCCGTCCCAACAGCTTATCCGGTCGGGCGTTTGGGCGTTCCGAATCACATAAATCCATCGTCCGCATGCAGGGCGGATTTCACCGCTTAAACCCGCCTGTATCTTGAAAAATTGCCCTTTGGTTGTGACATGAATGCCAAGATGCGGCGTAGTGCGCGCCTATGACCGCTGGACGAACCGATTTCTCCCGGCTAGATAGCCGCGATGAGACGCCGCTTTGATGCGGTGCTGATGCATGTTTGCCCGCAATGCGGGCGCCGGAATCGGAGAAAACCTCGTGTCCCACGCAGAAGACCACGAAGGCACCCGCAGAGATTTCCTCTACTACGTCGCTGGCGGCGCAGGTGTCGTTGCGACGGGTGCAGCCGTATGGCCCCTGATCAACCAAATGAACCCCTCGGCAGACGTTCAGGCGCTGTCCTCGATCCGCGTGGATGTGAGCGGCGTTGAGCCGGGTACGCAGCTGACCGTGAAATGGCTGGGTAAACCTGTCTTTATCCGTCATCGCACCGGTGCCGAGATCGCAGAAGCGCAGGAACAAGACGCCGAAGGCGTGGCCGCGCTGCCCGATCCGCTGGCGCGCAACTCGAACCTGGCGGCAGATGCCCCGGCAACCGACGCCAACCGCGTGATGCCGTCGCCCGAAGGCGAAGCACCCGGCGCGTGGCTGGTTCAGATGGGCGTATGTACGCACCTGGGCTGTGTGCCTCTGGGTGATGCCGGTGACTTTGGCGGCTGGTTCTGCCCCTGCCACGGTTCGCACTACGACCTGGCTGGCCGTATCCGCAAAGGCCCCGCGCCTGAAAATCTGCCCGTTCCGCCTGCGGAATGGACCGACAACACCACCATCAGACTCGGCTAAGGGAGACCCAGATGTCCGGAATTCCCCACGATCATTACGAGCCGAAGACAAACGGCGAGAAGTGGCTGAACAGCCGCCTGCCCATCGTCGGCCTGCTGTATGACACCCTGATGATTCCCACCCCGAAGAACCTGAACTGGTGGTGGATCTGGGGCATCGTCCTGGCGTTCTGCCTGGCGCTGCAAATCGTCACCGGTATCGTTCTGGTGATGCACTATACGCCGCATGTCGATCTGGCCTTTGCCAGCATCGAGCACATCATGCGCAACGTGAATGGCGGCTATATGCTGCGCTACCTGCACATGAACGGCGCGTCACTGTTCTTTGTTGCGGTCTATATCCATATGTTCCGTGGCCTGTACTACGGATCATACAAAGCCCCCCGTGAAATCACCTGGATCATCGGAATGCTGATCTACCTGATGATGATGGGCACGGCCTTCATGGGCTACGTTCTGCCCTGGGGTCAGATGTCCTTCTGGGGTGCGACCGTGATCACCGGCCTGTTTGGCGCGATCCCGTTTGTGGGCGAAGCGATCCAGACCTGGCTGCTGGGCGGGCCTGCAGTGGACAATGCCACGCTGAACCGCTTCTTCTCATTGCACTACCTGCTGCCGTTCGTGATTGCGGCGCTGGTGATCGTGCATATCTGGGCCTTCCACACCACCGGCAACAACAACCCCACGGGTGTTGAAGTGCGTCGCGGTTCGAAAGCCGAGGCCGAGAAAGACACGCTGCCGTTCTGGCCTTACTTCGTGATCAAGGACCTATTTGCTCTGGCAGTTATCATGGTTGTGTTCTGGGCGGTTGTCGGCTTCATGCCGAACTATCTGGGCCACCCGGACAACTACATCGAAGCCAACCCGCTGGTCACACCTGCGCATATCGTGCCCGAATGGTACTTCCTACCGTTCTACGCGATCCTGCGTGCCTTCACTGGTGAAGTTTGGGTTGTTCAGTTCGCCAGCTTCATCACCGGCGGCATCATCGACGCCAAGTTCTTTGGTGTGATTGCGATGTTCGGTGCGATCCTGGCGATGGCTCTGGCGCCTTGGCTGGATACGTCGACCGTGCGTTCGGGCAAGTACCGTCCGATGTTCAAATGGTGGTTCTACCTGCTGGTCATCGACTTCTTTGCCCTGATGTGGCTGGGTGCGATGCCCGCAGAAGAGCCTTATGCGACTTGGTCGTTGATCGCGTCCGCCTACTGGTTCGCCTATTTCTTCGTGATCCTGCCGATCCTCGGTGTGATCGAGAAGCCTCTGGCACAGCCCGAGACCATCGAAGAAGACTTC
The DNA here is from genome assembly GCF_056542865.1 of Ruegeria sp. AA6. Lineage (NCBI taxonomy): Bacteria > Pseudomonadati > Pseudomonadota > Alphaproteobacteria > Rhodobacterales > Roseobacteraceae > Ruegeria > Ruegeria sp. AA6. The sequence continues at coordinate 174,070 of NZ_JBQGAN010000006.1, forward strand.
AACGCGCATTATGGCAAGGCTGACGCCGACGCCACGCCGGCCGAGTAAGAAGAGGGACCGGAATCATGTTCAAGAAACTTGCAATCGGTGCCGCGTTTGCTCTGGCCTTTGCTCCTGCCGCGTCTTTCGCGGCGGGTGGCGCGGGGCATGTCGAGGATTTCGACTTTTCCTTCGAAGGGCCCTTTGGCACCTGGGATCAAAACCAGCTGCAGCGCGGCCTTCAGGTCTATACCGAAGTCTGCGCGGCCTGCCACGGCCTGCAATATGTGCCTCTGCGTGATCTCGAAGCTCTGGGGTATTCGGAAGAAGAAGTCATCGCCTATGCGGCCGACAACTTCGAAGTGTTTGACCCCGAGCTGGACGATTTCCGCCCGGCGATCCCGACCGACCACTTCCCGGCCAACAACGGTGTTGGCGCACCGGACCTGAGCCTGATGGCCAAGGCCCGTGCTGGCTTCCATGGCCCCAAAGGCACCGGAATCAACCAGCTGCTCAAAGGTATGGGCGGCCCGGAATACATTGCCTCGCTGCTGGATGGCTATACCGGCGAGGAAAAGGAAGAGGCGGGCACCATCCTGTATGAGAACAAAGCCTTCCCCGGAGGTTGGATCTCGATGGCCCCGCCGCTATCCGAAGATCAGGTGGAATTCGCCGATGGTCATCCGGCTACGGTCGAAGCCATGTCCGAGGACATCTCAGCCTTCCTGATGTGGACCGCCGAGCCGAAGATGATGGAGCGTAAATACTCGGGCTTCGTCGGTGTTATCTTCCTGTCGCTGTTGTCGGTGCTGCTGTACCTGGTCAACAAGCGCCTGTGGGCACCGCATAAGGGCAAGAAGCTACACTAAGCTGGCCCCCTCGGAACGAAGAAACCCCCGCGCCACCGGCAGCGGGGGTTTTTTGTTTAGGCCGCGTAGAAGGGGCCAGCCCCTTCTTGGCCTGCGGCCAATTCAACCCCGAGATATTTTTGGCCAGATGAAGAGGGATCAGGTCGTCAGTTGTGTACCGGTCGCGCCGTTTATTGTGGCTTTCACGATCTGGCCTTCGGGTTGGGGGGCGGTGAAGGTGACTTCTGTGAATTGCTCAGTACGACCCATATGCGGATTTTCCATTAGGATGCGATGGGTTCTGCCGACCTGAGCGCTTAGGTGTTTGACCACCTGAGCCTCACCCGCAGCACGTAGGCGGGCGGCGCGGTCTTTGATGATATTCCCGTTGATCTGCTGCGGAATGCGGGCCGCCGGGGTGCCTTCGCGCTTGGAATAAGGGAAGACGTGCAGCCAGGTCAGATCGCAATCCGTGACCAGTTTCAGCGAGTTCTCGAAATGCGCCTCGGACTCGGTCGGGAAGCCTGCGATGATATCGGCACCAAAGGTCATCTCGGGGCGCAGCTTGCGGGACTCTTCGGTAAAACGGATGGCATCGTCACGCAGGTGACGGCGTTTCATCCGTTTCAGAATCAGATCATCCCCGTGTTGCAGCGACAGGTGCAAATGCGGCATTAGGCGCGGCTCGGTCGCGATGGCCTGCATCAGGTTCTCATCCACTTCGATCGAATCGATCGAACTGATCCGCAGGCGCGGCAGGTCTGGGACCAATTTGAGAATCCGCATCACCAGATCGCCCAGCTTGGGCTGTGCCGGTAAGTCCGCACCCCATGAGGTCAAGTCCACTCCGGTCAGTACGACCTCGTTATAACCCTTATCCACAAGCCGCTTGATCTGATCCACCACCACGCCCGCTGGGACGCTGCGCGAGTTTCCTCGGCCATAGGGGATGATGCAGAAGGTGCAGCGATGGTCACAACCATTCTGAACCTGCACATAGGCGCGAGAACGGGTGCCGAACCCGTCGATCAGATGGCCCGCAGTTTCGGTGACTGACATGATGTCATCGACTTGCACGGTCTCGGTCTCGCCAATGAAGTCAGCGGCCATACCTTTCCAGGTGTCAGGCTGCATCTTCTCGGTATTGCCGATGACGGCGTCGACCTCATCCATTTGGGAAAAGGTTTCGGGCTCGGTCTGTGCGGCACACCCGGTTACGATCAGCCGCGCATCGGGGTTTTCCCGGCGCAGTTTGCGAATCTCTTGCCGAGCTTTGCGCACGGCTTCGGCGGTCACCGCGCAGGTATTCACCACAACTGCGTTGGACAGACCTGCCTGCTGCGACAGTTCCTTCATCGCCTCGGTCTCATAGGCGTTCAGGCGGCAGCCCAGAGTGGTGAATTTGGGGGCACTCATCCCAGTGACCTCAGAAACTCTGGGGTTAGCGTGCCCGAGAACACATGGGCCGTCGGCCCGGTCATCCAGACGCCGTCGTCACGCCAGTCGATCCAGATGGTGCCGCCATCCAGATCAATCTGCACCTTGCGCCCTGTCAGGCCGCGACGCGCGGCGGCCACAGCCGTCGCACACGAAGACGACCCCGAGGCCAACGTGATGCCCACACCACGCTCCCACACGCGCATACGAATGTGATCCTGTCCGATAATCTGCGCCACCTGCACATTGGTACGCTCTGGATAGAGCGGGTGGTATTCGTAGCGTGCGCCAAATTCGGTCAAGGGAATCGCCTCGGCATCGTCGACAAAGAACGTACAATGGGGGTTACCCATCCCTGTGGCGGTCGGACCGCCCTCGATTGGCAGTACCAATGTGTCGACTTCTTCGGCCAGCGGAATCTCGTGCCAGTCCAGTTGCGGCGGCCCCATATTCACTGCTGTTAAGCCATCCCCGGCGTCGCGAGCATAAAGCGTACCGCGTTCTGTCGTCAGGGTCAGCTCGGACTTACCGGTCTCATCCATCAGAAACCGAGCAATACACCGCGTCGCGTTCCCACAAGCGGCCGAAGTCGAGCCGTCCGCGTTGTAGAACACCAGATGCGCATCCGCTTCGCCATTACCGATCACAGCCAACTGGTCAAAACCAACACCGAACTGCCGATGCCCGATTCCCTTGGCGAGAGCAGGAGAAATCCCAATAGGCCGCGCGCGCGCATCCACAATGACAAAGTCATTGCCGAGCCCGTGCATCTTCATGAAGGGCAATCCGGTATCGTGTATCTGTTGCATGGCGGGCATATAACGATGGTCTGGATAGGAATCCACCCTATGGTGAAGAATCCTGAAAAAAGGGGTTGACCCCCCCGCGCCACCTGCCTAATTAGGCCGCCTATCGGGACGCTGGAAACAAGTTAAGTTACAGCGAAGCGAGGTGCAAAATAGGGACTTGAACCCGGTTGGGAAAATGCCTTAGAGAGCGCCACGGATCGAAAAGATCCAACGAAAGAGTGGGCCGTTAGCTCAGTTGGTAGAGCAACTGACTTTTAATCAGTGGGTCGCAGGTTCGAATCCTGCACGGCTCACCACTGTTTTCAAAGACTTACGAGGCGATCTCATGCCTAACACTCGCTTCGGGTAAGCGCAGGGTAAGCGAAGGCCGCCATTTTTCCCTTTACATTCGCCTGATGGTTGAATGACTCTTCAGGCAAGGGAGGAGCGGATGGGACACATCAGGCTTGGCACTTTGCCTCGGTCCAGGAAGTGGCGCGAGGTCGTTGATCTGATCGCAACCAATGCGCCGGTCGAACAGATCGCCGAGGCCGCAGCGGATGCATCCGACAAAGATCTTAAACGGGCGAGTCGTGACCCTCGGTTTCAATTTGTAAGTGATCTTCTGGTGCGGTTGCCTTTGCTTGCGAGGGCCCCTGGCTTCGAAGACGCTTTGGTCGATCTCGGAATCGACAGATCAGAGCTTAACTCTGTGACAGGACTGCTTGCAGGATTGGAACGCGTTGTTGATCGCAACAGTTTTGATCTCCGAGGTTCCTCAGATGCAGGCGAATTGGCGAAGGCCGCGCTCTTGGAAAGCCTTTCCGTTCAGCTGCACGACCGGTTGCCATCGCTGTTTGAACCGACACCGCAAGAAATTCGCCAAGCACTCGCGAGTTTCGCCGTGGGTGATGCATTTGCGAGACTCGCGCGGGATTTCTTTGCCCGGCTGACATACCGCTCTCTAGACTACTATCTGAGCCGGGAACTCGCCAATCACACTGGCGAGGATCGACGCTTTTCAACCGATGCACAGCGAGTGGCATTTCAACAAGCCCTGGCCCAGCACACATTTGAAGTGTCTAGAATCGTCGAAGAATATGCGGGCGGCTGGTATGGCAAAACCGTCTGGCAGAAGCAGGCGCTTGATCGCGATGCAATAGACAAGTTCACAGCTTACGCGTTCAAAAAGATGCGCTCGGAATTTGGGCGCCGTCGCGCCGTTGCCTGAAGTTGAAGTCAGATGGTTGCCGCCCCTGACAAAAAGCGGCGGTGATGAAGTCCTGCGTCTCGACATTGCTGGCCGCGAAGTCGCAATGACGCTACGGATTGGACAATTGAACCGTCAATTGGTCGAGGGATTGCAGGATCGTGCGCTCGATTTGCTGGAGATTGCCGCGCTTGTCTATTGCGCGGACGCGGCAGTCAGCCGTGGTGGTTTGGCAGATCAGAAGATGGGTGAGAAGTGGCACAGACGGTTCGTAGCCACCATGCCGGTACGCGATCTGGATTTCTGGCAACGTGAGAGCGTAATACAGGCTCTGGAAGAAACGTTGATGTTTCTATCCGGCGATCGCTTTGAATTTTCTTTTTCGATCAAAGACGAACCGGATGCAGAGCGATCGCGCTTCTTCAAATTCGGTCGAAATAGTTCATGGAAGCCCCACCGTGTCTTGATGTTTTCCGGCGGGCTCGATTCCTTTGCGGGCGCTGTGGAAGAAATCGTGGAACAGAAGCATCGGGTTGCTTTGGTCAGTCATGCCTCGTCCACGAAAATAGCGCCGGTCCAGAAACGGCTGATCTCAGCGTTGAGCAAACGGTACGGACCGGAAAAGTGCCGTCACATTCCCATGAGCGCCCAGTTGAAGGGTCGATCGACTGCGGAAAGAACGCGTCGCACGCGCTCATTCTTGTTCGCGGTACTTGGGTCGATCACTGCAAAGGCCTTCGGACTGGACCGCTTGTCGTTCCATGAAAACGGCGTTGTGAGCCTCAACCTGCCGCCGGTTGGCAGTGTCATTGGAACGCGAGCGACGAGAACGACCCATCCTAAGGCACTCAACCTGTTGACCGGTTTTCTGCAGCTTGTTTTCGAGAACGATATGCGCGTCGACAATCCCTACTTCGCGCGCACTAAAGCTGAAGTCGTGGAGCGCATCTCCCAACTTGGGATGGCAGATCAAATTGTCGAGACGCGCAGTTGCGCGGATGTGCATAATCAAACCAATCAATACTTCCATTGCGGTCGCTGTTCGCAGTGTATCGATCGGCGTTTTGCGATGCTCTCAATAGGGCTTGAACGTTTTGACCCTGAAGATGCGTATCGCGTGGACTTGATGTCGGACGCTCGACCGAACGGCATCGACCGGGAGATGGCGTTGTCCTATGTGCGCAATGCAGTGTTGTTTGAAAACGCCACGCCAGATGCACTGATCCGAAATTTCCCCGTTGTGTTGGATGCGGTCAATTACCTCGACAATCCGCCAGACACAGCCATGGTGATGATCGCAGATTTGCTGAACCGCCATGGAAAGGCGGTCACATCGGTGATGCGTCAAACTCTTGAAAGCAAGTCACCCGGTGAGTTCCCTGAACAGAGTTTGCCAAGACTATATGGTGCGATGCAGAGCGCCTTGACCTTGCCGTTCGTACCTGCGGCCTCAGTTGATAAAAACGAGAAACAGCAACTTCCGCTGTCCATAGAAATCGACAAAGCCTCCCGTTTGGTTGTGATCGGCGAACATGTTGAGCTTAAGAAAAATGCCACAGCTGACCTGTTAGTGGTCTTGGCTGAAGAGTGGCTCCGTTCTGCTGGTGAAGGTCTCGAACCCATGGACCATCACTGCGTGAAATCTGGCGAACTCGTTGAAAAATTAGGCGTTGAATCCGACGAAGCCGTTAGACGGAGAATTCAGACTGCTCGCAGAACGCTTGCAGGGAGATTGGAGTCCGCTGGCCTGTCAGTTGATAAGCCCCAAGAGCTGATTGAAAATCTCCCTTGGCATGGATACCGGCTTGCTCCCGAGCGCGTGGTCGTTCGGGTGCGTCACCGGAGCTGATCATTCATCAATAACCGCGTCCTCGTCTGGCAACGGTCCACGGCGGCGAAACCGCCCCATCAGTTCGACCTGACGGCCAGGTGAAACAGAACCATAGGAGCTGAACGTCGTCATCACGTCGTCGTGTCCCATGTTCTGCGACCAGGCTTTATAGTCCTCTGGTGTCCTGCAGTGAAGTTTTGCCAGCTCTGCGATCGTATCTCGCACGCGGTGCGGCGAAAACGGTGGCAGCCCAGCGTTGATGAAGGCTTTCTTGAAGATTCCGGCCGCTGATGACGGGCCTGCCCACGGCTCACGCGCGATCCCCATGGTCTCAAAGCGCCGAGACGGGCCAACAGCAACGCGCGTTTTTGGAAATAAAGCATCTGTGTCTGAGAAGAGATGGTCCTTACGAAGCTCTCCGATCCATTCTCGCATAATTTGTTCGACGTTATCACCGAAGGGAAAAAAGCTGGCCGTGAAGGACTTTCCAAACTTCGTATCCACGGAACGTCCGTCAAACTGCACGCATCTGTTCGCAAGGTCGACGTGTCGCAGTTGCACTGTGATGGCCGCACCTTCGCGCGATCCGGTCAGGAACAAGAAGGCAATCAGGGCGCGATCACGGCGCTGGATTACGGTTTCCACCGGCATTGAAGACAAAAGGTGGTCCACCTGTTCGGGAGACGGATGCGGCTTCCAAAGAGTGCTACGACGGGCCTGTTCCGATTTGCGGTCCGGCGTGAGATAGGCGATGTCTGAGCGTGAGATCTTTGACTTGTACCCCGGTTGGTCCGCCATCCAGTCAAAGAGCTTCATTACATCGCGCAACACACCGTTTATCGTGGCAGCCGACAATGGGGCGCCCGTGCGTTCGTTGCGCAAACTTTGCAGATGGCGTTTGAACGCGCGCGCCCTTTCTGAATGAAACGCCCTATAGTCCTTGCCTTTGAGCCATCTGTCATAGATGGCAATCGACGCTGCAGCTTTGTCGATCGAAGATTGCGACAGCCCCTTTGCGTCCTTCAGCCAGACAAGGTGTTTGCGCTTGATGCGCAGGTTATCCGAGGTGTGTTTTGGCATGGGTCTCGGGCTCCTCTTTCAAGGTCACTTTTGAATGAGTTTCGGTACAGGACACTAATCTTGGGGAGGCTTGTTGAAGTGTGACCTCCAGTTTGGCCTGAATGGCTTCCAGATCTGAACGGCGAATGATCTTGTTCATGACCGCACCACACGTGGGACAGAGGGCTGTTAGGCGGCCGCTGGAAGCTGTTTCCTGAACATAGTCAGCGATCTTGCCGTCGGGTTCGCGCGGACCTCTGCAGCTGAGGCAGTAGCAGTGATGCAATGCCAACTTGCACCGCGCCTTGCGTTGTCTTTGTCCGAGGAAGTCCTTGAGCACATGTCCTTCGATCAACCAAGGCTTGCTGCTGGTATCAGCCGCAAGTCCGTTGTTCCCAATCCAGCGAATGACGGTCTGGCGATGACAGCCCAAAACGTCCGCCACCTCCCAGACTGTGTAGACAAGGTGCGATTTGACTTTGTGTGAGGGGAAGGACTTTGCCACTACACACCCTCCCCGGAAATCGGTCCGCATGTATTCTGGCAGACCTGCGCCTCCTCAAAGGCTTCGATCACGCCTTCATCGTATAAAACGCGCGCGCCGATCTTCAAAAACCTGGGCCCCTTTCCGAGCCAGCGCCACTGCTCCAGCGTCCGCGGCGACATGTGCCACCGCTCCGCCAGCTGATCTTGTGTCAACTTGGGCATATCAACCTCAATTGCTCACTGCGGCACGAGGAAGTTCGGTCCGCTTCTGTTGAACAAAGTGAGGGATCGGATCTCTAAAATCTGTGGCCGCCGCCAATAAAGGCGTGACACATGCCAGGGCTAAATCATTGATATTATGTGACTTTAATCAGAAAGGTGTGACCCATCCGCAAAATGCGTAACCTTGCCACCCAAATCGCAGGGAGTCAGCGGCTGCAAACGACCCGAAAGCTGACGTTAATCAAAAATGCTTGGAAGACGGCTTCGAGCCCATAGTGACCGATGCTGCGCGATCAACCGACGGCGGCTATGCGCAGAACGCGGACTTTGCAAATTTATGACAACTGCCCAAAAGAAATTACCTTACACCCACACGATCTGAGCTTTAACAGTTCGCTGAGTTAGTTGAGAATATCGGCCGTTTCGCTCTGTGTCAGTGACCTTTTGATTGTTTTGCGACTGAGCCTTCTGCCATGAAGTGAGGCGCCTAAAATTTATTTGACATGCAGACATTATGTTTCATGCTTTCCTTAGTCTTTTCTGCGGGTTGGGAGTGCGAATGATGAAGTGGATGATGATAACAGTCGGTTTGTTGACCTCTTTCGCCACAAACTCTGTAGCCCAAACCGCTGATACCGTCTTATTGAATGGCAACATCTACACTATGGATGCGTCACGACCCGAGGCTGAAGCAATTGCTATTTCGGGAAAGCAAATCTTCTACGTTGGTTCCGATGATGGGGTCCAATCCCTGATCGGAGAAGAAACAACGGTCATCGATCTTCAAGGACAAACGGTGCTGCCGGGCTTTGTCAGCGGCCACGAACACCTTGTCGCATCCGGGTGGACGCAATTGGGTGTCCAATTGGGCTCTGGTCAATCCAAACAGGATTATCTCAAGTTAATTAAAGAGTATGCGGACGCCAATCCCGACGAAGAGTTTATCCGTGGCATTGGATGGAATGCGACTCTGATGGGCGGTGAGTTCACGGCTGCCGATTTGGATGCAATTGTTCCTGACAGACCCGTGTTCCTGCAAGACTACACCATTCATGATGCGTGGATGAACACCAAGGCAATGGAAATGGGAGGCGTGAACAAAGACACCCCCGACCCCGTTCCCGGCTTGATCTATTTTGTAAGAGATGACGAGGGTAATCCAACGGGCTACGCGAAAGAATTTGCGTGGATGGGAGCCTATGTGGAATCTGGTGCATGGCAGCCGGATACGATGATCCCAGAGAGCCAAACACAGCTTTATGATTTAGCCGCGAAATTTGGCTACACCACCTACATTAACCAAGGCCTAGTGACACCGAACATCAAGTCTCAGGCTAAACACAAAGATGACACTAAAAAGGCATTGGAAATCCTGCAAGCACAAGCTGACGACGGTACACTCAAGCTTCGTACGTTGATGATGACCCTTGTCAAAGGTGACGATTTCAATGCCGACGATGCGGTGGCCAATACTTTGGAACTGAAGTCTTCATTCGACAACGATGAAGTTCGCGTGCTTGGAATTAAGATACACCCGGAAGGGGTTCACACAAGCCATGCATCGGTCATGCTCGAGCCTTGGCTGGACCTGCCTGAAAAAACGGCAGTGCGAGGTGTATCGGCTGCCCTTACAGATGAAGTCGTCCTCAAAGCAAATGCTGCCGGACTTGACGTCTCGGTGCATGTAGATGGCTCAAAAACCGTTCGCGAAACCGTTGACACTTTTGTCAACGCTAAGAACGCCGGATACACCGAAGCCCGCAATTCGCTTCAACACTTAGCTTTTGCGCATCCTGATGATATTGATCGCATCATTCAGCACAATATCCTGTCTAATATCACCCCGATTTGGGGCACGACTTGGAGCGGTGGGCTTGACGGTGCCTTGGAAATCATGGGCCTTGAAAGGACTGTTTCCGAATTTCAACGCATCCGTACTTTGATGGACGCGGGCGCGCCGGTCAGTATCGGTGCAGACGTTCCCAGTACCGATCCTAACCTCATGGGCGTATTAACGCTATGCGAAGCAGCCGTTACGCGGCGCGATCCGACTAACCCGGACGATGATCGTATCTTCCCGCCGGTATATCAGGCTCTCACGCTAGACCAATGTATATACGCCGCGACGCTTGGTGGTGCATATGAAGCGAGGATGGAGGACAAGATCGGAAGCTTGGAGTTTGGTAAGTACGCTGACCTGGTTATTCTGGAAGATGACCTTTTCTCGGTGCTTCCTTCTGACATTGCGGATGTGAAGATCATCGCCACCATGAAAGGCGGAGTATTCACACACAAAGATGGTCTTTGAAACGCGGGAATGAACGTGCCTTTATAAAGTGGGCCAGTGCGATGAACTAGGCTGCAACGCTACTAAAATAGGAAACTTTAGAGCTCTGAAATGACAAGCAACTTGATCGCTCTGGTAGTTTTTGTTTTCGCGTTCGCGGATGTGAATGCTGCTCAGGCGGAGGTTGCCCAAGGTTCGCCAGAACTTGCCGCCCAAACGTCTCCTTCAGGGGCGAAGCGTTTTGACATGTCTCGGCGCGCGCATGATTTTACTTATGCTTCAAACTCCACTGCGCTGGATGGATTTATTCAGAAACAAGTAGCGGATAGCTGGCTTGACTTGAAGCCAAACCTGAAGTCTCTGGAAGCTCCGTTTGAATCCTTGCCGGATCCGTTGTTGAACGCAATGAGAACGCAAGTTCGTTGGCGAACGTCCGGAACCGCTACGCGCTCTGATCCTGATTTTATCAGAGAATATTACGCAGCCACTGGTGTTCTGGCGGCGAATGAAGTCGACGTTGAAAAGCTGATGCATGAGCGTCGAAAGATCATTGCGCAAAACAGCTCAATCGGGCGCGGTCCAAACTTAGAAAAGCTGGGTACGGCAATCAAGCTGCCTGGATACATAGTACCGCTTACACTCAGTGGACGAGTTGTCACTGAGTTCCTGTTTGTCCCGGTTGCTGGATCTTGCGTTCACACACCTGCGCAGCCGCCCAACCAGATCATTCATGTTGATTACCCCGGTGGCGTTGAATTCAAGTCGATTTTCGAGGCATTTTGGATCGAAGGGGAACTGTTAGCTGAAAGCAGGGTTAGCGACGTTGTATTCTACGACGGCCAGTCGAACGTGGAATCCACTTACAAACTAAACGCGAATTTAGTTGAAGTGTTTACGCCCTGATTTTGAGACCCTCATTAGTCCATAGCTTTCGGCAACCTCCAAGCATGGACGCTAACGTTAGTGCGCGGTTGCACTAGATTTCCCCTTTAGATTGGATCACCGCTATGTTTGAGAAGCGGAGGACTGTTCACGACGAACAAGATAGCCGCTTTTTTCACAATTCAGCCTTTGCAAAGCACATTAATGAAGGTCTGCTATGGGCTGCCTGCGGCCCTTCGGAGAAAAAACGCGGATGGCCGCAAAGTCCGCAAGGCAGACGTTGGCGCCTTGTAGGGTTGGGTCTGCTATCCAATCCTAAGCGGACATCCGACAAAAATGCTCAGATGTCCGCACCGAGCCCGAAGCAGCCTTAGCCGCGCAGGGCACCAACGTCGGCTTCTTCGTCTGCCTCGTTGGCAAAACACGGATTTGGCGGTCCCGGCATCCCGGAACCGCACACGAGTTGACAGACCGTTTAGCGAGGCAGGTCGACAAGCCGCTCCCGGCTGGAGCCCGCTGTGCGCGTCGGCCTAAACGCCGCGAGCAGAAGGGCCGCGATGATGATCTCAAATGCCAGAGCGCCGATCACGCTGCCTGACGGCATGCCATCCATGACGATGCCCACGATGCGCCCGACGGGGAAGGCGAGGAAGACCGTAAGCGCGACAGCAAGCGCAATTGGTGCCATGGCCTCGCGGAAGACGCCTGCCAGCATAAGCGACCCAAATACCGCCAGTCCTGCGCCGGGTGCGCGAAGCTCGTTCAGTAGGTTGGGGTCCTGTCCAAGCGTAATGCCGTAGCCGGCATAGAAGGCATGAGGCGCCAGAGTGATCAAGGTGCCGATAGCCAGTGCCGTGAGGCCACTGATCCCAAGAGCGATCTTCTGAAAACGTGTAAGTTGCATGTTTCTTGTTCTTTTTGGCTTGAGTTCGTTAGGCCGCTTTGGCCCATTTGCCCGCTGCTGCCGCGGCTTGTGCGAATTCGGTGAAGTCGCGGGGCGCGCGACCGATGGCGCGCATCACGCCGTCGCCGATCTTGGCATTCCGACCGTCGAAGGTTTCGCGCGAGATGCTTGTGACGATATCGGCGAAAACGGTTCCGCTCGTCGCCTCAAGCTCGGCATGGAAATCCTCGAAAGAGATCGGCAGATAATCGACACGCCGCCCAAACGCACCGGACAGTATGTCGGCGACCTCAGCGAAGCTCAGCAACCTTGGACCGGTGCATTCATAAGTCTGGCCAGAATGGCCAGCTTCCGTCAGAGCCTCGACTATGACATCAGAAAGGTCATCGATATCGATGACAGGCTCCTCAAGATCACCGCCCGGCATTGGGAGGACACCGTCCATCACAGGTTCCCAGAGAGACCCTTCGGAGAAGTTCTGCGCAAACCAGGCAGAGCGGACGATGGTGTAGTCCAGGTCTGATTTGGCGATCACCTCTTCGCCAAGTTGCGCATGATGCTCGCCACGACCGGTCAGAATGACCAGTCGTTCAATACCGCAAGACGCAGCGACACCGTTAAAACGCGTTAGGTTCTCTATGGCGCCCGGGAATGCGTAGTCTGGATGATAGTTGACGTAGACTGCTCCCATGCCGCGCAGGGCCTTCTCCCATGTGGCTGGATCGTCCCAGTCAAAGGGCACAGGAGCCTTTCGCGAGCCTGAGCGGGCATCATGCCCCGCGGCTTTGAGCCGAGCCAGGACGCGAGACCCGGTCTTTCCGGTCGCGCCTGTGATGAGGATTGGTTTGGATGTCATGTGTGGTCTCCCTTGGTTGACGTGATGTCCAAGGGATAGCCGTCGCTGGGCGCCACCGTATTTGCATCGGACGCCAGTGTTTGGGCTCAAGACGCCAACGCCAATTCGACGGTTTGAGTTTAGGCTTAAGCGCCGCGCCGATAGTTTGCTGGCGTTTCTCCGCGCCAGCGTTTGAAGGCCCGAGTGAACGTGCTCTGATCAGAGAATCCGGTCAAAAAGGCGATTTCTGCTAAAGCATAGTCCGTGCGCCGCAGCAGTTGCTCGGATAGTGATTTTCGCGCGTCTAGCACCAAGTCTTGGTAGGCCAGACCATCTGCGGACAGACGGCGCTGCAAAGTCCGGGTGCTCATACCCAAACGCTCCGCCACCTCCGCAAGCGTTGGCACACCTTCACTGAGCGCCTCACGGATCTGATCCAAAATGCGCCGCTCAAGCTCGGACGTGTCATTGATCTGGCTAAGCTGGGTGTCGAGATGTGTCTCAAAAAACTTGGACATGCCATCGTCAGACAATCGGTTTGCCTGGCTTGCTGCTGCCGTAGTGACTTCAAGTGCGTCGCGCTCAGCATTGAAATGAATTGGACAACGAAAGTGCTCTTGATACACGCCGTCATCCTCGGGACGGTCCGCCAAAAGATGAACGGCGACTGGAGAGAACTCATCGCTGCCGACTTCCCGGCTGAGAGACAGCGCGGCGGCTAGAGCCAGTTCATTGGTCATCCTGAGGCCAGGACGCCGGTCCCGTCCTTGAATGACTTCCATAAAGACCGAGGTCACCGACCGTTCTACGCGGAAATTGGCAATCGAGGTCACGACCTTCCCATAGCGTTCAACACGGGCGTAGGAGCCGAGAAGATTAGGGGCAGATTTGAACGCAAACCCAAAAGCGCCGTAGTCATCACAACGCATTGATGCACCCATGTATATCGGAACAGATCGACCGCGATCATCGAGTTCAGCGATGCGTTCTAGCAGCCCAAAGAAGTCGCCGTCTGAGATCATTGCACCGGGATCAACCGGAGCCGAAGGGTCTAGGTCGACGCTTTAGGAAAGTGCCGTGCGCACATCCAGATCGACGCTTTCAAGAGCGACTGCAGCATCCAGAGCTTTGTGTACGAAGACCGTCGAAATCCATCCCATTCGGCAAGGATAGCTGAAGGAGCCCAAGCTGCAAATTGGCAACCTGTGCGCAAACTCTGGATGAGGCTGAGGGTCATTCGGGAAAGCAGACGTTGCAGAATTTACCAGAAACGGCTGGTTTGTCCGCAGAGCGGTCTTTCGCTGCAACTTGCTTGAACTTCTACTTTGCGGACAAAGCGGCCACATGGGCCGCTCAACAATTCAAATGACATGCGCGGTCGTCTATTACAAAGTGCGGGTTGAGGAGTGCGTCATGTCCGATGTTTTCGACCGTATTGCAGACTGGTTGCAAAAGCTGGCCTTTTTCGACGGCGATGTTGGTGGCCTGGTTGAGCATCTCAGTCACAGGCTGATCGACGGCGGTGTGCCAGTCGCGCGGGTTTCGCTGGGCCGTCTCATGATGCATCCCGTCATCGGACTGGTCGATGCAACTTGGGATGCATCAACGGACCGCATAGACTGGACCGTCATGCCACGGAGTTCAGTGACCGATGACCTTTTTGACAAGGCGCCGTTTGGCGAAAACACCAAGCTGACCGCCAAAATAGCCTCCAAGTTCTTTCAAAGTGATATCTGGGATCTGGCCGACGGGCTGGTCGGCGAGATGGAAATGATGCCGGTGCTGCGTGCCAATCTGACCGATCCGTCAACCCGCGACAAATATCCGATTTACCAGAAGCTGGCTGCATCGGGCATCACCGATTACCTGGTCTTTTCCGTTCCGTTTGGCAAACGGAGCATTACCTTCGAAAGCGGCACGCAGTGGGTACTGGGCGCTTCAGTGTCCTTCGCGACAAAAAGGCGCTCCGGCTTTACACAGCGGGAAATCGACGGCCTCACGCGACTGTCGATACCACTGTTTGGCACCGTCCACGTCTTCACGGAGCAGTTCCTGGCGGCTGAACTGATGGAGGCCTACCTGGGCAGGATTTCAGGCCGATCCGTCTTGAACGGCCAAATATCGCGTGGCGATGTCCGCGAGATCGATTGTGCACTTCTGTCCAGCGACATGCACGGCTCTACGGCCCTGAGCCAACGCCTGTCACCGGGTGACTACGTGGCCGCGGTCAACCGGTACTTTGACTGTGTCGCGGGTGCGGTACACGACCATGGTGGCGAAGTGCTGAAGTTCGTCGGTGATGGATTGCTCGCGATTTTCCCGTTTGATGGTCATCGGCGGCTGCCGGAGGGCATGTGCGAGGCAGCCCTGTCGGCGGCACGGGAAGCGTTTCAAAGGCGCGAGGAAATCGAGCCACAGAATCGAACGGATTTTGGAATCGGCCTGCACATGGGCGCGGCGATCTACGGCAACGTGGGAACTGAAAGCAGGCTGGACTTCACGGTGACCGGGACTTCCGTCGCAATGGTCAGCAGGTTGGAGGGGCTGACCCGGTCCCTTGATGCACCCCTTCTTGCAACGAGCGAGTTTGCCGAACTTGTCACCGAAACGCCCAGCACGTTGGGATCACACACCTTGCGCGGTTTCGACGACGGCGTGGAAGTCTTCTCATTCGAACCCTTGGTTTGACAGCCCACCGCTCCGGTAATTGATGCAGAGTTACCAGGCGGCTGATGTCCTCTTAGGGCTCGAAGCGGAAGATTAACGGGAGATTCCGAAAGTCTGCTTGGGAGCGGCGAGCGGACGATCCCGCCCGCCTAAAAGGTTAAAGATCGATGCGTTCGGCAATACTAAGCGCGTCTTCAAGCTCGACGCCAAGGTAACGCACCGTACTGTCCACTTTGCTGTGACCGAGCAGAAGTTGAACGGCACGTAGGTTTCCGGTCTTTCTGTATATCAAAGCCGCTTTGGTGCGCCTAAGCGAATGCGTGCCGTAGCTGGACGGATCGAGACCAATCGCTGACACCCATTCCCGGACAAGCCTAGCGTATTGCCGGGTCGAAAGATGCGGCAAAGCATGCATACGACTTGGAAACAGATACCGTTGTCCATGCATATATTGAGAAGAAACCCATTGCGACACGACTTCACGTGTATTCTCCGTCACTTCAAATTGCACCGGCTTCGCAGTTTTACGTTGAACAACGGATACCCGATCGCGAACAGAATTGCCGACGGCGAGATCGTTAACCCTCAGGCGGACGAGATCGCACCCGCGCAACTTGCTATCGATGGCAAGATTGAACAATGCTAGGTCTCTCAGCTTGTTTGCAAGTTCGAGCCGAGCGCGAATGGCCCAGACTTGCTTTGACTGCAATGGCCGCTTCTGTCCGACTAGTCTGCCTTTGTTCCAAGGCGGACGACGCGTTGTGACAACGGGAAGTAGAGATTTGGACATCTTATATCTCCGTCCATTCCCTTCCGTCCCAAACATCGACACTGTGCCGACAGCTGTAGTCTGATTGCCGCTCGCGTGTCTTCAGCACAGGAAATTCTCAGGTTTCAGGAACTGCCACCGCTGATCTTCTTACCCATCACATCCGCTGCCTGCCGCAACGGGTCATCTGCGAGATGCGCGTAGCGTTGCGTGGTAGACGGGTTCGTGTGTCCAAGCAATCGACCAACTATAGGCAGACTCAGACCGCTGGAAACGAGATGCGACGCATGCGTATGCCGATTGTCGTGGATACGGTAGTCTTGAAGGCCTGCTGATGTGGTGACCGAGCTCCAAAATTTCTTCAGATCTTTGTACGGTTGGTCCGGAGAGCGTCCCGGAAACAACCAGCGACTCTCAGGAGAATCCCCTGCGCTCATTGCCGCAAGCAAATCACAGGTTGCTGACGATATTGGCAGGTGCTCTCGTCGCTTTTGCTTTGTGTGGTGCGACGGCTTTGTCCAGACCGCTCGATCCAAATCGAAGTCTTCCCATTTTGCCGTCAGGACCTCGCCGATCCGTGCACCTGTCAGGAGTTGCAGTCGGATAGCGTTGGCTGCAACCTGATTTGGATGCTCTGACAGAGCCACCAACAGCCTTTGCAGCTCATCGTCAGATAACCAGCGGTCCCGCTTTTCCTCGGGAAACTTTTCTATGCCGCGCGCCGGATTGTCAGAACGCTGACCCCAGCGCACAGACAGTTCAAACATTTTCGACATGAGGGCCAGAGTGCGATTGGCTTGATATGGAGTATCACGCATTTGATTATGAAGCTTCTGAACATGCTGATGCGTCACTTCAATGACTTTAAGGTTACCAAGCTTGGGGAGAATGTATCGGTCCAGCATTGACCGATCATTCCGAACACTACCGGGACGTTTCTTTGGCTCCGCATGTGCGGTCATGTATTGCTCGGCAAGTAAGTTCACCGTTGGTGAATGCCTGAGCGTTTGAGCGTCCGCGACAGGGTCTCCGCCACGCACCACGTCAGCAAGAATCGCGCGTGCCATTTCGCGGGCGGCGCCCAATGACAAGGTCGGCCCATATCGCCCAAGTGTCTTGCGTTTCGACCGTCCGGTTTGTTTGTTGCGATATTGAACTACGAAGCTTTTGACACCGGTTGTTTTCACGCGGAGTCCAAAACCCGGCAGACCGTCATCCCAATAGATCGTGTCCCGGTTTGTTGCTGAAAGGCGATCGACACTTGATTTTGTTAATCTGACGTTGGGCATATTGGTCTCGGACGGATTGGGTAAGCACAAGGTAAGCAAAGTGCGGAGGGTTGGGAAGGGTCTTTAAGAAACCTCTGCACGCTAAAACTTCTGTTATTTAAGAGAATATACTGTTCAATCGAATTGGCTATAATGCTATCGAAAATGAGATAATAAGACTTTTAATCAGTGGGTCGCAGGTTCGAATCCTGCACGGCTCACCACTTTTTTCTATAATATCAACTGTCTACGCGACCTCGCGCAAACCGCCCTAGTCAACTATCTATTCGCCGGAAGCAATACGGAAACGCTGCAACTCGGAGAAAATAGTTGCAGGAGGGATACATTCACAACTGCGAACGCCATACCGTTATCCCAACTTTAGGCGAGAGGTCAGATTTTGTCTCAGTTACCGGCGCGCTTCCGATGATCGTCGGTGGCCTCAATTGATTTTGGGCCGGGGTTAATCAAAGTGACACTGTGAGTATGACGATGGCGGTTTTGGAGACTTTACTAAGTAACGCTGAGGGCTGGTGTAAACACAGCAATTTAGAGGTGACAGGAGTTGTCATTCAGCAATCTCTACCCGATAAGCGTGACTCAGCCATCAAAAATTCTCCTAGGCTCCCCGGATGACAATAAGATAAAATTACCGCGCAGATATTGACGGTTTGAGAGCAGTCGCCGCGATTCCCATAGTCCTTTTTCATATGGGCGTCAGCGTGCTATCTGGCGGTTTTGTTGGCGTAGACATCTTCTTTGTTATCAGTGGCTTTTTGATTACATCAATACTGCTTCGCGACATTCAAAAAGGCCGTTTCGCGTTCTCAGAATTCTACATGAGACGATTGCGCCGCCTCGGGCCCGCACTGTTTGTCACACTATTTTTGTCACTGTGCGTGGGTGCTTTTGTGCTTTCTCCGGCTCACGCGCAGGAACAGGGGCGCTCCGCGTTGGCCGCGTTGTTTTCTGTTTCCAATGTGTTTTTTTGGTGGAACGCAGGGTATTTCGATACCGACGCGATTTACAAACCTCTTCTGCATACGTGGTCACTTGGCGTGGAAGAGCAATTTTATTTTGTATGGCCTCTTATCCTATTGTTCGCTTGGAAACTGGGACGCATTGGCCTCACAATGGTATTGCTTTTGCTATCCGTTCTGAGTTTGGCAGCGGCAGAGTTTTTCCTGCAAGACTCACCGGACGCGGTCTTTTATTTGCCACCATTTCGAGTGTTTGAGTTTGGAGTTGGTGCAGGATTAGGGCTTTTTGAGATCCGATATGATAGGCGGGTACTGTTTCGCTCACTTGCCTCTGTGGTAGGCGCAGCCCTGATCATCTTTGCCGTTGTTTCTTACGATGCTGAAACTCGGTTTCCGGGAGCTTCTGCGCTCGTACCATGCCTTGGCGCCGGAATTCTGATTTGGGCAGGACCTCATGCATGGATAAATCGACTTTTGACAAGCGGAATTTGCGTTTGGATCGGTCGGATTAGCTATTCCCTTTACCTCGTTCACTGGCCGGTTGTTGTTTTCTACTTCTCTCTGGCTGGCTTTCCCGACAGCTTGGCCGAGATAGTCCTTCTAACTCTCGTTACTTTGGCGTTGGCACAGCTGATGTACATTTGTGTTGAACAACCTTTTCGCCGTCAAAGGGTCAAGTTTGGAGAACCCCAGAATAAAGTCAGTAGCCGGAAGCTGTTAACCTCATCGACCTTTGCTGGCTGTTCGTTAGTTTTCCTAATTGGAGCAACTGAACTCTCTGAAGGTTTTGTCACGCGATTGTCGCCGGAAATTCTAGTGCTGGCTGAGAGAGTAGCAGCTGGCAAGGATGATCGGGGCGACGTTACGCACAGTAGCAATTGTTTTTCTAGATCCATGACCTTGCAGAATTACGAAGTTCAATCGGAGCATTGTAATCCTGACAATTTGGAAGACGTGGTAGTGGTTTTTGGGGACAGTCACGCGTCAGACGTTTGGATGGGGCTCGAACGGAATTTTCCAAATCGTGATATTTTGTTGTTTTGGGATGCTGGTTGTGCCTACAGCAAAGAACGCGAAAAGACCCATCGTTGCTATGCCTTCTACCAAATTGTTGAGGACTGGTTGAACAAAAACAAAGCTAAAGTCGACTTCGCCATATACTCCCAGCGCGGGGCGGCGCTCTTAAAGGGCAAACCTGAGGAGGGATATGATGCGCTGAGACTGCGGGAGGGGAACGTTGAAAGGCTTCGAAAAAAACTTGAGGCTTTAACTCAAGAGGGGTTGGAGATCGTTCTGTGGGGGCCGCGCCCGGAATTTCACCCACCATTGGACGTAGTGGCAGGAACAAGCCGGTCAATAGAACAAATTGATCGGGTTTACTCGGAGCTTGACATGGCGCCTTTCAAACGGGTTGACGAGCGCCTTAAGCACGAGTTTTCCCTTTCTCCTGTACAGTACATTTCCAGCCACGACGCAATATGTGACGGAGATTGCGTTTTTCTTCGTTCAGACGGCTACCCCATCATTTACGATTACGGCCATTGGACACCGCCCGGCAGCGACGAGGTTCTTCGCTTGATGGTAACTAAGTTTGCCAATTTGCAGCAGATATTAACCACTGAATAGACTTTGGCCTCGGGTCGGTGGCGCGGAAGCACCTTTCAAGTTCGGGGCCGACTATGATTTGGTCTGATAACAACTTACCCGTGCGCACTTTCTTCCGAATTCGTCTTCGCCTGGCGCGAGGTTTGATCATGAGCATGGCTCAACTAAGTCGCAAGTGCGTTGCTCTGAACATAGTCGCCGCCAGAACCCCTCCTAAAGGGCCGCATCTCTCCATAGGAGCAAAGTGGCAACAACCTGCATCCTAGCGATGTGTTCAGCAAAATAACGCTTGGGGGCGCGGTTCTCTCAAAGGGGCATAAGTTCCAATGCTTAGCCTCAATTCACCCCCACTCGGGGGTAGAAGAGGGTCGCCACATTCTGATTTCGTCATGATTGCTGCGCGGCAAATCTCTTTGTCATCATTTCTTCCCCCGGGTCAATTGTAGGGGTTCGTTGCGCAGCAGCCAGAGAATACCGGTGTCGTCAGGTGAGACCTGCTATTTGCAGTAATCCGTAACGTGCCTTTTGTTTGCTCTTCTATCGAACGGTGAAAGCAGGTTTGTTTCGGGCAATATTCAATCATCCTCAATCTTGGCTTTTTTAAAAATCCCCGCGGGTCTCAAACAAACCAAGGGGAGCGGAAGCTCAACCCATTGGGGTATTGATTTTTCAGCCAATCGCAGAGAAGTTGTCACAATTCTATGGTGTCAGCCTTGCAAAAGGCATTGATGTTTATGCTAAAAAATTGGGAGATATCGATATGGCCACAGGTCTGAACCTGAGCACTGCCACTGTTACAATCTACGGTGACTGGTTTGGCCCAAATTTTGTAAACGGACTTGCTCAACAGACTGATTCCTACTCCGTTGTGTCGGATACTTTGGCGATGCTGACATTCGAAGGTGGCTTCAATTCGGATATCACATACGTACAGTTGGTATTTGGCACGGGTTTCGGAATTGACCCGGACACTGGCCGGTTTACGGGTCAGGTTAGCTATTATTATGCCTATGAAGAGGAAAATCCGCAAAATGCCTGGAGTTTCACGGGGCTGAACGCGGCGCTAGACACGCTAAACTCAAACGCGCAATCCACAGAGGTCACATTCGGCGATTTGCTCGTTGTCCCTTTGCAGTACGATTTCATCGGCGCTGCGGGCGAGGACGTATACATAACAGGTTCGTTTAATGACCGAGCACAAGGCTTTGAAGGAAACGACCGCTTTTTTGGCCTTACGGGTGATGACACTTTGATAGGCGACGAAGGAAACGACGTTCTTTTTGGCAACGAAGGAGCGGATCGGCTGTACGGTGGCGACGATGCAGACACGCTTTGGGGTGGTGACGACAATGACGTACTTTCGGGTGGATCAGGGGCTGACAGTTTAAACGGCGGCGGCGGCAACGACACGGTAGGAGGCGGTGCCGGAAATGATATAGTCGACGGCGGCGGCGGTAACGATAGTATTTATGCCTCTGATGGGAATGACATTGTCGCTGGGGGCGCTGGTCAGGATATTGTTTACGGTGGGACAGGTGACGATGAAATCACCGGAGACCTCGCATCAGACGACCTGAAAGGGGGTAAAGGCCAAGATTCCGTTTGGGGCGGAGACGGATCGGATACGGTTGAAGGCGGAGACGGCAACGACTCGCTTGGCGGAGGCAACGGATCGGACAGCTTACTGGGTGGTGATGGCAACGATACCATTTGGGGCGGCGATGGGTCGGATACAGTTGAAGCTGGCGAAGGAAATGACAGTGTTCACGGCGGCGATGGCACAAATATTCTATATGGCGACGAGGGTAACGACACAGTTATAGGCGGAACCGGTTCCGATGAGCTTTTTGGTGGAGCTGGTGACGATAGCATTGTGGGTGGGGCAGCTCCTGATTTTATAATTGGGGGCTTTGGCAAAGACACTCTTTCAGCCAACACTCCTGGCGGCGACTTCACTTCGGATACCTTCATTTTCGAAGATGAATTTGGGCACGACACAATAACCGATTTCGAAATTGGTTTTGACGGCATCTTCTTTGCTGTGGGAATTGATAGCAGCATGGTGACAACCAAAAAGGTGGGGTCAGACGTCCGGATTGAGGTCACATTAGGTGAAGGTCAATCCATTCTGGTAAAAGATGTTGCCGACAGCTTTAGCGAAGACATCGACATAAACTACCTGCTGTAGAGAGTTTTTGGCGCTCCGCTTTTTTGCTGCCATCGTGCAACGACCTTTCTTGCAGTTGGTCCCCTTCATGCATTTTCAGGACGGAATACCGCTCAAGCAATAGACCCACCGCTGGCGATAAAACGTTTGCCGTTGGACAGGCAAAATTGTTGGAATCTACTGGGATTGAAAACTCATTCCGTTTTCAATTCCATTCAGTCGATCAAGTATACCGCTTCGCCGGTGTCTATTGCTTGCTGCGCCGCTTGCCCCATCCTAACAGCCCAGAGACCGTCCTTTAAACTCACCTCCGGGTTTGCCTTTTCGCCACGAAGCACAGCCAGAAACTTTTCATGCTGATAAAAGGTTGACCCGTTGTGGTCCCCGGCCGCCAGCAGCTTTGGGTCAACCGGGATATCTTTCGAAGTCGGACCCTTCGGATCACGCGGGCTGACGATGACTTGCGGAACCGGTGGTTCACCCAGATGATCGGGCCAGAACCGACCCGGTCCAGGGACGAGCGCTTCGATCTTGGCCTTTGACCCGACTGCCGAAACCTCTTCCTGATAACGCGAGCCTTCGGCGAACATGCAAAGCTCCAGCATCGCGCGGGAACCATTGGCGAAATCGACCAAAACATAGCCGTGATCCAGAATGTCAGGCGTCTCGCCATCATAGTCTTCTTCCAGATGATTCACGGCCTGCCCGCCACTTGCAGTGATACGAACCGGATCAGAGCCGATGATCAGCCGCATCAGGTCGAAGAAGTGGCAGCATTTCTCGACAAAAGTTCCGCCCGTATTGCGGTTGAACCGGTTCCAGTTGCCGACCTTGCCCAGAAACGGAAAGCGATGTTCGCGGATTGAGAGCATCTGGACGCCGCCCGTCACATCAGCCTGGTCGATCAAAGCAGCAATGGGCGGCATGTAACGGTACTCCATCGCAACCCAGATCGGGTGCGGATAGTCCCGCTGCACCTGCTCAAGCCGCGCTGCGTCTTGCGGATTGGTGAACAAAGGTTTCTCGACCAGCAATGGCAAAGGGCGGGTTTCCGCGATCTCGCAAATTTGGTCCACATGCAGATGGTTTGGGCTGGCGATGACGATACAATCCAGATCCTCGATCGCCAGAAGCTCTTGCACTGAACCTACAAACGCAGCGGACGGCGCAATTGCCTGTGCTGCTGCGGCCATCTCTGGATCGGGCTCATATATCGTCGACACACGCGTGCCTTCCAACAGGGCAATATTGTGCAGGTGCTCTTGCCCCATCATGCCGCATCCAATCAGCCCGTAATTGATGGTCCGGGTCATGCGCGTTTCCTTTTACTTCAAACGTTGGACGTAGTTAGCCCGATCAGGATCGAACCATGTTTTCGAGAATTCAACGGGTTCTGCGTTTTCCGACCAACTGAACCGCTCAATATACCCTGCCGCTTCGCCTGCGGTCTTGGTGAAATCCGGCGGGGTCCATTCCGGTAGCGGGCGAACCGAAACCCTGTCTTCGGCGCGCATAATCCAGAAACCCAGTTGGCGCTGATAATAGCGGTAAAGAGAGTCAGACAGCAGGCTTCGGTCGATCAGACCTACTGATTCGTCGAGCCAAATTTCTTCGACCGCTATGATTGTATCATTCAAGTAGCGCATCCTGCGCACACGCGAACCGGTGCCGGAATTCCCGAAATCTGGAAGATCGGACGGCTTCCGCAAATGATCAACCGACAAGATATCCGCGCGTGGCAGGCCACCACCTTGGGGAAGTTCCAACCTGAACATCGCGTAAACGCTGTTTTGGGTGCCAGTCTCGCGGATGTAGTTGCCCGACCCCTGAATACGCTCCAGCATCCCCTTTTTCTCTAGCTCTGCGAGCGATTTTCGCAACGTCCCCACCGAAACATTCAACTGTACCGCCATGTCGCGTTCTGGCGGCAGGCGCTCTCCGTCGATCAGGCGGCCAGCGGCTATATCACGGATCAGCAGTTCCGCGATCTGAATGTAAACCGGCAGGGCATTCGGGTTTCGGTTCGAGGCTGGCACGGTGGACGCTTCACTCGGTCGCAGGAAAAATTGATACACTATTGATCTACATCAATGCGCTTGCTACGCAAGAGGAAAGTCAAAGATGTACGGAGCGTGAATCAAATGAGCATCGTCCCCATCACATCCCCCGATCTGGATGCGGCTGAGGTGTCGTGGTTTGCTGCGCTGTGTTCCGACGATTACCAGTTCCTTGGCGTGCCCGATGGCGATCTGCGGTCCAGCTGGGAGCATTGTTCCGGCATCGTGAAAGAGGCCGAGGCGCAGGGGTTCCGCAATATCCTGTGCCCGTCGTCTTATCAGGTTGGTCAGGACACGCTGAGTTTTGTTGCCGGTTGCGCACCGATTACCGAAAAGATCAACTTGCTGGCCGCCGTGCGATGCGGTGAGATGCAGCCAATCATGCTGGCCCGCACCATCGCGACGCTGGATCACATGCTGAAGGGGCGGTTGACGGTCAACATCATTTCCTCAGACTTCCCCGGAGAAAAAGCCGACAGCGCGTTCCGCTACCAACGCTCGCGCGAAGTGGTGGAAATCCTGAAACAGGCGTGGACGCAGGATGAGATCAACCACGCAGGTGAAGTATATAGCTTCTCGGGACTGACCACTGACCCGGCCAAGCCCTATCAGAGCGGCGGACCGCTGCTCTACTTTGGTGGCTATTCTCCGTCCGCCTTGGACCTGTGCGGCGAGCATTGCGATGTCTATCTGATGTGGCCCGAAACCAAAGACCAATTGGAGGGGCGGATGAAGGCCGTTCATGCGGTCGCCGAGACCTACGACCGGACGCTGGACTATGGCCTGCGTGTCCACATGATCGTCCGTGATACCGAAGCCGAGGCGCAGGAATATGCCGACTACATCGTCTCGAAGCTGGACGATGACTATGGCCGTGCCATCCGGGAACGGGCGCTGGATGCGACCTCGTTGGGTGTGGCGCATCAGGCCAAGAACCGCGATCTGGCGGATGAGTATGGCTATGTCGAACCGGGCTTGTGGACCGGCGTTGGACGTGCGCGATCGGGCTGCGGGGCGGCTCTGGTCGGGTCGACGGATCAGGTCATGTCCAAGATCGAAGAGTATCAAAAGATGGGCATCCGCGCCTTCATCTTCTCGGGCTATCCGCATATGGACGAAGCCCGTCATTTCGGCGCCCGCGTGTTGCCGAACCTGAAAACCTGCTCCCTTCCCGAAGCTTACGGAAGGGTCCCCAAGACGACCCCGGCGACTCCGCTGGGCAACGGAGTACGCCGCTGATGCAACGTGTGAAACTATCTGAGTCGCTGGACATGAGCCGCCTGGTCTATGGCATGTGGCGGCTGGGCGATGACACGGATACGTCTGCGGACCATGTCGAGGCCAAGATCCAAGCCTGCCTTGATCAGGGTATCACCACATTCGATCAGGCCGACATCTATGGCGATTATAATGCCGAGGCCGTTCTTGGCGCCGCCCTGCGCGCAAACCCTGCGCTACGCCAGAAGATGGAGATCGTCACCAAATGCGACATCGTCGCTCCCTGTGGTCGATATTCCCACGCAAAGGTCAAATACTATGACACCTCGCGGGCACATATCCTGAAATCGGTCGACACCTCGCTGACCGAAATGGCAATCGACCATATCGATCTGCTGCTGATCCACCGACCCGATCCGTTCATGGACCACAATGAAACCGGGGCTGCACTGGATGAAGTTGTCGCCAGCGGTAAGGTCGGCGCGGTTGGCGTGTCAAACTTCCGCCCTTGGGATTGGAACTTGCTGCAGTCAGCAATGAAGACGCAACTGGTCACCAATCAGATCGAGATTTCGCTGGGTGAGATCAGCCCCTTCACCAATGGTGATCTGGCATTTCACCAACAGCACGGTCAGCCGGTCATGGCGTGGTCGCCGCTGGGTGGGGGCGTATTGATGGCAGGCAACCCTCCGGTCGGCGTGGTCGCGGATGAGATAGCTGCAGAGTTCGGCGTGGATCGCGCGGCTGTGGCGATTGCCTTCCTGCTGGCGCATCCGGCAGGTATTCTTCCGGTCCTTGGCACCAATAATCTGGACCGCATCAAAAGCATTTCCGACGCTTTGAACGTTACATTGGATCGCGAAAGCTGGTTCCGCCTTTATGAGGCGGCGCTGGGGCATGAGGTACCATGATGAACGCAATCTCTAAGGACATGACCCACACTTTCGTCCCGCACAAGGACGACACCCGCACCTTGCGCGACGCTTTTGGCCGATTTGCCACCGGCGTCACCATCGTAACCTGCGACAGTGCGGACGGCCCGGTCTGCATCACGGCCAACAGTTTCTCGTCCCTGTCGCTGGACCCGCCGCTGATCATGTGGGCGGGCGACCGCAATTCTCGCCGCTTCCCCTATTTCCACAAGGCCCGTCATTTCAGCGTCCACGTACTGTCGTCCCGACAGGCCGAGCTGTGCTTTGGCTGCTCGAAAGACGCCTTCGCCTTGCGGGATATTGACCATGACCGCTGTGAAAACGGCACACCGCTGCTGTCGGATTGTCTGGCAAGGTTTGAATGCGAGCAGCACGCGTATCACGATGCGGGCGATCACGTGATTGTGGTGGGCAAGGTTCTCAAGGCCAGCATGGCGGACGGAGACGCGCTGACCTTTTACGCCGGAAAACTCGGCCAATTCGCGCAGAAATAAGTGCGATCTGATGACTGCGGGGCCAACCCGCAGCTGAACAAGGGAGGATCCGCATGGGCGGATTGACATCGGTGCTTGCGCCGATTGCGTTCGTGAATGAAACCGCGCTGCGTCTGGGCCGTGCGGTTGGTATCGTTGCGATTGCACTGATGGTTATCGCGATCCTGATCCAGGTATTCTTTCGGTACGTTCTGGGCAACGCTCTGCCCTGGCCGGATGAGGCCGCGCGGTTCTGCATGTTGTGGATGACCGGCCTGATGGCGCCCACGGCCTTCCGACGCGGCGGCTTTGTGGCCATTGATATGGTGCCGATGATGTTGCCACGCGCTTTGGGTCAGGTGCTAATGCTGTTCCTGCTGGTCGTGTCGCTGGCGGTTCTGCTGGTGGCTGTCAATATCGGCTGGTCCGAGGTCACAGGCTTTGGCGGTAAATTCGCCACCGCCGCGCTATACCTGCCGACCTCCTTCGGGTTCGACGAATGGTACCGCATCCCGCGCAGTTGGATGATGGCCTCACTGTTGGTCGGGGTTGTCCTTCTGATTGCTGTGAATATCGAGCTGATCCTGCGCTCGGTCATCACTCTGCTGGGTGGCGGCGACCTGCTGCCAGAAATCGCTGACGCACCAGTGGGGGCTGAATAAATGCTGATTTGGTTCCTCCCCACTTTCTTGATTTTCCTGATGATCGGCCTGCCGGTCTTTTTCGCGCTGCTGGCCGCGCCGGGCATCCTGCTGTGGCTGAACGGCCAGACCAACGACATCACGCTGCTGTATCGCAATGTCTATAACGGCATGGACAGCTTCCCGCTGATGGCGATCCCCTTCTTCATGCTGGCCGGAGAGTTAATGAACCGTGGCGGTATCACCATCCGTCTGGTCGAGTTTTCACAGGCCCTGATGGGACATCTCCGGGGCGGTCTGGCCCATGTGAACGTGCTGAGCTCGATCTTATTCGCGGGGCTTTCGGGCTCTGCTGTGGCCGACACTTCGGCGCTCGGGTCAATGCTGATCCCAGCGATGGAGAAACAGGGTTATACCCGCAAATTCGCCGCTGCGATCACGGCAGCCAGTTCGGTGATCGGCCCGATCATCCCGCCTTCGGGCATCATGATCATCTACGCCTATGTCATGGGCGAAAGCGTCGCGGCCTTGTTCCTTGCCGGTATCGTACCCGGCGTGATGGTTGGCGTCGGCCTGATGCTGATGATTAAGTTCATGGCCGACAAATACGACTTTCCGGTTGCCAGCCGCAAATACACGTGGCCCGAACGTCGTCAGGCCAGCCTCAAGGCGTTTTTCCCACTGCTGACGCCGGTGATCATTCTTGGCGGCATTCTGGGCGGTATCTTCACACCTACCGAGGCCGCCGCAGTCGCCGTGGGGTATGCCTTTATCATCGGCTTCTTCGTGCTGCGTACCCTAACCCTGAAAGAAGTCCCCGAGATCCTCAGCAATGCCGGTCTGACCTCGGCCGTTGTTCTGCTGCTGGTCGGGGCGGCCATGGCGTTCAAAACTGTGGTCAGCCTCAGCCATGCGCCGGAACAACTGGCCTCGTTGATCCTCAGCCTGTCGGAGAACCCGCTGATCCTGCTGTTCCTGATCAACCTGCTTTTGTTCATCGTCGGCATGTTCCTTGATGCAGGCCCCGCGATCATTATCCTTGGCCCGATTCTGGGGCCCATCTTCACCAGCCTCGGGGTCGATCCGATCCATTTCGCCATTATCATGAGCGTCAACCTGACAGTCGGCCTCGCCACGCCACCCATGGGGCTTGTGCTGTTCGTGGCCGCCGCCGTGTCGCGTGAAAAGGTTGAAACCATTGCCAAGGCAATCCTGCCATTCCTGGCTGTCGAAATCATAGTGATCTTCCTGATCACCTATGTTCCCGCAATCTCCATGACGATCCCGAGGATAACGGGATTTGCAAACTGAACTGAGTATCACAGGGAGGAAACGCATGCTCAGAGACTTTTTCAAAACCGCAGCGGTGGCCACATCGCTGCTGGCCGCGTCCGCAATCACAGCTACAGCGGCTGATTTCACCCTGCGTGCCACGGCCAATTCGAACGAAAACGACGAAGACTATGACGGCCTGATCGTCTTTAAGAACTACGTCGAGGCAGCCTCGAACGGCGCAATCGAGGTTGAGTTGTTTATCGGCACGCAGCTGTGTTCGAACGGTGCAGAATGCCTGCAAGGCGTGGCCGAAGGTCAGATTGATATTGTGATTCAGACCTCGGGTGGCACGTCGGGCATCTTCCCCTTCGTTCAGGTTCTGGACTTGCCCTACCTGATGTCGGATGACCGCGTCGCCGAAGCAGCGCTGGCCAACGGCTCGCCATTCGTAACCAAGATGCAAGAAATGGTCGCCGAAAACTCGGGCGGTGCTCTGCGTCTGATGACGATTGGCAACACAGGCGGCTGGCGCAACTTTGCCAACACACAGCGCCGCATCCAAAGCCCCGGCGACATGGAAGGTTTGAAGATCCGCACCGTGGTCGCTGATCTGCCGCAGGAACTGGTCAAAGCACTGGGCGCGGCCCCGACACCGATCCCATGGCCGGAGCTGTTCACCTCGTTCCAAACCGGTGTTGTTGAAGGATCAAAAAACGGCATCACCGACATCATGAGCATGAAGTTCCCCGATGCCGGTCTGAAATACGTCACACTGGATGGGCACGCCTACATGGGTGCGCTGTGGTTCATGAACAACGAAAAGTTCATGTCGATGCCGCCTGAGCTGCGCAATGTCATCGTCGACGGGTTCTATCAGCTTCAGCAGGCGACATTCGCCTCGCCCAAGCGCAAGTCGATCCAGGCTTATGAGGAATTCGTTGCCGAAGGTGGCGATCTTTATGTGCCGACACCGGAAGAAAAGGCCGCGTTCAAGGAAGCAGCGGCACCTGTCTATGATTGGTTCAAGGCCAATGTTGACGGCGGAGAAGCTGCCTTTGACGCCTTGGCCGCGGCGGTTGCCGAGGCCGAAGCCGAGATTGAAGCGACCCGCGCAGCTGAGACTCAATAAGGCGGTCTGACAAAAAAATACTGCGTGCGGCCCGGCCGCGCGCGGATTTGCACCCCTCGCCGGAGATACCCTTATGCTCGACCAAACCGATGCATTTCGCCGCCAAGGTTACCTCGTCTTCGAGAACGCGCTAAACCCGGAAGACTTGCAGATGCTGCGCGGCACCTGCGACACGCTTCTGGAAGAGCCTGCCCACGACGGCGGCGGCAACGTGCACAAAATAGGATTGGGGGACGCGCGCCGCTTTCTGCGCCACCGGCACCCTGAATTCCCTTCGCTTGAGGATTTTCTGCTGGGCAGCAAAATTGCCGAGATCACCAATGCTTGCGGGATCGAAGATCCGATGCTGTTCAATGAACAGTTCGTGGTCAAGGGCGCGGGCAAGGGCGCGAGCTTTGCCTGGCATCAGGACGGCGCCTATGTCGGCTTCAATCACACACCCTATCTGACCGTTTGGATCGCAGTGGACGATGCAACCGAAGAAAATGGATGCGTCTATATCCTGCCGCGAGACCTTGACGCTGAACCGGGTCTGGATCGGCATGAATGGCAGGACGACAGCAACGAACTTAATGGGTATTTCGGCACGGAAACCGGAACACCGATGACCTGCAAGGCGGGCACGATCGTGGCCTTTTCAAGCCTCACGCTTCACAGCTCGGGTGCGAATACCACGGCCAACCCGCGACGGGCCTTTGTGTGCCAATATTCCTCGGGTCCGATCATCGACCCTGACACCAAGGCCCCAAAGCGGTTTGCGAAACCCTTGCGAGTTTGATCCATCACCTAAAAGGGTACATCCACCCTTTGTAATCATTGACCAGAACATGCGCCTTTTCGATTTGCTCCGGCGACATTTTCTTGACCACTTCTTCAAGGCTGATCGCCGCGTCGGGATCGCCACCAATGGCGCTGAGCGTGTACCACATATAAGCCCTCACCAGATCGGGCGCAGGCATGCCCAGACCCAGCTCATAGTACCAGCCAACACCCGACTGCGCCCCCGGGTGCCCTTTCATCGAGGCGCGCAGATACCACTCGAACGCGCGTTCATAGTCTTGTTCGACCCCAAGACCCAACCCGTACATCACACCGATCAGTTCCTCAGCATCGGCATTTCCCGACCGCGCGGCTGGGAGGAGTTCTTCGCGCGCGGCTTCAAACTGTCCGTCCTCCATCAGATCACGCGCCTGTTCCAGTTCTGCCCAAGCCGGAGAGGTAAACAGGCAAAGGGCAAGTACAAGCTGGCGCATGGGGTGGTTGCTCTCTTCTGGGTCGGGGCCGCTGCGGCGCAGGATTTGCCACGCCCGCTGACCGATGATGATTTTATCCCCTTTGATATTGAACAGGCCGCCATCGGTCATCAACTGTTTTACGACCCGATCCTGTCCGGCAACCAGAACATCTCTTGCGCCCATTGCCACCATCCAGATTTTGGCACCTCCGACGGGCTGTCATTGGGGATTGGCGAGGGCGGTCAAGGGCTTGGACCGGATCGCGTACCGGGCATTGGGGCCGACAAAATACGCAAACGCATCCCCCGAAACTCGCCGGGTTTGTGGAACCTTGGGGCAAAGGATATTCACACGGTATTCCATGACGGCCGCCTTAGCATCTCGGATGTTTACGGCAACGGCTTCAACTCCCCGGCGCAAGAATGGCTGCCGGATGGGTTGAACTCTTTGCTTGCCGCGCAGGCCCTGTTTCCCCTGACCTCGCAGTTCGAAATGGCGGGGAACGTTGCCGAAAACCAAGTCACAGGCGCGGTACATGACCGTATCGACAAGGGTTGGCCGATTTTGGCGAAACGTGTTCGCACTGACCCACGCTATGGCCCTGCAATGGTTGCTGCCTTTGATGAGGTTGAGACCGCCGACGAAATCACGATTACCCAGATCGCGAACGCGCTTGCGGCATTTATGGCCATTGAGTGGCGCAGCACCGACAGTCCATTTGATCAATACCTGGGCGGCAACTCCGGGGCGCTGTCTGCCGACCAAAAGAGGGGCATGGCTCTGTTTTACGGAAAAGCGAAGTGTTCCTCTTGCCACTCGGGCCCGTTGATGACGGATCAGAAGTTTTATGCGCTGGGATTGCCACCCTTTGGTCCCGGCCGAACCCGGCAATGGGACCCTTATGCCCGAGACGTCGGGCGTATGGGTGAAAGCAACCGCCTGGAGGATGCTTACAGGTTCCGCACCCCTATGCTACGCAACGTGGCCCTGACCGCGCCCTACGGTCACAATGGCGCCTTTCCCGATTTGGAAAGCATCATTCGCCATCACCTGAACCCGCAAGCAAGCCTAGAGAAATGGAAACCTCAAATGGCTGCATTGCCAGAAGTGCCATGGTTACAGAAAACGGATTTTTTAGTTTGGAAAGACCGTTTTGAAATGGAGCGTCAACGCAACCAGATCGACATTGAACCGCTCGAACTCACGGAGTTGGAAATCCAGAACCTGATAGCTTTTCTACATTCTTTGACAGGTTCCGGCGTGCACTCACCGCAATTTGGAGTGCCCAAAGGATTTATTCCTTAACCATCCCGCGCGTCGCCAGTGCTGTTGGACAAAATCAAACCCGTTCGATCCAGGAATTAGAACTGGCCTTTACTGGCTGAGGTCCTTCCTGCCCTCAATGTTGTCAACTTTGTTTTCGGGGGAACGCCTGCACTTTAGTCACCGTTCCAAGGAGGACTCGTGGCGAATTTTTCTCGAAGTATGTTAGTCAGATCACTTGCTCTTCGAGAAAGCGGCCGGACGCTGGGCCACACCAGTTCAACCATTCGCTCATCAATGCGATAGCCACCCAGGACCGCCTCAAGCGAACCATCGCGGATCGCGTCGCTGCAGGCGTATTTGGGTTCCAGGCAAACACCTAACCCGGCTTTGGCCGCCTCGATCAGCATCTCTCCGTTATTGGCAATAAAGCGTGGGGAAAGACGTACTTCGACGGTGCGATCGTCGGGGCAGGTAATGCGCCAACGCGTTGGATCGCCCCCGGTCTTGTAAACGATGGCCGGCAAACCCTTAAGGTCTTCTGGTTTGTCGGGTCGACCGAATTCATCCCAAAAACAGGGGCTTGCGGTAATGAGATGCTGACTGGGAAACAGAGGCTCAGAAATAAGCGCGGGATCATCCGTGTGTCCGATGCGGATCGCAAAATCGAAGCCTTCCTCGACGAGGTTGACAGCCCGATCCCCCATGTCGATATCAAACTGTATTCCTGGATGTGAAGCTGCATAGGTGTTCGCAATCGGCGCCAGGTAACGCAATCCGAACGCGGGCGGGCAGGCAATACGTATCGGCCCCGAGACCGAACCTTCGAGACCAGAAATCTCATTGTCCGCTTCCCTCAAATCCGACAACAAACGAATGCAGCGATCATAGTACATCCGCCCTTCTTCAGTGGCTTTAACACCCCGAGAGGAACGCCGCGTCAGCTTTACATTAAATCGCGCCTCCATCTCGTCGACCCTTCGACTTATCGCCGAGATCGCCACACCTTGTCTTTCTGCGGCCGCAGAAAACGATCCGGTTTCTATCACCGCGACAAATGCTTGAATCTCAGCAAATCGATTCATCTAATTTCCAATTTTTAGAAAGCGTCTGTCTAAATTATAAATCTACCACAAATTTTTTGAAAGCCTATGTTCGCGACATTCAACACGTCAGCAAAAAGGGCCGTTCGTGGATCACTGCATAACACACCGCTCTCATCCGGTTCCAATCACCATGTTCGCCATTTTGTGGCTTGTGGGGTGGGCATTGCGTGTTCCAGTGCTGGCAGCCCCACCATTGGCAACGCGCATAGCCGATGCATATGGCTTGGATACGGCAGGCATCGGGTCCCTGACCATGTTGCCGGTTATCGCCATCGCTTTTGGTGCAATCCCTGCGGCGATGATCATTGCGAGGTTCGGACTGAAGACAGCCATCATCGGTGGGCTTCTGGTGACAGCAGCGGCGTCCAGCGCGCGTGGTTATGCTCCCTCCGGCGCAGCGCTGTTTTTGGTTTCTGTCCTTATGGGGCTGGGCGTCGCTGTGTTCCAAACGGCTTTACCTGCTGCCACGCGGGCCTGGACGCCGAGCCACATAGCACTTGGAAGCGCCGTCTACCTGAATGGCATGATGGTTGGAGAGATGTCTGGTGCTGGCTTGACGCTCCCTGTTGTGTTGCCGATGGCCGGGGACGATTGGCGCATAGCTTTGGTGCTTTGGTCTGTGCCGATTGTGCTCATTGCCTCGGTAGTGGCATTTGTCAGATCGTCTAAAGGCAAGGAAATTCCGTCAGAGAGTGCGACGGACGATAATGTCCCGGCAACTTCGCTGCCGCGCTGGAATGACCGTCTCGTCTGGCGATATGGGTTGCTTCTTGCCGGTTCGGTCGTGGCCTTCTACGTCATCAATTCTTATGTCGGTGCAATCCTGCAGGATCGAGGGGAGATCGAGGCACTTGCAGGTCTTCTCTTCGCTTATAACGCGACCCCGCTTCTGGCCTCGTTTGTCGTCCTTGCTGCTCCGCGGTGGATCGGCAAGCGTGCGCCAATTGCAGCAACGGCCTTGTTGTCCGCGGTGGGGCTTGCCGGGTTTACCTTTCTTTCGGGATGGACATCCTGGGTTGCGGCATTGCTAACCGGCTTTGCGGCTTCGGTTGAATTGATCCTTTTGGTTTCACTGCCAGCGGTTATCGCCAAAGGGCATGCCGTCACCCGGCTTAGTGCGGGCATGACACTGGTTGGCTATGGCATTGCCTTTGTGTTGCCACTTGCAGGCGGATGGCTTGCCAAACGTTTGGATTGGTTAGAACTCGCGCTCATTCCATCCTTGTTGTTCACGGTCGCCGCACTGTTTGTTATTGGAAAAGACCACCATTAGTGGGCTTCAAGTGCATGCAAGCTGTCAGAACACCTGCATTGCGTGTCTACTCGGCACCAGAAGGCGGTGGGGCTTCGATCATTTCATCCAGTATTGATCCGGCCTCATAGCCCAAAAGATCCACTTCCATCCGTGCCGGGTCTCCGAATGCCCATGCGCCGACATTTCGCTGCATGATCACGTAACCCACGTGGCTTGCCAGTGCATCTGTCCCATGAGCGTTTTCGGCAAACATCACTTGGCCAGCGGCGACTTTTTCAGGCATCACCCGCTGTAGATACAAAAGAACAACATTGACGTCCTCCACGCTGGATCCACCGTGATGGACTATGTACATCTTCTCCCAATCGTCCTTATCCATTTCAGCACGAGCCTGGGTAACGGCTGAATGGAGCGCGGTAAGCTCTGCACGCGCGGTTTCACGCATGTTTTCGACCCATATTGGCCGCGTGTCGTTGATAATCTTAGACACCGCTTCGCGCGTGAGTTCTCCTTGGTTCAGCGCCTGTTTAGTAAAGGCTTGGGCCTTCTGAAGCATTTCCTTCTGTTTGGCCAAAGAATCCTTTGGCAGCCCTAGCCCGTCTACCGCTGCCAATAGGCTATCAATCTCGCCAGAAATCGCTGCGAACTCACGCTTCCAGCGCTCTTTTCCGGCATCGTCATCCGGCCACGGCGTCACCGCACCGATGATCCCCAATAGAACATGCGTGGTAGACTTGAGCTGCTGATAGCGCGGGGCGTTCCTTGTATATGTTGCCTCGCCGTTTTCCGAAATCACAATGACATCGCGCGCGATCACCATAATCGGTCGGGTGTCTTGCGACAGCTCTGTTTGACCGCGATGAAAAATCTTGAGCATCGCGTCATTGAAAGTGTCCACCGCTTTGTTCGCGTCACTTTGATCGGCAAACAGATGTGCCGGAATAAACAGAAAAACTATTCCTAAAACGGCAGCGAAGGCGAAGCTGCGCCGCATCCAATAAGTCTGCATGATACTCGTCCTCTGAACTACGCTCGCGTGACTACCTTACAGTGTGACGGCGCTTGCCGCGAACTCTCAATCCAAAACTCCACAAAACTGTATGATCAGTTTCGTTGCGGTCAGAGCGATCCAAACAAGCATGCTGTCTGAACACGGAGCAAGCGACAGATCGCTTTTTCCATTTAGCAGTCTCTGATCGCCAATTAAGTTCCGGTTTTCGGGCAACAGCTTGCAGAGAGAAGTGGTGCCGCTGAAGGGACTCGAACCCCCGACCCCATCATTACGAATGACGTGCTCTACCAGCTGAGCTACAGCGGCATTCGGGGCCAAACAAGGGCCTCGAAGCTTCTTCTCCTATGCCCTTATCTCTCTATACGGCAGGGCAGGCGACGCTTCGTTTAAACGGTCGCAGAGGCACACGCAAGCCTCGTTCAGAGGGATATTACGCTTCAATTTCGACAGGGGTTCAAGCCCCTGATACTTCCAATCCCAGAACCCTCCTCCATCCAATTGCGTGCTTCGAGTGTGAATTTTTTGCGACAGCCCGCGCGGCCGATTGACGAGTTACCTATATTTCAATATTTCATGAAATATGATAGAAGAAATTACAAACCAATTGGCCATCCTCGGCCACCCGCAGCGCATTACGGTGTTTCGCATGTTGATGCGACGCTTTCCTGACGCTGTGCCTGCGGGTGAGCTGGCAGCAGAGTTGAATATCAAAGCCAGCACCCTGTCGAACTACCTGAACGCGTTGCAACGCTCGGGATTGGTGACACAGGAACGGTCGGGAACGTCACTGCTCTATTCCGTTGAAATGAAGAACGTGCAGCAGATGCTGGATTTTCTGGTCCTCGATTGCTGCCGTGGTCGCCCTGATATTTGCATGCCCTTTAACCAAGGAAATGACGCCATGACGGACCGCAAGTTCAATGTACTGTTTCTGTGTGTGGGAAATTCCGCCCGTTCGATCTTTGCCGAATCGCTTCTACGCGAATTGGGCAGCGAGCGGTTCAATGTATATTCCGCCGGAACGCAACCAACCTCTGAACTCAACCCCTTTGCTGTGCAGGTCTTGAAGGACAAGGGGCACGATACCTCGGTATTGCGATCCAAACACATGTCCGAGTTTGCCGCCGAGGACGCCCCGGAAATGGATTTTGTTTTCACGGTCTGCAACCAGGCAGCAAACGAGGAATGCCCAGCTTGGGAAGGCCAGCCAATCAGCGGCCATTGGGGCATGGTCGATCCGGTCAAGGCCACTGGCACTGACGCCGAGAAGAGCCTGGCCTTTCAAAACGCCTATGGCGCGCTAAAGCGCCGGATCGAGGCCTTCACCTCTCTGCCGGTCGAAAGCCTTGACCGGATCACATTGCAATCCGCTGTCGATGACATCGGCAGAACGTCACTTGAGGACACGAAATGACGACTTACGCACTGAACGGCCTGGGCCGGATGGGGAAACTGGCCCTGAAGCCGTTGCTGGAAAAGGGCGCCAAGATCGCCTGGATCAATGACGCGGTGGGCGACCCCGAGATGCACGCGCATCTGCTGGAGTTTGACACGGTCCACGGCCGTTGGGACGCGGAGTTTTCGCATGATGCAGACAGCGTCACCATCAACAGCATCCGCCTGCCCTTTGTCGGCACCAAGGATTTGAACGAACTGCCGTTGGACGGTGTTGATGTGGTGATCGACTGCACCGGCGTCTTCAAGACCGAGGCCAAGCTGGCCCCCTATTTCGAAGCGGGCGTGAAAAAGGTCGTCGTGTCAGCCCCTGTCAAGGACGGCCCGACCGCCAATATCGTCATCGGAGTCAATGACGAGATTTACGATCCTGCCGCGCATCACATCGTGACAGCCGCATCCTGTACCACCAACTGCCTGGCCCCTGTGGTCAAGGTGGTCCACGAGAACCTGGGCATCCGCCATGGCTCTATGACCACGATCCATGACGTGACCAACACGCAAACCATCGTGGACCGCCCCGCGAAAGACCTGCGGCGCGCACGCTCAGCACTGAATTCGCTGATCCCGACCACGACCGGCTCGGCAACGGCGATTACGCTGATCTATCCCGAATTGAAAGGCCGTCTGAATGGTCACGCAGTCCGCGTGCCGTTGCTGAACGCCTCGCTGACCGATTGCGTGTTCGAAGTGGAACGCGAAACCACCGCCGAAGAGGTCAACGCCTTTTTCAAAGCCGCCGCCGAGGGTGAGTTGAAGGGCATTCTGGGTTATGAAACCCGTCCGCTGGTTTCAACCGATTACACCAATGACGAACGGTCCTCGATCGTCGATGCGCCCTCGACCATGGTGGTGAACGGCACGCAGGTAAAGATCTATGCCTGGTACGACAACGAAATGGGCTATGCCCACCGCTTGGTCGACGTGGCGTTGATGGTTGGGGCCGCGCTGTGACCCAAAGGCCCGAAGGTTTGTCAGCCTACATTGCGGTTACGGCGGCCTATTGGGCCTTTATGCTGACCGATGGAGCCTTGCGGATGCTGGTGCTGCTACACTTTCATACGTTGGGTTTCTCGCCGGTGCAGCTGGCCTATCTGTTTGTGCTTTATGAGATCGCAGGCATTGTGACCAACCTGACCGCAGGTTGGATCGCCGCGCGGTTCGGCTTGACCTCAACCCTCTATGCCGGGCTTGGGCTGCAAGTGTTGGCGCTGTTGGCGATGACACAACTGGACCCGAACTGGACCATCGGAACTTCGGTGGCTTTTGTGATGATGGTGCAAGGGGCCAGCGGCGTGGCTAAGGATCTGGCCAAGATGTCTTCGAAATCCTCCGTGAAACTGCTCGCCCCGACCGAGGGCGGCGGGCTGTTTCGCTGGGTTGCGGTTCTGACTGGGTCCAAGAACGCCGTAAAGGGGTTGGGCTTTTTACTGGGCGCGGCGATGCTGGCGACGCTGGGCTTCATGATGGCTATTCTCATCATGGCGGCCGTATTGGCAATTATCCTGATTGCGGTGATCGTCTTTATGCCGCCCGGCCTGCCCAAAGGCCGCAAGGGCGCGAAATTCTCCGAGGTCTTTTCAAAATCCGCCAATGTGAACTGGCTGTCGGCGGCGCGTGTCTTTCTCTTCGGTGCGCGGGATGTGTGGTTCGTGGTCGGCATCCCGATCTATTTCTACGCGGTCCTGTCCGACGGCACCGAAGAGGGCAACCGCGCGGCGTTCTTCATGATCGGCACATTCATGGCGGTTTGGATCATCCTTTACGGCTTGGTTCAGGCCAACGCCCCCAAGATACTGCGCGCAACCGAACGCAGCGAAGCGGACTTGATCCGCGCGGCACGCAGTTGGGCAGTCCTTCTTTTTTGCGTTGCTGCGGCTCTAACATTGGCCGTTTTGCTGTCATCCGGCCCTGAAACCTGGCTGACAATCACACTTGTCGTCGGCCTGTTAGTGTTCGGGGCGATCTTTGCCGTCAACTCCTCGCTGCATTCCTACCTGATCCTCGCCTTCACCAAATCCGAACGGGTCACGATGGATGTCGGCTTCTACTACATGGCCAACGCAACAGGGCGCCTTTTGGGCACCGTTCTGTCCGGTCTGACATATCAGACGGGTGGTCTGCCGCTGGTGCTGGGGACCGCCGCAATCATGGTCGCCTTGGCGGCGCTGACGTCGGGCAAACTTACCGATCAAACATCTGAGGCTTACACATGAGCATCTTTGAACGCTACCTGACTGTCTGGGTTGCCCTTGCAATGGTCGGAGGCGTTCTGATCGGTCTGGCAGCCCCCGGGCTCGTCGCCTTGGTAGCTTCGGCTGAGGTGGCCAGTGTCAATCTGGTGGTGGCTTTGCTGATCTGGGCCATGGTCTATCCGATGATGGTTGGCGTCGATTTCGGAGCGGTGGCCGGAGTAGCGCGCCAGCCAAAAGGATTGATCGTGACGCTGGTGGTCAATTGGCTGATCAAACCCTTCACCATGGCGCTGCTGGCAGTGCTGTTCTTCGACTATGTCTTTGCGCCGTGGATTCAACCGGAAGACGCCGCGCAATACACCGCTGGCCTCATCCTTTTGGGTGCAGCGCCCTGTACCGCAATGGTATTTGTCTGGTCCCAACTGACCAAAGGGGACGCGACTTACACGTTGGTGCAGGTCTCGGTGAACGACCTGATCATGGTCGTGGCCTTTGCCCCAATTGTGGCGTTCCTGCTGGGGGTCACCGATATCTCGGTCCCATGGCAGACTTTGGTACTGGCCACAGTCCTCTATGTCGTACTTCCCCTGATCGCAGGCCTGATCACGCGCCGGAAACTGGGCTCGCAAGAGGCCATTGACGCCTTTTCGGCCCGCGTAAAACCGTGGTCGATCATGGGCCTGATCGCCACTGTCGTCATCCTGTTCGGCCTTCAAGGTCAGACCATTTTGGCCAAACCAATGGTGATCGCGCTGATCGCGGTTCCGATCCTGATCCAAAGCTATGGGATATTCGCACTGGCTTACGGAGCGGCTTATGCGTTGAAGGTCCCGCATCGCATCGCGGCCCCCTGTGCGATGATCGGCACCTCGAATTTCTTCGAACTGGCCGTTGCCGTCGCCATCAGCCTGTTTGGCCTGAACTCAGGCGCGGCGCTGGCGACCGTCGTCGGCGTTCTGGTCGAAGTACCGGTGATGCTGTCGCTGGTGGCATTTGCCAACCGCACCCGCGCCCGGTTTCCCGAATCCGTAGAGACACTTAGCGCAAAAGAACTCAAGTCCTAACGCGGATCAATGCGTCCCGCGCGGCACAAAAAACGGGTCTATCAAAAGAGTTTCGCTGGCTTTGTCCGGTTCAGAAAGTCGGCGTTCAAGCAAGTCGATGACATGCTCGACCGATTGGTCAATTGGGTTGTTTACTGTGCTGAGGTTGAAAAGAGGCCACCCGGCCATTTCAATGTCGTCGAACCCCACAATTGACAAAGCCCCCGGCACGTCCAGCCCCAATTCTCGTGCCGCCGACAACGCGCCAATTGCAGTTGCGTCATTGGCGCAGACAAGGGCATCCAGAGCGTGGTCTCGCAGCAGCTTTTTTGACGCGCTGTACCCAGCCTCGACCGTAAATTCGCCCGTTTCCTCTGCGATCAGGGACAATCCGGCCTGACTCAAGGCGCTCATCACCCCAGCCCGGCGCTCCTTTGACGATGCGAAGCTCGGCGCGCCAGCGATGAAACCGAAACGGGAACGCCCCTTTTGCAGTAAAACCTCGGTCGCGATCCGCGTACCGTCTGCGTTCTTACAGCAGACGTTATCGACCCCCGGTGCCTCGACAATACGGCCGGACTGAGAACGGCGGTGAGAAAGTCGACCACGGTAGCGGCGGGATAACCCTGCTGCGGGCGGCGTAAAAGTCGTCCATCTTTGCCCTTCTTTTC
>NZ_JBQGAN010000007.1:0-163999 GCF_056542865.1 Ruegeria sp. AA6
AAAGAAGGGCAAAGATGGACGACTTTTACGCCGCCCGCAGCAGGGTTATCCCGCCGCTACCGTGGTCGACTTTCTCACCGCCGTTCTCAGTGATGGTACCCTTGGGCCTATCACCACGATCTCGATACCTGAGTGACGAGTGGCATTTCCAGCATTTTGCTAGTCCCATAAAAATGTTGGGAAATCCCTTTCCAACGCGTCCACGACCATTGATGGTTCGCTGCGTCTGCATATCTTGAGCGAGTCTAAACTCTGCTTCGGAGATCACAGCAGGGTAATAGTCTGAGATGGGTTTGCCTGCAGGCACTCTTTTCTCATCAATAATTCTCATGGGCTGGAACTCTCCAAATACGGTTGGAGAACGGAGGATTTTCTTGACGTAAGAATCTCCCCAACCTGCGATAGCATCCTGTCGTGATGACTTTTTCTTGGGGTACTCAGCAATATTGGCGTTCAAGTATCGAGTTATCGCAAATGAGCCCATATTTTGGTTGATAGTTAACTCGAAAATCTTTCGGATAGCTTTGGCTTCAGTTGGGTCAAGTTCGTATCTTAAAACTTGTCCATTCTCGTCTTTTACGGCGACGATCCAGTTTGGTGTTTTTGCTGTTAAGTAAGTTTCGGGATTTTGGCGTTTCTTCTCCCACGCAGCTTTCAACCTTTGGGACTTAGTTCTGGATTCATCGTGAGCCCTGATCATTTGCCCGATAGACAAGAACAACAGGCCTATGTTCGACCCCAAATTTGATTTCGTATAGACTTGGTTATCGAAAAGCGTATGTATCTCAATCCCGTAAGAAAGAATTTCGTTGAACTGAGTGATTGCGGTAAGGGGCTCTTGTCTCGATAATCTGTCTAGGTTCTCCACCAACAAAATCGTTTGCGGGTCAATTTTATTTTTACGGAGCGCGTCGACGAAAACTCCTAGCGCACCTTTCTCGAAATTTTTTCCGGAGTACCCCGAAACCCCGATGTCGCGGAGTTCGTCCACTAGTTCAAGATTGTTTTGCTCACAGTAGGCCTCGGTCAACTTTATTTGTCGCTGAAGCGAGTTTCCTTTTAATTGAGCATCGGTCGACATTCGAACATAGGAGATCGCCTTTCTCTTGCTCGACTGGAACTGTTGACCATTGGTTTTGGGCATCGGCGTTCGCGATCCTTAGACAATCAAATGCAGTACTATCCAGCTTATTACACTATGTGAAACAATTGGTACAATGTTATCATGATCGGCACTCCGGGGTCTGGCAAATCGATGCTAGCCGCGCGCCTGCCGGGTATCCTGCCGCCGCTGACCCCGACCGAGGCGCTGGAAACATCTATGATACAATCCTTGTGTGGATTGCTGGACGAAGGCGGCATCAGCCGTACACGCCCGTTTCGCGAACCGCACCATACGGCCTCAATGGCTGCGATCGTTGGCGGTGGCAAAGGGGCCAAACCCGGAGAGATTTCGCTGGCCCATAACGGCGTGTTGTTCATGGATGAATTCCCCGAATTTCCCCGCACCGTGCTGGAAACCCTGCGCCAACCGATTGAAACCGGCGAGGTCATGGTCGCCCGTGCGAACGCCCATGTGAAATACCCCTGCCGATTCATGCTGGTGGCTGCGGCCAACCCCTGCAAATGCGGATACCTGACCGATCCCTCCCGCGCGTGCTCGCGCGCGCCAGTGTGTGGCGAGGATTATCTGGGCCGCATATCCGGCCCTCTTATGGATCGGTTCGATTTGCGGATCGAGGTCCCTCCGGTCGGGTTTACCGACTTGGACCTGCCGCCATCCGGTGACAGCTCGGCCACCGTCGCCGCACGTGTCGAAGCGGCGCGGGCCATTCAGGCCGAGAGGTTTGGTAGTACGCCCGGAACCCGTCAGAACGCCGATGTCGAGGGCAAAGTGTTGGAAGAGATCGCCACCCCTGACGCAGAAGGGAAGGAATTGTTGCTGAAAGCCGCCGAACGGTTCGGCCTGTCGGCCCGCGCCTTTCACCGCATTCTTCGCGTGGCGCGCACGGTCGCCGATCTGGACGGCGCGCCGGATGTCCGACGCCCGCATGTGGCCGAGGCGCTGAGCTTTCGCATCAGCGCCAAGGTCGCGTCTTAAAGTTTGGCCTCGATTGCCTGCCAGATCTTTTCGGCGATGTTCACGCCGTCAAACCGCTCCAGCTCCTGAATGCCGGTCGGAGAGGTTACGTTGATTTCGGTCAGATAGTCGCCAATCACATCAATCCCGACGAAAATCTGACCCTTTTCTTTCAGCAGTGGCCCAATCGCTGCGCAGATTTCCATATCCCGATCAGAGAGGCCAATTTTCTCAGGACGCCCGCCCACATGCATATTCGAGCGTGTCTCACCCGCCGCCGGAACCCGGTTAATCGCGCCAACCGGCTCTCCATCCACCAGAATCACACGCTTGTCGCCATTGCTGACATCGGGCAGAAATTTCTGCACGATCAGAGGCTCGCGCGAGAAGCCGGTGAATAGCTCGTGCAGCGACGTCAGGTTGCGGTCATTCGCGTCCAGCCTGAACACGCCCGCGCCGCCATTGCCATAAAGCGGCTTCAGAATCACATCCCCATGCTTTTCCTTGAATGCCTTAATGGTCTGCAGGTCGCGCGCAATCGTCGTTGGCGGCGTCAGGTCAGGAAAATCCAGAACCAGAAGCTTTTCCGGGTAGTTACGCACCCAGAACGGATCGTTGACCACCAGCGCCTGGCCTTTCAGGCGGTCCAACAGGTGGGTCGACGTGATGTAGTGCATGTCAAACGGGGGGTCCTGACGCAGCCAGATCACGTCGAATTCGGCCAGATCAACCTCGCGCTCTGGCCCAAGTTCAGCTGGGTTCCCCGCGACGCGCTGGACTTTCATGTCATGGCCGCGCGCAGTGATGCGCCCTTCTTGATAGGCCAGATGGTCAGGGCTGTAGAAAAACAGAGTGTGCCCGCGCGCCTGCGCCTCTTCTGCCAACCGAAATGAGCTGTCTGCGTTGATATCTACGGCCCCGATCGGGTCCATCTGAAAGGCGATTTTCATGGCGTGTCCCTCAGTTTCACGCCAGATACATGGCCCAGCGCGCCCTGGGGTTCAATGGGGATCAAGCCTGACCAAAGGCGTTTTCGATGATTTGAACAGCCCCTGACGCGTCCACCAAGGCAGCGTCGAACCGGGCATTTGTCAGCTGCCCGCCGGGTTCGGTTTCCAGAAACTGCGCGGCCGATGCACAGATGCGATCCATCTGGCGGCGGCTGATCCGGGCTGCGGCAGCCTCAAAACTGGCGCTT
The DNA here is from genome assembly GCF_056542865.1 of Ruegeria sp. AA6. Taxonomy (NCBI): domain Bacteria; kingdom Pseudomonadati; phylum Pseudomonadota; class Alphaproteobacteria; order Rhodobacterales; family Roseobacteraceae; genus Ruegeria; species Ruegeria sp. AA6. The sequence goes on from NZ_JBQGAN010000007.1 coordinate 3,279, forward strand.
TTCTTGACCTCGATAAACACCACGCCGTCTGCATTTCGGGCGATCAGGTCGATCTCTCCTCCGGCCCCGCGCCAGCGACGATGCACGATTGAAAACCCGAGCCGTTCATACTCGGAAGCCACCTGCTGCTCCGCCGCTCGTCCGGCGTGGTAGGAAACCGAACTTCGGACGGATCGCGCGATCATGTCATCCCTTTCCTAGTTTCAGAGCCTTCTGGTAAATCGGACGGCGCGGCAGCTTATACATTTGCGACACCAGATCCGCCGCGTCCCTTACAGAATGAGTTTCCAAGGCCCGCTTCAAAGCCTCTTCTATGTCGGATTCGTTAACAGTTTCCGAATGGCCGCGATCCACTAGCAGGACAATTTCACCTTTGACCGTTTGCCCCTGCAAGTCGGCGGCGAGCTCGCCCAGCGACCCTCGCCGGACCTCTTCGAACTTCTTGGTCAACTCACGGCACATCGCGGCGGAACGGTCTTCGCCCAGAACCTCGGCCAAATCCGACAGGCAGGCCGCGACACGCTTCGGCGATTCGTAGAACACCAACGTGCCAGGCACGTCACGTAGCGTCTCGATTCGGGACCGGCGCGCACCGGACGCATTCGGCAGAAAACCCGCGAAAAAGAATGCATCTGTCGGCAATCCAGCCAGCGTCAGCGCCATCAGCGCCGCCGACGGCCCCGGCGCGCATGTCACGATATGCCCAGACTCAGCCGCCTGCCGTCCCAGATCGTATCCGGGATCAGCAATCAGCGGCATTCCAGCCTCGGACGCATAGGCCACGGATTTCCCTTCAGCCAATGCATCCAGAATCTTACCACGCGCGCCCGCACCACTGTGGTCGTGATAGGCCAGTATGCGCCGCCCCTCGAGCGGAACGCCATGAATCTCCATCAAACGGCGCAGGCTGCGGGTGTCTTCGGCGGCGATCACATCGGCCGAGGCCAGCACATCCAGCGCCCTGAGCGTAATGTCGCGCGCAGTTCCAATCGGAGTGGCAACAAAATACAGGCCAGCGCCCAATCTGACTTTTTGGAAATTCAAAGCTGGACCCTCACAGCGTGACGTTTATTATCGCGGCGCAATAGATTGGTGGTACCCCAAGCCGCCGGGACAGGGAGTTTTCATTCAGATGTTTACCGTTTGCAAGCCCGTTCGCAAACTGGCGCGTACCGCCGCCGTGCTGGCCACCGCCGCGTTTTTGACCGCATGTGAAGTTGGCAACATTGGCGGGGGGCCGTCGATCAACGCGTCTGAACCGGTCCCAGTTGCTCTGCTGGTACCCGCGGGATCGGGACAGGCTGGTGACGCAGCCTTGGCCCGCAGCTTGGAAAATGCGGCGCGTCTGGCGATGGCCGATCTGCAAAACGTGGACATCGATCTGCGTGTCTATGACACGCAAGGCAGCTCGAATACCGCTGCCGAGGTGGCGCAACAGGCTGTTGCAGATGGGGCGAAGATTATCCTCGGTCCGCTTTATTCCCAAGCCACCAATTCTGCTGGCCTCGCCGCACTCAGTAGCGGCGTCAACGTCCTTTCTTTTTCGAATAATACCACCATCGCTGGCGGGAATGTATTTGTTTTAGGATACACGTTCGAAAATACGGCCAATCGTCTCGTCGACTTTGCCGGTCGCCAAGGCAAGACTGGAATGGTTATCATTCACAGCAATGACGCCGCCGGACAATTGGGGCAAGCTGCAATCTCGAACGCGCTGGCGAAAAGCCGTGTGGCTAATGCCGGGTCCGTTGGCTACGACAGGTCACAACAGGGGGTCATTAACTCGGTGCCTACGATCAAGGCCACAGTAGACTCTTCTGGCGCGGACTCGATCTTCCTGACCTCAACTACGGCCGGTGCGTTATCATTTTATAGCCAACTCTTGCCGGAAGCGGGTATCTCTCCGGCTTCAACTCAGTACATCGGGTTAGCGCGTTGGAACATTCCCGCTCAGACTCTTGAGCTGCCCGGGTTGCAGGGTGGCTGGTTCGCACTTCCAGACCAAATCAGAGCGCAGGAGTATCGCCAGCGGTATAATAATACATATGGCGAGGCACCGCACCCAATCAGCGGACTTGCATATGACGGCATTGCCGCTATCGCCACCTTGGTGTCACAAGGCAAATCCAACGCGCTGACCGCCTCGGCGCTGACACAAAACGCCGGTTTCCAAGGCGTCGGCGGCATCTTCCGCCTGCGTCCGAACGGCACCAATGAACGCGGTCTGGCCGTTGCCACGATCCAGAATAAACAGGTAGTAGTGATTGACCCTGCCCCACAAAGCTTCTCAGGCGCCGGTTTCTGATCGACCGGGCCTGTCGCTGACCCCAAAGGGTGAGCTGATTTGCCCCGCCGACGAAATTTTCGACAGTGCCGCCGTCATGGCACAGCTGTCGGAAGCCTTCGACAAAACCTCGGAAAACGCTGCACGCCGGAATGAGACCGTGCGCATACTGCGTGAGGCCCAGAAAGCTGGGCGTCAGGCAATTGCCGATGCCTTTGCCAAACGCCCCTTCGACGCGCGGCCGCTGACCCGGTCGTACACCTACCTGACCGACGGGCTTGTCTGCACTGCCATGAAGGTGTCGAGTGAAGACTTGCACCCGCTGGCCACACCCACCCGTGGAGAAAAGATCGCAGTGCTGGCCGTGGGCGGGTATGGGCGCGGGGAAATGGCGCCTGCATCAGACGTCGACCTGCTGTTCTTGACCCCGTACAAAATCACCGCCTGGGCCGAGAGTGTGATCGAATCCATGCTCTATATACTGTGGGATTTGCGACTGAAGGTTGGTCATTCCTCGCGCACGATCAAGGATTGCCTGCGGCTAGGGTCCGAGGACTTCACCATCCGCACCGCCATGCTGGAACAACGGTATCTCGCCGGGGACACCGAGCTTGCGCACGATCTGGAAAGCCGTCTGAAGACTGATCTGTTCAAAGGCAGCGAGCGGCAGTTCATCGAAGCCAAGCTGCAGGAACGCGACGAACGGCACAAAAAGCAGGGCCAGCGCTATATGGTCGAGCCCAATGTCAAAGAGGGCAAGGGCGGGCTGCGCGACCTGCAGTCGCTCTATTGGATCGCCAAGTATATTTACGGCGTTCAGGATGTGGCAGAACTGGTGCCATTGGGGCTGTTTACACGCGATGAATTTAAGACCTTCGTCAAGGCCGAAGATTTCCTTTGGGCGGTGCGGTCGCATCTGCATCTGGTCACAGGGCGCGCGACCGAACAGCTGACCTTTGACCTACAGGTCGAGGTGGCAGATCGCATGGGCTACGAAGACCGGGCCGGACGCCGCGCGGTTGAGGTTTTCATGCAGCGCTATTTCCGCGAGGCAACTTATGTGGGTGAATTGACCCGTATCTTCCTGACCAAGCTGGAAGCATCGCATCTGAAGGGCGAGGCTTTGCTGGATCGGATTTTACGTCGCCGCCCTCGGGTCAAGGCGGGCTACAAGGTTGTGCATGGCCGGTTGGACGTGGCCGATCCGAACACATTTCTGTCTGACAAGCTGAACTTACTGCGCTTGTTCGAAGAAGGCCTGCGCACGGGCATGCTGATCCACCCGGACGCGATGCGACTGGTGACGGCCAACCTGAACCTGATCGATGAAGACATGCGCGAAAACCGCGAGGCGCAGCGCATCTTTCTGGATTTGATGCTGAAACACGGCAACCCCGAACGCGCCCTGCGTCGGATGAACGAGTTGGGCGTTCTATCGGCTTTCCTGCCCGAGTTCGAACACATCGTGGCAATGATGCAATTCAACATGTATCACAGCTATACGGTGGACGAGCATACCATTCAGTGCATCGTCAACCTCGCCCAGATTGAGCGCGGAGAGTTAGTGGAATCGCTGCCGCTCGCGTCCTCGATCCTGAAGGGCGGAGTGAACCGCAAGGTGCTTTACGTGGCTCTGCTGTTGCATGACATCGCCAAAGGGCGGCCCGAAGATCACTCGATCTTGGGCGCGCAGATTGCCCGTAAGGTCGCTCCGCGGCTGGGGCTGAACAAAGCGGACTCGGAAACCGTGGAATGGCTGGTGCGCTATCATCTGCTGATGTCGGATATGGCGCAGAAGCGTGACATTTCTGACCCGCGCACAGTGCGCGATTTTGCCAAGGCGGTGAAAACGGTGAAACGGCTGGACCTGCTGACGGTTCTGACCGTCTGCGACATTCGCGGCGTAGGGCCAGATACGTGGAACAACTGGAAAGCCACCCTGCTGCGCGCGCTGCATGCCGAAACCAAGCGTGCGCTTGAAACCGGGATGGAAGACCTCAACCGTGCCAATCGCGGGACTGAGGCCAAAAAAGCTCTGCGGGCGGAACTGGCGGATTGGTCGAAAGCAGACCTCAAAACCGAAACCGGACGGCATTACCCGCCTTATTGGCAGGGCCTGAACCTGTCCACCCATGTGGAATTCGCCGAAATGCTGCGGACGCTGGAGCACAGTGGCGACCCCGGTGACATGGAAATCCGTCTGCACCCGGACGAAGACCGCGACGCCACGCGCGCCTGTTTTGCGATGGGCGACCATCCGGGGATTTTCGCACGGATCGCCGGAGCCTTGGCTCTGGTCGGGGCGAACGTCGTGGATGCGCGCAGTTATACGACCAAGGACGGCTACGTGACCGACGCGTTCTGGATACAGGACGCCGAGGGCCACCCGTTCGAGGCCAGCCGCCTGCCGCGTCTGACCCAGATGATCCACAAGACGCTGAAAGGCGAGGTGGTCGCCCGCGAGGCGCTGAAATCCCGCGATAAGATTAAGAAGCGCGAGCGCGCCTTCAACGTGCCGACCCACATCACCTTCGACAATGACGGGTCCGAGATTTACACGATCATCGAGGTCGACACTCGTGACCGTCCAGGCCTGTTGTACGACCTGACCCGAACGCTGGCCGCAGCCAATGTTTACATCGCCAACGCAGTAATCGTGACCTATGGTGAGCAGGTGGTGGACACCTTCTACGTCAAGGACATGTTCGGGTTGAAGTACCATTCGGAAAGCAAGCAGCGCACGCTTGAGGGTAAACTGCGCAAAGCCATCGCCGAAGGTGCTGAGCGCGCGGCCTCATGAAGCAGATTCGGCTGTTTTCAGGCCTGTTTACGGTTGGGTTCTGGACGCTTGCCAGCCGTATTTTAGGCTTTCTGCGGGAAATCCTGCTGACCGCCTATATAGGACCTGGGCCGGTGATGGATGCGTTCGTTGCTGCCTTCCGTCTGCCCAATATGTTCCGCCGTTTCTTTGCCGAAGGTGCGTTCAACGCGGCCTTTGTGCCGATGTTCTCCAAACGGCTGGAGGGGGATGAGAACGCCGAAGGTTTCGCGCAAGATGCGTTCAACCTGCTGGCCGTGGCCGTTTTGGCGCTGGTCGGCCTGGCGATGGTGTTCATGCCCGCGTTGGTTTGGGTCACCGCCGAGGGGTTCTATGGCGATGAACGGTTCGATCTGGCGGTTGACTACGGGTACGTCGTCTTCCCCTACATCCTGTTCATGTCGTTGGCGGCTTTGTTTTCCGGCGTCTTGAACGCCACGGGCCGCTTTGCGGCCGCCGCTGCCGCGCCCGTATTGCTGAACATATTTGCCTGCTCGGCGTTGATCGCCGGCGCCGCCATGGGGGGAGAAGTCATCCGCTGGCTGATCACGGTCATTCCATTGGCAGGGATCGCGCAACTTGCGCTGGTCTGGGTGGCGACCGAGCGCGCGGGCATTCGCATCCGGCCCGGCCTGCCAAAACTCAGCCCTGAAATGCGTCACATGGTGCGCATTGCCGTTCCCGCGGCATTGGCGATGGGTGTCACGCAGGTCAATCTTGTGGTGGGTCAGCTGGTGGCCTCGAAAACCGAGAAAGCGGTCAGCTGGCTGTTTGCGGCGGATCGGTTATACCAATTGCCTCTGGGCGTGGTGGGTATTGCCGTCGGCATCGTGCTGCTGCCCGACCTGTCACGCCGTCTTAGAGCCGGAGACAAAGACGGTGCCCGCAATGCCTTTTCCCGCGCGGGCGAGTTCACGCTGTTGCTGACAATCCCTTCGACCGTGGCGTTTGTGATCCTGCCGAACCCGTTGGTTTCCGTCCTGTTTGAGCGCGGACAGTTCAGCACCGAAGACACCGCAGCCACGGCGCTGGCCGTGGCGATCTACGGCATCGGCCTGCCCGCCTTCATGCTGCAAAAACTGCTGCAACCGCTCTATTTTGTCCGCGAGGATACGCGGACGCCGTTCCACTATGCGGTGGTCGCGATGGTGGTGAATGCCGGACTGGCCTTTGGTCTGTACTCTCTGATCGGGTGGATCGCCCCTGCCATTGCGGCCTCAGCCGCCGGATGGGTGATGGTCGGGCTGCTGATCCTCGGCGCACGTCGCATGGGCGAAGAGGCCCGGTTCGACGACAGTTTCAAACGTCGGGCGTGGCGCATTGTGGGGGCATCGCTGGGGATGGGTGCCGTACTTCTCGCCGCCATTCACCTGTTCGGCTGGACTTTCGAATTGCCGGGCTGGCGCTATCTGGCATTGATCATCCTGATCAAGGTAGCCGCGGCCAGCTATTTCTTCCTGGGCCATCTGTTCGGCGCGTTCGAAGTCTCTGAATTCCGAAAGGCCCTGCGCCGGTCGTGATCAGTCGCGGCGTATGCGCCCAACGATCCGCGCCCAACCGCCCGGCGCCAGAAAGAAGGACAGGCCGAACCCGGTGGCAAACCCGCCCAGATCGGCCACCCATCTGGACGTGCCTCCGAATAGCAGGCCAAAAACCAGTTGGATGCCCATCAAGACGGCAATCAACCCGAACGCACGGTGTTGATTTTCTCCAACCAACGACAACTTGCGCCACAGTAGCCACGTGAAGGCTCCGATCAGGCCGTAAACTGACGGGAAGCCACCAACCAGATAGGTGCCAGGCTCCAACATCAAGGCGTAGAGAATCCCACCGCCAATGCCAGATAGTACAAAGATCAATAGCATAGGAAGGCTACCAAAAACTTCGGCCACCATTTTACCTAAGGCTAAAATGAAGACGCACACGAACACTGCTTGAGTGAAAGAATCCGAAACAAATTGGTAGGTAACCAACCGCATCAGGGAACCGATCTGCCAATCACCGATCTCTAACATTCGATCAAATTGACTAACAAAAAATGCGTAGTGATCGATAGCAAGAGGCCGCCAGCCCACCGCCGTTGGCCCTCCGATCAACCCACGTGTGCCCAGCGTAAAGGCCAGTTCCACCCCCATGATGAACAGCACCAACGCCACCACCACTGGGGGCAAGGGGTTCACGGCGGGTGTATAATTCTCACTGCTCATTGGGCTGGCCTTTCGCGGCTGTTGACGTCTCTTGGCCTCATGGGTAAGCGACGGGGGCTGATTTTTCCAGACGGGAGTTCCCTTCGATGACCCAATCCCAGTTCACACCGCGCGTGTTTTCCGGCATCCAGCCGTCCGGCGGGTTGACCCTGGGCAATTATCTGGGCGCGATGAAACGCTTTGTCGATATGCAGGGTGCCGAATTCGAGACCATCTATTGCATGGTCGATCTGCACGCGATCACCGTCTGGCAGGACCCTGCTGCGCTGACCCACAACACGCGTGAGCTGTGCGCCGGGTTTATCGCTGCCGGCATCGACCCAGAACAATCTATCCTGTTCAACCAAAGCCAGGTGCCCGAACACGCACAGCTGGCATGGATCTTCAACTGCGTCGCCCGAATGGGCTGGATGCAGCGCATGACCCAGTGGAAGGACAAGGCGGGCAAGAACCAGCAGAACGCCTCGCTGGGTCTGTTTGCGTACCCGGCACTGATGGCAGCAGATATCCTGATCTATCACGCCACCCACGTGCCTGTAGGTGAGGATCAAAAACAGCATCTGGAGCTGACCCGCGACATCGCGATCAAGTTCAACAACGATTTCGGCGTAGATTTCTTTCCAATCACAGAGCCCGTTATCGAAGGTGCGGCCACCCGTGTCATGAGCTTGCGGGATGGTTCGAAAAAGATGTCAAAATCCGATCCCTCGGATATGAGCCGCATCAACATGACCGATGATGCCGACGCGATCGCCAAGAAAATCCGCAAGGCCAAGACAGACCCCGACGCCCTGCCCTCCGAAGCCAAAGGTCTGGAAGATCGCCCCGAAGCCCGCAATCTGGTGAATGTCTACGCCGCGCTCAACGATCAGTCGGTCGATCAGGTGCTGGCCGAGGTCGGGGGCAAGCAATTCGGAGAGTTCAAGCCAATGTTGGCAGAATTGGCCGTATCGAAACTGTCGCCAATCTCGACCGAGATGGCCCGCCTGATGAGCGAAGAAGCCGAGATTGACCGCATTCTGGCCAAAGGCGCGGAAAAGGCACGGGCGCTTGCGGCTCCGATCCTGCAGCAGACCTACGAAATCGTGGGCATGGTGGGCGCGAAACAGGGCTGATTGCTCTGGACGTTGCCTCAGCGCCTTCCTAGGTTTGCGCAAAGCTTGGGAGGGCGTCATGGCAGTCGGCAAGAATATCCGTACTTATTTTGATGGTCAGTGGCACGACGGGGACGCACCCATCATGCGGGCCGCTGATCATGGCGCATGGCTTGGGTCTTCGGTTTTTGACGGTGCGCGCTATTTCGACGGCATAACCCCTGATCTTGAGGCACATTGCGCCCGCGTGAACCGCTCGGCCGAGGCATTGATGCTGACGCCATTCATAACCACCGAGCAAATGGTCGAGGTCATCCACGAGGGGCTGTCCACATACGGTACCGACCCGGCCGTCTATATCCGTCCGATGTATTGGGGTATCGACGGTGACGCCACTGCAATTGTCCCGCAGGAAAACAGCACCGGCTTCGCCGTCTGCCTAGAAGAGATTCCAATGGCGCCCGAAGCTGCCTCGGTCACGCTTGGATACACGCAATTCCGCCGTCCGGTTTTGGAATCGTCAGTGGTGAATGCCAAGGCCGGGTGCCTTTATCCCAACAACGCGCGCATGCTGCACGAGGTGCGCGGTCGGGGGTTTTCGAACGCCTTGGTGGCCGACGCTCTTGGCCACGTTGCTGAAACGGCGACGACCAACATCTTCATGGTCCGCGACGGCGAGGTGTTCACCCCCGCCCCAAACGGCACCTTTCTGGCTGGAATCACCCGCGCGCGTCACATGAAAAACCTGCGCGCCGATGGGGTTACGGTGCACGAAACCGCCCTTAGCTTTGAGGATTTCCACAAGGCGGATGAGGTCTTCATGACTGGCAACATGCACAAGATTACACCTGTCACAGCGCTGGAAGAAACGCGGTATCAGGTCGGCCCTATCACCCGACGGGCGCGTGAACTGTATTGGGACTGGGCACTAAGCACGCGCTAACCTCTGGTTGCCAGCACGCATTTGGTCGGGCATGATCGCCAGAAATAACTGAGGACACTTCATGCGCAAATTCCTGGTCGTTCTGGATGATAGTCGCGAATGCCTGAACGCGATGCGCTTTGCCGCCATGCGCGCTGCCCATACCGGGGGCGGTGTCACCATCCTGTCGGTGATTCCACCGGATGAGTTCAACCACTGGATCGGCGTGGCCGAGGTTATGCGCGAAGAGGCCCGCGAACGGATACACGCCCATTACGAAGTGTTCGCCAAATGGATGCGCGACAAACAGGGCGTTGATCCCGAACTGGCGATCCGAGAAGGCGACCCGGTTCCGCAGATCATCGAACACGTGCAGTCAGACCCCGAAATCGGTGTCCTGGTGCTGGGTGCCGGCGTTGAGAAGAAAGGTCCCGGGCCACTGGTCACGCAGTTGACCAAGAACTCGGGCAGTTTGCCGATCCCGATCACAATTGTTCCCGGTGATCTGAGCAAGGAAAAGCTGGAAGAGATCACCTGAGGCCGCCCATGACGCGTAGCATCCAGTTCTGGTTCGAATTCGCGTCGACCTATTCATACCTCAGCGCGATGCGGATCGAGGATCTGGCGGCACAGCACGGGATCGCTGTTGAATGGCACCCCTTCCTTCTGGGCCCTATTTTCGCTGCGCAAGGCTGGGACAATTCGCCGTTCAACATTTACCCGGCCAAGGGGCGCTATATGTGGCGGGACATGGAACGGTTGTCAGCCCAACGCGGCTTGCAATTCTCGCGGCCTGATCCTTTTCCGCAAAACGGATTAAAGGCGGCGAGGCTGGTCCTGACAATTGAGACCCACCCTCAAAGGGCGGCCTTTGTCCGCGCCGTGTATGCGGCTCAATTCGTCGATGGGCAGAATATCTCGGACGATCAGGTGCTGATTGATTGCCTGTCGCAAGCCAGCCTGCCCGCCGAAACACTGGCCCGATGCCACGATCCCGCGATCAAGGCCGCCCTGATGGAACAGACGAAACTCGCGCAAGCCAAGGGGATTTTCGGAGCCCCCAGTTTTCTGGTGGCGGAAGAGCTGTTCTGGGGTGACGACCGGCTCGATGACGCGCTGCAACTGGCGGCTGAAATTTAGAATCGTTCCAAATCTTGACTTCCCCGGCCCGGACCCGCATATCAGGAACAACTGATACGGAGCCGTGCCATGTTCATTCAAACAGAATCCACGCCGAACCCTGCAACGCTGAAATTCCTGCCCGGTCAAACCGTGCTGGAGGCTGGCACAGCAGACTTTCCAACGGCGGAAGCGGGTGAGAAATCGCCCTTGGCCAAACGGATTTTTGCGGTAAGCGGCGTAACCGGCGTATTCTTTGGCAATGACTTCGTAACCGTGACCAAAGCGGACGACGTTCAGTGGGATCACATCAAACCCGCAATTCTGGGCGCCGTGATGGAGCATTACCAATCCGGCCAGCCCGTCATGGGCGCTGATGCGGCGGCTGCCTCGGGTCACGCCGAGCATACTGGCGAAGACGCAGAAATCGTCAACCAGATCAAAGACCTACTGGACAGCCGCGTGCGGCCTGCAGTGGCCCAAGACGGTGGTGACATCACCTTCCACGGATTTGACCGCGGCGTTGTCTACCTGCACATGCAGGGGGCCTGCGCGGGCTGTCCGTCCTCGACCCTGACACTGAAAATGGGGATCGAGAACCTGTTACGTCACTACATCCCCGAAGTGACCGAGGTTCGCCCCGTTGCCGTCTGACCCGCTCATTCTGGCGTTTGATACATCGGCCGCGCATAGCGCGGCCGCTTTGTTGCAGGGTGACAGCATCATCGTTTCGCGCGTCGAACCCATGTCGCGCGGTCAGGCCGAACGGCTGATGCCCTTGCTTGAAGAGGTTCTGGCCGAGGCCGGTTTCGCGTGGGGCGATCTAACCGCAATCGGAGTCGGAATTGGGCCGGGGAATTTCACCGGCATCCGCATCTCGGTTTCCGCCGCACGCGGTTTGGCATTGGGCCTTGGCGTTCCGGCCGTGGGCGTATCCGGCTTTGAAGCGTTGGTCCAAACCGGGGGCGGTTTGCCTGCCATCCGCGCGCCGCGCGATCAGGTCTATGTCAGCCAACCGGGTCAAACGCCTGCTCTGGTGCCGCAAAAACAGGCAGAATCACTCGGGCCGTTGATCCTGAACGACGATCCTGATCTGCAGGTCCGTTCCATTGCTCGTTTGACGGCCCAAAGATGGTCGAACGTGGCCGAACCCCCAGCCCCCTTGTATGTGCGGCCCGCGGATGCGGCCCCGTCGAAAGACATCCCGCCTGTATTGCTGGACGAATGACCCCGCAGGAACTTGCCCATACGCACGCGGCTGCCTTCACCCAGTCACGTCCATGGACGGCTGACGAATTCGCTGACCTTCTGGGTAACCAATTTACCCATGTCATTGGCAGCGCTGACTCTTTCGCCCTGTTTCAAGTGATCGCGGACGAAGCGGAATTGCTGACGATTGCCACACATCCCGACCATCAGCGCAAGGGTTTGGCCCTGCGTTGTATGCAGGATTGGCAGGCAAAGGCCAAAAGTTTGGGCGCAGCCCGCGCCCTTCTGGACGTTGCGGCAGATAACCTGCAGGCCCTCGCGCTGTACGAACGTTGCGGGTATGTCGCCTGTGGTCGGCGCAAAGCCTACTATCTCCGCGAAAATGAAGAGAAAATTGACGCCATCGTCATGACGCGCAATCTAAACTGAGCATTCCAGCCAAACTTTTTCGACCAGTTGGTCAATAATCTGTTGACCGCACCGGTTGCAAACGCCCTTAATTCCCGCCATCACAACAGTTATGCTCGCTCACAGTGGGTAAACGTGGCTATCTTGGCCGCGACCGACAATAACAACACGGGAGTATGAAATGACCCTGATGAAATCCTTGATGGGCGCTGCCGCCGCCGTCGCGCTGACTGCGGGCGCGGCCCTGGCCGAACCGGCCCTGATCTTCGATCTGGGCGGCAAGTTCGACAAGTCGTTCAACGAAGCCGCGCATAACGGCGCGCAGCGTTGGGCCGAACAAACCGGCCAGACCTATCGTGAAATCGAACTTCAGTCCGAAGCCCAGCGTGAACAAGCGCTGCGTCGCTTTGCCGAAGCCGGCGCCAATCCGGTCATCACTATGGGTTTTGCAATGGCCGATCCGCTGGCCGCAGTTGCCGCTGATTACCCGAATACAAAATTCGTCGCCGTTGACGTGAACTGGCTGGACGCACCAAACATCCGTCAGGTCAGCTTTGCCGAACACGAAGGTTCTTATCTTGTCGGCATGATGGCGGCTATGGCCTCAAAAACCGGTACTGTTGGTTTCATCGGTGGCATGGACATCCCGCTGATCCGCCACTTTGGCTGCGGCTATGCGCAGGGTGCCAAGGCTGTGAACCCTGACATCAACATCGTCGCCAACATGACCGGCACAACCCCGGCTGCATGGAACGACCCGGTTAAAGGTTCCGAACTGACCAAGGCACAGATCAGCCAAGGCGCTGACGTGATTTATGCTGCCGCTGGCGGTACTGGTGTCGGCGTGCTGCAAACCGCCGCCGATGAGGGCATCCTTTCGATTGGTGTGGACAGCAACCAGAACCATTTGCACCCGGGCAAGGTTCTGACCTCCATGCTCAAGCGCGTAGACGTTGCTGTCTATGACGCGATGAAAGCGGGCGAGGATGTCGAAACCGGCGTATTCACCATGGGTCTGGCGCAAGAAGGCGTCGGAGTGGCGATGGATGAAAACAACGCCGAACTGGTGAGTGAAGAGATGAGCTCGGCCGTCGCAGACGCACGCAGCGACATCATCAACGGAAACGTCACCGTGGTCAGCTATTACGAGAACGACAGCTGCCCCGCACTGCAGTTCTGATATCACACGGGGCGGGGGTTTGACCTCCGCCTCGTACCCACTTGGCCGCGCCGATTGCGGCCCCTTCGGCAATTGAGGACAAGACATGACAGTCCCCGCCATTGAGCTCAAAGGGATTTCCAAAGCCTTTGGGCCGGTTCAGGCCAACAAAGACATTTCCATCAGCGTCGCCCCCGGCACGATCCACGGGATCATCGGCGAAAACGGTGCGGGCAAATCCACGCTGATGAGCATTCTGTACGGGTTTTACAAAGCCGACAAAGGAGAGATCTGGATCAACGGCACCAAGACCGACATCCCTGACAGTCAGGCGGCGATTGCTGCGGGCATCGGGATGGTGTTCCAGCATTTCAAACTGGTCGAGAATTTCACCGTTCTGGAAAACATAGTTCTAGGCGCCGAGGATGGCGGCATGCTGGCCCCGTCGCTGGCGAAGGCGCGCAAAGAACTGAAAGCGCTGGAAGAAGAATACGAACTGTTCGTCGATCCCGACAAGCGCATCGATGAGATCGGTGTTGGGATGCAGCAGCGGGTTGAAATCCTGAAGGCGCTGTATCGCAAGGCCGAGATCCTCATTCTGGACGAACCCACCGGGGTTCTGACACCCTCTGAGGCCGATCAGTTGTTCCGTATCCTCGACCGGCTGCGCACCGAGGGGAAAACGATCATTGTGATCACGCACAAACTCCGTGAGATCATGGAAAACACCGATACGGTCTCGGTCATGCGGCGCGGGCAGATGACGGCGACGGTCAAGACCGCCGAGACCAGCCCTGAAGAACTGGCCGAGTTGATGGTGGGCCGCAAGGTGCTGCTGCAGGTGGACAAGGTGCCTGCAAAACCGGGTAAACCCATTCTGGAAATCGAAAACCTGCAAGTCTTTGACAGCGCGGGTGTCGAGCGGGTCAAAGGCATCGACCTGACCGTCCGCGCCGGTGAGATCGTCGGCATCGCCGGTGTTGCAGGCAATGGCCAGTCGGAACTGCTGGAGGTTCTGGGCGGAATGCGTCCCGGTCAGGGCTCGATCAAGCTGAACGGCGCACCGTTGGCGCTCAGCGGGGCCGGATCAGACGGTCAGGCACGTCGCGCGCAACACATCGCCCACGTGCCAGAAGACCGCCAGCGTGAAGGTCTGATCATGGATTTCCACGCCTGGGAAAACGTGGCCTTCGGCTATCACCGTGACCCGGCATACAACCGCGGCATCTTCATGGATAACGCCGCACTGCGCGCCGATACCGAAGCCAAGATCGAGAAATTCGACGTGCGCCCGCCCAATGGCTGGCTTACGGCCAAAAGCTTCTCGGGCGGCAACCAGCAGAAGATCGTCGTCGCGCGTGAGATTGAGCGGAACCCCGACCTGCTGCTGGTCGGCCAGCCGACGCGCGGTGTCGACATCGGCGCGATTGAATTCATTCACAAACAGATCGTCGCCCTGCGCGATCAGGGCAAGGCGATCCTGTTGGTCTCGGTCGAGTTGGAGGAAATCTTCTCGCTATCGGACCGGATCGCGGTGATGTTTGACGGACATATCATGGGTGAGCGTCTGCCCGCCGAGACGGATGAAAAAGAACTGGGTCTGCTGATGGCCGGTGTTGCGGGAGAGGCCGCGTAAGATGGACAAAATGCCCAAATGGGCCGACGTAGTGCTGATCCCGGTGATCAGCTTGATGTTGGCCACAATCCTTTCGGCGCTGGTAATCATTGCCATCGGTGAAAACCCTGTCGAGGCGGTGAACCTGATGGTCACTGGCGCGCTGGGGTCGACCTATGGCTGGGGCTATACGCTCTACTATGCGACGAATTTCATGTTCACAGGGCTTGCGGTTGCGGTGGCCTTCCACGCGCGGCTGTTCAACATCGGCGGTGAAGGTCAAGCGATGCTGGGCGGGCTGGGCGTTGCTATGGTCTGCCTTTACATTCCCTGGCCGCATTGGAGCGTAGCTCTGCTGGGTGCCGGGTGTGCTGCGGCCCTGTTCGGTGCGGCATGGGCCGCGATCCCGGCCTATCTGCAGGCCAAACGCGGCAGCCACATCGTGATCACCACGATCATGTTCAACTTTATCGCAGCAGCTTTCCTGAACTATATGCTGGTCAACGTGATGCGCCCGCAGGGCTCACAGGACCCGGCCACTGCGCGGTTCCCCGAGGCGGTGCATCTGCCGACCTTCCAGTCGATGTTCTCGACCGCTGAAAACGTGGTCTTCCGGGGTGCTCCTGCGAATATCTCGTTCTTCGTGGCCGTGCTGGCCTGTGTGGTTGTATGGGCGCTGATCTGGCGAACGCGGCTGGGCTATGAAATCCGCGCCTATGGCCATTCAGAAACAGGCGCTGTCTATGCCGGTATTTCGCCGGTGCGCATCACCATCGTCGCTATGCTGATCTCGGGCGCTCTGGCAGGCATGATGGCGATCAACAACGTGATGGGTGAGGCGGAACGGCTGGTTCTCAACTCGACCGAGGGCGCGGGCTTTATCGGTATCGCCGTGGCGCTGATGGGTCGCTCACATCCTTTTGGCGTGTTCCTTGCCGCGCTTTTGTTCGGGTTCCTCTATCAGGGCGGGGCAGAGCTGGCCCTGTGGACGTCGATCCCGCGCGAACTGATCGTGGTCATTCAGGCGCTGGTGATCCTGTTTACCGGAGCGCTAGACAACATGGTTCGCATGCCGCTTGAGAAACTGTTCCTGAGCCTGCGCAAGAGAGGGGCCGAGTGATGGAGTTCTTCATTACCCTCATCCAGGTCTTCGATTCGACCATCCGTCTGGCCACGCCGTTGTTGCTGGCCTGCCTGGCCGGGCTGTATTCCGAACGCGCGGGTATTTTCGACATCGGACTGGAAGGCAAGATGCTGATCTCGGCCTTCTTCTCGGCGGCCGTCGCAGCCGTGACAGGGTCCGTTTGGCTGGGTCTGCTGGCGGGAATCGGTGCATCGCTGGTTTTGTCTGCGCTGCACGGGGTGGCGTCGATCACCTTCCGCGGCAATCAGCTTATTTCGGGCGTGGCCATCAACTTTCTGGCCTCGGGCCTAACGGTGCTGATCGCCCAAAGCTGGTTCCAACAGGGCGGTCGGACCCCGTCCCTGTTTGGCGGAGGCCGGTTTGAGCCGATCAACTTCCCGTTTGCAGATGCGCTGAGTGGGGTTCCCATCATTGGACCGATCTACTCCGAACTGCTGTCCGGCCATTCGATCCTGGTTTATGTGGCCTTCCTGATGGTCCCCTTGACGTGGTGGGTTCTATATCGCACCCGTTTTGGCCTGCGCTTGCGAGCCGTGGGTGAAAACCCGGCTGCGGTGGATACGGCTGGAGTTTCGGTCGTCGGCTTGCGGTTCGCGGCAGTCGCCATTTGCGGCGTACTTTGCGGCATTGCCGGAGCATATTTGGCAACCGCCCTGCAAGCCGGGTTCGTCAAGGAAATGACAGCCGGGCGCGGGTTCATTGCGCTGGCTGCACTGATCTTTGCGAAATGGCGACCATGGCACGCTATGTGGGCCTGTCTGCTGTTTGGCCTGCTGCAAGCGATCGCGTTGCGGTTCCAGAACATTGATCTGGGTGGTGTGGTCATTCCGGTGCAGGTCATGGACGCCCTGCCCTACATCCTGACCGTGGTCATTCTGGCCGGGTTCGTGGGCAAAGCCATCCCGCCGCGTGCAGGTGGTGAACCCTATGTGAAAGAACGCTGATAAGTCCAGTTTCGGACTCAGTTCAGTCCTGTTCGCTGCAGAGCGGCATGCAGAGTTGATTTTGCATGCCGCAACCGTTCTAAAGGGGTATGCGAGTGTTCCCGATGATAGCCGAGATTGGACCCACCCTTAACAGGGCGTTGGAATCACAGGATCGCATCGGCCCCATGGCACTTTTTATTGTTCAGCCCGGCCGGATTGCTCTGCGTGATCCGTCTGACTTCATCCGGTAATCCAATATGCAGATTTACCTTCCTATCGCCGAAGTCTCCGTCAATGCCTTCCTGTTGCTGGGGCTGGGCGGGATGGTCGGTATCCTGTCGGGTATGTTTGGTGTCGGCGGCGGGTTTCTGATGACCCCGCTGCTGTTTTTCATCGGCATCCCCCCGGCAGTCGCCGTCGCGACCGAAGCCAACCAGATCGTCGCCTCGTCTTTTTCCGGTGTGCTGGCCCATTTCAGGCGAAGGACGGTCGATTTCCGAATGGGCACGGTCTTATTGGTCGGAGGGTTAACGGGCGCAGCACTTGGCGTGGTGGTATTCAACTACCTCAAGAGTCTGGGTCAAGTCGATCTGCTGGTGACGTTGTGCTACGTCGTTTTCCTAGGCGTCGTCGGAAGCCTGATGTTCATCGAAAGCCTGCGGGCGCTGCGCAAAGCGAAAAAGGGCGGTGGAGCCCCGGCAAAACGACGTCAGCGCGGCTGGGTTCATGCGATGCCGTTCAAGATGCGCTTTCGCACGTCGGGGCTGTATATCTCGGTCATTCCACCGATTCTGGTCGGGCTGTGCGTCGGCGTCCTGTCAGCCATCATGGGTGTTGGCGGCGGGTTCATCATGGTGCCTGCGATGATCTACCTGCTGGGGATGCCCACAAAGGTTGTGGTCGGCACCTCGCTGTTTCAGATCATTTTCGTGACCGCCTTTACCACCATGCTGCACGCGACGACGAACTACACGGTCGATATCGTTCTGGCGGTTCTACTTCTGGTCGGCGGTGTGGTGGGCGCGCAGATCGGCACAGTGATCGGCGCGCGCATGCCGGCTGAGCAACTGCGAGTGCTGTTGGCGGCTTTGGTTCTGGTGGTCTGCGGCAAGCTGGCGCTGGATCTGCTGATCGAGCCGTCCGAGCTGTATTCCCTTGGCACCGACGGGGGACACTGATCATGCTGAAACGCCTGATTGCCCTGCTGGTTCTGTGCTGCACGCCAGCCTTTGCCGAGGACGAACAAGTCGTTCTGGGGCTTAGCCAGGATCGCGTTGCCATCACAGCAACTTTCGACGGGTCTGAGATTCTGATCTTTGGGGCCGTTAAGCGGGAAACACCAATTCCCCCCGGCCCGCCGCTTGAAGTGATCGTGGCCGTGGCCGGGCCGTCCAGCCCTGTGATGGTCCGTCGCAAAGAACGGAAAGTAGGGATTTGGGTCAATACCGACAGCGTGCTTGTCGATTCCGCCCCCAGTTTCTACGCCGTCGCGACCAGCGGTCCGTTCCAAGACATCCTGACCGACACCGAAGATCTGCGCTATCGGATTTCTATTGAACGTGCCATCCGCTCGGTCGGTGCTGCCATGCACATTCGCGGGGCACAGGATTTCGCGGATGCCGTCGTGCGTATTCGCGAAAGCGAGGATTTGTACTCTATCCGCGAAAACACGGTCGCGGTGGACGAGCAGACCCTGTTCCGTACCTCAATCGCGATGCCCGCCGACTTGACCGAAGGCGACTATGCCGCGCGCATCTTTCTGACACGGGGTGGCGAGGTTGTCTCGCGATACGAAACCACGATTGATGTCCGCAAAGTCGGACTTGAGCGGCTTCTTTACAACATGTCCCGCCAGCAGCCCGTCTGGTACGGTCTGATGTCGCTGGTTATCGCGATTGCAGCGGGCTGGGGCGCGTCCACGGCATTCCGTCTATTGCGCGAGAACTGACGCTTAACCGCGCCCGATATAGGGCATCGTCGTCGCCATGACGGTCATGAATTGCACGTTGGCCTCTGGTGGCAGTTTCGCCATATGCAGAACTGACCGGGCCGCGTCTTCGACGGCCATGGTCGGATCGGGCTTTTGTCCCGCTTCAACTGCTGCCTCGACCAGCCCCTGAACCATCTGTGTACGCGCATTGCCGATATCAATCTGACCACAAGCGATGCCGAACTCACGCCCGTCCAAAGACAGGCTGCGGGTCAATCCGGTGATGGCGTGCTTCGTCGCCGAGTAATGCACCGAATTCGGACGCGGAACATAAGCCGCGATCGAGCCATTGTTGATGATGCGCCCGCCCTGCGGGGACTGGTGGCGCATGATCCGAAACGCCTCTCGGGCGCAATGGAACATGCCGTTCAGGTTCACATTGACGCTTTGGTACCAGTCCTCCAGCGCGATTTCATCAATCGTGCCACCGGGCGCGAAGATGCCAGCGTTGTTGAACAGCACATCCAGATGGCCGGTCTTGTCCTGAAAGGTCAGGAAAGCCGCTTGAACCGCCTCTGCATCCGTTACATCCGCGACCAACGGGATGGCGTTTGCCCGGTTCGAGGCCATGTCATGCAACTTATCGGTACTGCGGGCCAACAAGCCAACCGTCCAGCCTTCGGCCAGAAACACCTCGGCCGTGGCGTGACCTATGCCCGAGCTTGCGCCGGTTACGATGATGGTACTCATGTTTCTTCAGCCTCCAATGTCAGCGAAGCTGCCGGGACGGAGCGCAGGTCGTCCACGCGCAACGGATAGGTCGGTTTCGCCAGCCGGTTACGAACCACCCAGATCAGGCGTTCCTGAGCACGGGTGATGGCGACATAGGCCAAACGTTTCCACAGCGGCTGCCCCGCTTCGGTCCGGCCCATGCGGGCGGCGGCGTAGATGTCGGGGGCAAAGACCTGCACCGTATCCCATTGCGAGCCCTGCGCTTTGTGAATGGTCACCGCCGCGCCATGCAGAAAGGTCGCCCCCATTCGGGCGGCGTAGGGAATAAACGGCTCTTCCTCATCCGGTTTTTCAATTTTGACGATGGAGGCGGCGCTGACCTGTGGGTCTTCGGCCCCCATTACATGTAGCCGAGAAAACCCTGGCTTGCGCCCCGGCCCCAGATAGATGACCTGAGCGCCCTTGATCAGCCCGCGCGCCTCAAGGTCCAGCCGTTTCTTGCGGTGCTTCAACGGCAACTCGATGCCGTCGCAGATCAGTGGTTCGCCTTCCAGCAATTCGGTTTCCGGAGCGCCATGAACCTGCCGGAACGCCTGAATCAAGCGGATGCGCGTGGCGTTGCGCCAGACCAGAACCGGGCTGCGGGCCATCAGGTCAACTTCAACACGTTGGCCCCAGATAACGCGGTCATCCTGCCGGGCGGTCTGTTTAACAAGACGCTCAAAGTCTTCGAACCCCATCTGAGGGTCCGCCAGCGCGTGGGCAAGGTCAAGGATCGGGTTATCGGCATCCTGACGGTGAACCCGGTGCAGAATCTGTTTACGTGGTTCCGGCAACGCCTCGAACACCATGCTGCCCGATTGGTTGACGGGGGCCAGCTGCGCCGGATCGCCGAACAACAGAAGGGTTGGGAAAATCTCCTGCAAGTCCTCGAATTGCCGGTCGTCCAGCATCGAAGCTTCGTCCACAAAACCGATATCCAAAGGTTCCTCGCGGCGTTTCCAGCCGGTGATGAAGTCCGACCCCCGCAACCCGGCGGCAGCCAGCGCGCCGGGGATGGATTTGTTGTTCTCAAAAAACGCTGCCGCACGGTCGAGCGCTTCGTCGGTGAGGCCTTCGATCTCAGGCCGTTCGTCATTGCCCGCCAGCCATTCGGCGATGCGTTCGTATTCCGGGTCATAGACCGGGGTGTAGAGGATGCGGTGAATGGTCGTCGCTGGAACGCCGCGCAGGCGCAGCACGCTGGCGGCCTTGTTGGTCGGCGCCAGGATGGCAAGGCTGCGCTTTTCCCTTGCCTTGCGGCTTTCGAAATCGCCTGAGACGATCTGCGCCCCGGTTTCCGCCAAAGCCTTATAGAGTTCCGCCAGTAAGAGCGTTTTCCCCGACCCCGCTTTGCCGATTACCGCCATCACACCGGACTTTCCCGCACCGGGTAGTTTCAGCAGGGCGTCGTCATCCAGGTCGACACCGGCCGATTTCAACATCTCGGAAATGCTGTCAAAGGCGGCGGCCTGATCGTCAGAGAAGGTTACGGGGGGTATAGACATGGCGCGACCCTACAGGGCCGCGCCAGCTATCACCAGAGAGGGATTGGTGTTTTCGTCGATCAGGCGGACAACGCAAACCGATGCTGCCGTCCGATGCCGAAGGCAGTCTTGAACCACAGCCGGGACAGCTCGCGCGGGATGCCTGCGCGCTCGGCTACACGATTACAATCGTCTGCGGAATAGGGCCACAACCCGACCGAAATTTGGTCGCGCCCCTTCCCTTCCGATCCCAGAACCTCTGGCGAAGATCCGATCAACCGATAGATCCGAATCATCCGTGCATCAAAGACACCGGCAATGTGGGTCAGGCCGAACCCTTCCATCATCTCGCCACCGCTTAACATGATCGCCCCGGCCGTGTGCGGGCTGGCCGTGCGGGACAGGCAGAACCGGGTGACCTCCCAGATCAGAGGGCTACAGATCGGTTTACCGGGGTTCAGGTGGCCGAACACTTCATTTACCATGACTGGGCCGGTGGTTGGCAGCACGCGCATTGAACCACCGTGACTGCCATCCTCCTCTTCCCAGATGACATAGAGTGGGTTCAGATCATCATACTGATCCCGCTCCTCTCCTTTTTCGTTGACGTGTACGTCCCAACCCAGCCGGGTTTTGAACTGATCCGCACGATCCCGGAACATCCCCTCGGCGAGATCCGGAAACTTGTGCAGTTCGTCGGCATACAGATAGCGCAACATGACTTTTTTCCCCTTGTCGTCCTGTGCAGGAACGAAGGGGGTACGAAGTCATAGTTAATTTCCCGTTCTGAGGACGCGCGCCTCTTAAACCACTATTAATCCTCGGCTGAGCGCCGTGGCGATGGCGTGTGTGGTGTTCTGCGCTCCGAGCTTGGCACGGGCGCCTTCGATATAGACCCGCAAGGTATGCTCGGAAATTGACAGCGAATGTGCCACCTGCGCCCGGCTATAGCCCAGCGCCAGCAAGGTCATCGCGTCCACTTCGCGCGGTGACAGCCCGCGGGACGACTCGGGCTGACGATCCCTTTCGAACTCCAGCGCCTTTCGGTTGAAGTAATGCGCGATCAGGATCAGCTCGCGACCATGCCGTTCTTTGAACCGCAGCCAAGTTTCGTCATCGCAGGTATGGTTGACGGTGAACAAAGCGAATTGCCCGTTCGGACCCCGGATCGGAATCGAATACCCTTGATTGCCAACCCCGTGGCTTTGAGCGTCTTGCAGGAATGCTTTGGCTACTTTGCTGGACCAGTCCAGCGTTTTCCAATCAACCGGGTGGAACCGCTGAAAACACCCCAGAATGACCGGATCGATCCGGTGGTAGTTCTTTTCAAGGTACCGTTCGGCCCAGGCATCGGGATAGGTCGTATAGCCGTATTGATCCCCGGCGCCATCGACCCAATGATAAATGAGATGTTCGACCTTTAACCGGTCGCGCAGCCTGACGGCGACATTGCTTAGTTCATCAAGCGTGTTGGTGTTTTCCAAGTCCTCCAGGACCTGGCTCATATCGAGTTTTGTTCCCATTCGCAGGCGTCCGTACCTCAGCCTTCATGGACGCGATCTCGGCTGCGGCGATCAGTTTGGTGTCATCCAACTGCTCGGCCAGCGCGATCAAACCGTTCTCAACTGCGAAAGCGTTGAGGTCCGACAACACGTCCAGTATCCACTCATTCTGCGCCATCAGGGTCTCTCTGAAACAGTTAACGAAGGGTTAACACAACCATAACATGTGCAGTATTTTTCTGCCTATTCACTGCTTTCTACTCCCCAAAACCAGTGGGCCCACTGTCGGTAACCCTTTGCAAAGATTGAGCTCATCTCCAAAAAGAAACACCCGCGAACCGTTCTAACGATTCGCGGGCGTTGGTGCTTAATTTAAGTGCGGATCAACCGCGGGCGTCCAATACCTCTTCCAGGGTACGCATCCCCGTGCGCGGAGCCTGAACCAGAACCGACATGTTGCCCGGCTTATGCTCGTTGCGCATCATCTTCATATGCGCCTCGGGAAGCTCCTTCCACGAGAACACCTCGGACATGCAGGGGTCCAGACGACGTTCGACCATCAGCTGGTTAGCGGAAGCGGCCTGTTTCAGATGCGCAAAGTGCGAACCCTGCAAGCGCTTTTGATGCATCCACATATAACGCACGTCGAAGGTCAGGTTATACCCGGTGGTGCCTGCGCAGATCACGACCATGCCGCCCTTTTTCACCACGAAAGTCGATACCGGGAAGGTGCTTTCACCGGGATGTTCGAACACCATGTCGACGTTCACACCTTTGCCAGTGATATCCCAGATGGCCTTGCCGAATTTGCGGGCCTCTTTGAACCATTCAGCATATTCCGGCGTGTTCACTGTGGGCAACTGGCCCCAGCAATTGAAGTCCTTGCGGTTAATCACGCCCTTGGCGCCCAACCCCATAACGAAGTCGCGCTTGCTTTCGTCCGAGATCACACCAATCGCATTCGCGCCTGCAGTGTTGATCAGCTGGATGGCATAAGAACCCAGACCTCCCGACGCACCCCAGACGAGAACGTTCTGACCCGGTTTCAGGTCATGCGGTTCGTGCCCAAACAACATCCGGTAGGCCGTTGCCAGTGTCAGCGTGTAGCAGGCGCTTTCTTCCCAGGTCAGGTGCTTGGGGCGTGGCATCAGCTGCTGAGCCTGCACATTAGTGAACTGCGCGAACGAGCCGTCCGGCGTTTCATAACCCCAGATCCGCTGGCTGGGCGAATACATCGGGTCTCCACCGTTGCAATATTCGTCGTCGCCGTCGTCCTGGTTGCAGTGGATCACAACTTCGTCTCCCACTTTCCAGCGCTTGACCTTGTCACCAACGGCCCAAACGATGCCCGACGCGTCGGAACCGGCGATGTGGAATGGCTGACCGTGCCCGTCAAAGGGGCTGATCGGTTTGCCCAGCGACGCCCAAACGCCGTTGTAGTTCACACCCGCTGCCATCACCAGAACCAGCACTTCGTGGCTGTCCAGCTTGGGGACATCAACCACTTCCAACTGCATGGCCGTATCCGGCTCACCATGGCGTTCTTTACGGATCGCCCATGCGTACATTTGTTTCGGGACATATCCCATCGGAGGGATTTCACCCATCTCATACAGGTCTTTTTCCGGTGCCTCGTACGACGCGATGCCGCTGTCGGTGTCCAGAGCCATTTTGGCCTCCCTTGTTCAAACCCATTGCCGCGATGCAGAATCGCCGGCTTCACTCGATGAGTATTGACCGTTGAGCAACATTGCAACCCATTTCGGGCGATTTTTGTAATTTTATGACCCAGCGGATGCAGAAATTTCTTTCGCGGACGCAGAAAGATCCTGTTCAACGCCCAAAGGCGCCGAGGCCGCATAGTAATCCAAAAGGTCAACCCGTTGACCAGACGACGATAATTTCCCGTCTTCACGCCTGAGGATGCGGCGATCCACAAATTGCTGAATGCCGTTCTCAATCGTTTTTCGATCCATCGGCTCGGAAATTCCGTTACGTCGCTGAAGCTGATCAATCAAAGCCACGGCGTCGGCCTCAGATAGTTCACCCTTTTCGCGCACAAGCCAGCACGCAGCCGGTCCGGGCACTAACGGAATTGCTTCCCCGATGCCTGCCATCAGATCCCGGGCCAGATCGGTCATCAGATTGGCTTCGTGCTTAGCACGAAAGGCTCGCAGCGAGATTGGCTTGCCATATCGCACCGACGCGACGCCAAACCGCTCGTAGCGGCCCGTAAGCCGCCGCCCGATTTGTTTCAGAATCCACCAGGAAATGACTCCGATCCTGGCGCGAAACCGGCGCTCATTGCCAAGCGCAGCTTTGGTCAGAATTGTATCCTCAAGCACCCGGTCGTAATTCAAAGCGACCGGTACGAACACCACATCCCTCCCGTCCGGATTGGCGGCGTCGATGATGTATTTGAGCAAACCCAGCTTGGGCCGCCCCAAGGCTCCGGTCAAGCTCAGCCCGCCTTCGGGGAACATGGCCTGCGTCACACCGGCCTCGGTCGCGTGGCGGACGTAGCAGGCCAGCACTTGGCGATACAGCTCACTCCCCGATTTACGGCGGATAAAATATGCACCCATCGCACGGATCAGGCGGCTAAGGGGCCAGACCCGCGCCCATTCTCCTACCGCGTAAGACAGCGCAGATTGTTGCGCTGCAAGGTAGGTGACCAGAACGTAGTCCATGTTGCTGCGGTGATTCATGACAAACACCACCGTCGCATCGGGGTCGATATCCCCTATGGCCTTTTCGTCCAGGTAACTGAGCCGCACATTGTAGAACGCGTTGCTCAGCATTCGAGCCATACGAATGGCGAAGCTGAAATAAGCTACGGCGGAAAAGGAAGGGACAATCTCGCGCGCATAACGACGTGCGGTTTCAAAAGCGACGGCCTCAGGAACACGTTCTTCACGCGCAAAGTTCTGAACGGCCTGCCCGACCTGCGGATCATAAATCAGACGTTGAATCATGTCGTGCCGACGCGCCAGCTTGAAGGGCTGGATCGGGCGTTGCAGGCGTTTGTTCAGGCGTTTGACGGCGCGTTCCAGACGGCGGCGAAAAAACCAGCGCACCGAGGGAAACAGAAAATGCGAGGCTAGGGTGACCGCGGCAAATACCAGGATCAGCAAAAACAGCCAAAGCGGAAGTTCCACGGTCTGAGTCATGGTCGCACACTGCCACCAAACTGCGGCACCTACAATCTGAAGAACCACATATGCCGCGACGCAGCGAATTGACATATCCCAAAAATTGCGCTTTAGAACGCTAAAGCGTAATTTTCTTACCCTACCGATAGACGAGGCCCCGCTATGACGCAGACGCAGAAAGATCGCCCCTGGCTCATCCGAACCTATGCCGGTCATTCCACGGCCAAGGCGTCGAACGCGTTGTATCGTGGGAACCTCGCAAAGGGTCAGACAGGTCTGTCTGTGGCGTTCGATCTGCCGACTCAGACCGGATATAACAGCGATCACACACTGGCGCGCGGCGAAGTGGGCAAAGTGGGCGTGCCCGTCTGCCATCTGGGTGACATGCGGGTGCTGTTCGACCAGATACCGCTGGAACAGATGAACACGTCGATGACAATCAACGCGACAGCCCCTTGGCTGCTGGCGCTTTATATTGCGGTGGCCGAGGAACAGGGCGCGGATGTTTCTAAACTGCAGGGCACGGTTCAGAACGACCTGATCAAGGAGTACTTGAGCCGCGGCACCTATGTCTGCCCGCCGAAACCGTCACTGAAGATGATCGCGGACGTGGCCGAGTATTGCTACACCAACGTGCCGAAATGGAACCCGATGAACGTGTGTTCCTACCACCTGCAAGAGGCAGGCGCTACGCCGGAACAGGAACTGGCTTATGCGCTGGCCACGGCAATTGCCGTATTGGACGAGCTGCGCCCCCGCGTCCCGGCCGAAGATTTCCCCGCGCTGTGTGGACGCATTTCGTTCTTTGTGAACGCAGGGATCCGCTTTGTTACTGAAATGTGCAAGATGCGCGCTTTCGTCGATCTGTGGGACGAAATTCTGCAACAACGCTATGGTGTCGAAAATCCGAAATTCCGCAGGTTCCGCTACGGTGTTCAAGTGAATTCCTTGGGCCTGACCGAGCAGCAGCCTGAAAACAACGTGTATCGCATCTTGATCGAGATGCTCGCCGTGACCTTGTCGAAGAAAGCCCGTGCCCGCGCTGTTCAGCTGCCCGCATGGAATGAAGCCCTTGGGCTGCCTCGCCCTTGGGATCAGCAATGGTCAATGCGGATGCAGCAGATTCTGGCGTATGAGACCGACCTGCTGGAATACGGCGACTTGTTCGACGGCAACCCAGCCGTGGACGCCAAAGTTGAGGAACTGAAAGACGGCGCCCGTGCCGAATTGGCGAACCTGGATTCGATGGGAGGCGCAGTTGCCTCGATCGAATACATGAAATCCCGCCTTGTGGATTCCAACGCCGAACGTCTCAACCGGATCGAACGGAATGAAACCGTCGTGGTCGGCGTGAACAAATGGACCGAGGGCGAACCCTCGCCCCTGCAGACCGAAGATGGCGGCATCATGGTCGTTGATCCCGCTGTGGAACAGGAGCAGATCAACCGCCTAAACGAATGGCGCGCGGATCGCGACGCCGCGGCGGTGGCGTCCGCGCTGGCTGCGTTGCGAGACGCAGCGCAATCGGGGACCAATGTGATGGAGCCATCAATTGCCGCAGCCAAGGCTGGTGTTACCACCGGCGAATGGGCCGAGGAAATGCGCAAAGTCTACGGCACCTATCGCGGCCCGACCGGCGTATCAGGTTCAGTTTCAAACAAAACCGAAGGGCTGGACGACCTGCGCGCCGCCGTGGATGCCGTTAGCGACAAGCTTGGCCGCCGCCTGAAATTCCTGGTCGGCAAACCGGGGCTGGACGGCCATTCCAACGGTGCCGAACAGATTGCCTTCCGCGCCCGCGATTGCGGCATGGATATCAGCTATGAAGGTATCCGCCTGACGCCCGAGGAAATCGTCAACGCTGCTATGGAAGACGAAGCCCATGTAATTGGCCTTTCAATCCTGTCAGGCAGTCATATCCCGCTGGTGCAGGATGTGATGACCCGTTTGCGCGAGGCCGGATTGGACAACATCCCCGTGGTGGTCGGTGGGATCATTCCAGATGAAGACGCCGCAAAACTCCGGGCTATGGGGGTCGCTAAAATCTATACGCCCAAGAATTTCGAGCTTAATGCGATAATGAGCGATATTGTCACATTGGTTGATCCGCAAAATATTGCCGCTGAATAGCGCCGGATCCATTCTATTCTTTCAGTCTCTATTGCTTTACGCAAAGAGTTAGATAAATACCGAGTTCTGAAAAACGGTGGACTTTGTCTCCCACCCAAAAACGGTATTCAGAATGGAGAATGAAAATGGCAATCAACCTTGAAAAAATGTCGCGCAAAGATCTGATAGAACTGCGCGACAAGGTGGATGCCGCGCTAAAAAGCGCTGAAAAGCGCGAACGCAAGGAAGCCCTGAAAGCCGCCGAAAAAGCCGCGGCTGAATTTGGGTTTTCCCTTTCCGAATTGTCTGGCGGCGCATCGAGATCCGCAAATACTCCTAAAAACAGCGCAAAATATAAAAACCCGAACAACCACGAACAGACCTGGTCTGGGCGCGGGCGCAAGCCTCAATGGGTTCATGACGCTTTAAAAGCTGGAGCAGATATTTCGGATTTGGAAATCTGAAAGGAATTGGCTGTAAAATGACAATTCATATTGGCGCCGAAAAAGGTGAAATTGCAGAAACCGTTCTAATGCCCGGTGATCCTTATCGCGCAAAATGGGCTTCGGAAACCTTTTTGCAAGACGCGAAGCTGGTTAATAACGTTCGCGGAATGTTGGGCTATACCGGAACCTGGAAGGGAAACCCGGTCACTATTCAAGGCAGTGGCATGGGTATGCCTTCGCTTTCGATATACGCCAATGAGCTGATCCGCGATTTCGGCGCTAAAACCCTGATCCGGATAGGATCCTGTGGCGGTATGCAGGACAGCGTCAAAATCCGCGACGTGATTCTGGCGATGACGTCGACCACGCTCAGCACCCCATCGCGCGGTATCCTGAAAGAGTTGAACTTTGCGCCCTGCGCTGATTGGGGTCTTTTGCAAGCTGCAGCACAGGCAGCGTCCGCAAAGGGCACTCCGACGCATGTCGGTGGGATCTATTCATCTGACGTGTTCTATGACGAACGCCCAGATTTGAATGAACAGATGGTGCGCCATGGCATTCTGGGGGTCGAGATGGAAGCGGCCGAACTTTATATCCTTGCCGCGCGTCACAACTGCCGGGCACTGGCTGTTCTAACAGTTTCAGACCATCTGCTAACCGGTGAGGCTCTGCCCTCATCCGAGCGTGAGAGCAGCTTTGGGGACATGGTCGAAATTGCCTTGCATGCGGCGTTTCCCGACGCGTTATGAACCAAGTCAGGGCGTACCAAACGCCCTGTTTCTTTATTTCCCGTTTAAACAGCTAGTCGGCTCATTCGCCCCCTCTTGCCGCGCCCCGCAATAGGCACAGACCCAGACGCCTTCCTTGCGGTGTTGCCGCCACCGGCAATCTCGCGTCAAAGAAGATGTCTTCGACCGCCAGATGAAATAGGCGAACACTCCGGCCGCCAGCAATAACAACAGAATGGGCATGCTTATGCATTGCCCAATCCTGTGGCAAATTCAAGCGTCAGGCAGCGTTGGCGTATTCGAACAGTTCAGGTTCGTGAGCTTCGGATAACGGCGCTGGCTCCGGCGTGTAAAAGGCCCAAGCTTGTTCAAGCGCTTCAAGTGCCTCAGCGGCTTTTGTTTTAGAGTTTTGTTCTTGCATCGGAGCGATCCCGTTTCGGTTCCATCACTCCTCCCTGAGCGTAAGATAACTTGGGTCAGGGCAGGCTGCATTGCATAGTTTTGCAATCTTGCCATGCGCTTGCCGCAGGGCGGCAAGCGCGGTCTTGGAAGTGTCGCTTAAACTGAGCGGTCGACCATCATCTTTTTGATCTCGGCAATCGCCTTGGCCGGGTTAAGACCTTTTGGGCAGGTCTTGGCACAGTTCATAATCGTGTGGCATCGATACAGCTTGAACGGGTCTTCCAGCTCGTCCAGGCGCTCACCTGTGGCTTCGTCGCGACTGTCGATGATCCAGCGGTATGCGTGCAACAAAGCAGCAGGCCCTAGATAGCGGTCACCGTTCCACCAGTAGCTCGGGCACGAAGTCGAACAGCTGGCGCACATCACACATTCATAAAGACCATCCAGCTTCTTACGGTCTTCGATCGACTGCTTCCACTCTTTCGCCGGGCGGTTGGTCTTGGTTTCCAGCCACGGCATGATGGATGCGTGTTGGGCGTAGAAATGAGTCAAGTCAGGGATCAGGTCCTTGACCACCGGCATATGCGGCAACGGATAAATCTTCACGTCGCCCTTGATCTCATCCATACCATAGATACAGGCCAGCGTGTTGATCCCGTCGATGTTCATCGCGCAGGAACCACAGATGCCTTCGCGGCAGGATCGGCGGAAGGTCAGGGTCGGATCGATCTCGTTTTTGATCTTGATCAGCGCGTCCAGAACCATCGGACCGCAAGTATCCATGTCGACGAAATAGGTGTCGAGCTGCGGGTTTTTCCCATCATCCGGGTTCCAGCGATAGATTTGAAATTTCCGCACATTGGTCGCGCCTTCAGGCTTAGGCCACGTCTTGCCCGTTGTCATGCGCGAATTCTTGGGGAGGGTCAGTTGTACCATAAGTTCCTCTCCTTAGAACGTCCGCGCCTTGGGCGCGATTTTCTTGAGGCTGATGCCGCCTTCGTCTTCGGTGGTCAGCGGATCAACGATGACTGGACGATAGCTGAGGTCCACCTTGTTGCCCTCAACCCGGCTGACGGTGTGAACGCGCCAGTTCTCATCATCACGCTCGGTGAAATCCTCATGCGCGTGGGCGCCGCGAGATTCCTTGCGTGCCTCGGCACCAACGATGGTGGCCAGCGCGCTTGGCATCAGGTTGGTTAGTTCCAGCGTTTCCATCAGGTCGGTATTCCAGACCAACGAGCGGTCGGTGACCTTCAAGTCGTCCATCTTGGCGGCGATTGCCGTCATCTTCTCGACGCCTTCGGCCATGGTTTTGGCCGTCCGGAACACCGCAGCGTCTTCCTGCATGGTCCGCTGCATCTCAAGCCTCAAATCCGCGGTTGGGATAGCTCCGCTGGCGTTGCGCACTGCGTCGAAGCGGTCAAAGGCCTTGTCTACCGAGGCCTGATTCAGAACCGGGTTCGACGCCTTGGGGTCCACCACCTCACCGGCCCGGATCGCGGCCGCGCGGCCAAACACCACCAAATCGATCAGAGAGTTTGAACCCAGACGGTTGGCTCCGTGGACCGAGGCACAGCCCGCTTCCCCTACGGCCATCAGGCCGGGGACAACAGCGGTCGGGTTGTCGGCGGTTGGGTTCAGAACTTCGCCCCAATAGTTGGTCGGAATACCGCCCATGTTATAGTGCACGGTGGGCAAAACCGGGATCGGTTCCTTGGTGACGTCAACACCTGCAAATACGCGCGCCGATTCAGAAATCCCCGGCAGACGTTCGGCCAGCGCGTCGGCGGGCAAGTGGCTCAAGTTCAGGTGGATGTGGTCACCGTTTTCACCATGACCGCGGCCTTCGCGAATTTCCATGGTCATCGAACGCGAGACATAGTCACGCGGCGCGAGATCCTTGTACTGGGGCGCATAGCGCTCCATGAACCGTTCGCCTTCCGAGTTGGTCAGGTAACCGCCCTCACCTCGGGCACCTTCGGTGATCAGACAGCCCGAGCCGTAGATGCCGGTCGGATGGAACTGAACGAATTCCATATCCTGCAGTGCCAGACCCGCACGGGCCACCATTCCGCCGCCGTCGCCGGTGCAGGTATGGGCCGAGGTTGCGCTGAAATAGGCGCGACCGTAACCGCCGGTCGCCAGCACCACCATCTTGGCGTTGAAGACGTGCATCGTGCCGTCGTCCAGCTTCCAGCAGACAACACCCTGACACTGCCCGTCCTCGGACATGATCAGGTCGATGGCGAAGTATTCGATGTAGAACTCAGCGTTGTTCTTCAGCGACTGGCCGTACAGCGTGTGCAGGATCGCGTGGCCGGTTCGGTCGGCGGCGGCACAAGTCCGCTGAACAGCGGGGCCTTCACCGAATTCGGTGGTGTGGCCACCAAACGGGCGCTGGTAAATTTTGCCTTCTTCGGTCCGGCTGAAGGGCACGCCATAGTGCTCCAGCTCATAAACCGCTTTTGGGGCTTCGCGCGCGAGGTATTCCATCGCGTCGGTGTCACCCAGCCAGTCCGAGCCCTTTACGGTGTCATACATGTGCCACTGCCAGTGGTCCGGGCCCATGTTTGACAGCGACGCGGCGATACCACCCTGCGCTGCAACCGTGTGCGATCGGGTCGGGAAAACCTTGGTGACACAAGCCGTGCGCAGGCCCTGTTCCGCCATGCCCAACGTCGCGCGCAGACCTGCACCACCTGCGCCTACGACGACAACGTCGTATTCGTGGGTTTCATATTCATATGCTGCTGTCATTGTTCTTATTCCTTACCGCGCATCATCACAGGGCGAGTTTGACCAGAGCGAACAGCCCGGCCGCCATCAGCGTGTAACCAAGGGCGTACATTGCCGCGAGAGAGACCTTCTCCAGCACACCGTGCACATAGTCCTCGATGGCTTCCTGCGCTTCGTACATCAGTTGCAACAGGCCCACGATCAACGTCAGGGCGGTTACAATTGCCGGAAACGGGCGGCTGAAATAGGCCAGAACCTCTTCGTAGGTTCCGCCAATGCCAGCTCCGAAAATAAAGATGAAGATCGGCACCAGAACGGTCAGGATCATGGCCCGAACCATCGTCTGCCAATGGGTGTGTGTGCCGGATTTCCCTGCACCCAGTCCCTGTGCGCGCTTGCGGTCAGTCAGATATCGCATGTGCCGTCCCCTTAAACCGCAATCACAGTGATGATGGTCAGGATGGTCGCGCCAACGAACATGCCCAGACCCAGCTTCTCGGCGACCTCAACATCAAGGCAATAACCAAAATCCCAAAGAACGTGGCGCAGACGGCCCAGCGTGTGATACCACAAGCCCCATGTCGCAGCGGTCAGAATAATGTCACCGAACCAGCTGCGGAGAAATCCGTCGATCCCGGCAAAGGCACTTTCCGAGGTCGAAGCGGCCAGCAGCCACCAGACGACCAGAATTGCGACAGCGAATACGCCAATCCCGGTCAGACGCACCATGATCGAAGACACGGACGTCATCTGGGGGCGATAAATCATAATATGTGGCGAGAGCGGGCGGTTGCCCCGATTGACATCGGCCATGTCGGCTCCTCTTTCGTTGGCTACCCGTCGTTTTACCTTTTTTTGCCAATCTGTCACGTGCTGCGTGCGCAAAAACAGGTAAAATGGATGCTAAGTCGCAGTTTTTTTGCGTATGTGATCACACAAAATATTAGCGTGATCACAAAACCCCACCCGTCGCTTGAATGTTAGCGTTTTCAGTAGAAAAGCATTGTGATCACGAATCTGCTCTCTAACGATTCACAGACGCGGATTGCTGTATAACTTCGCGCAGAAGCTTTTTTCGTATCCGTTCAGGGTAATCGGCAAAGCCAGCAGCCGACACCACAAAGGCCCCCTCTCCGACAATGACGTTTTCAAAGAAATAGGCAGTCAGGTCAGGTTCACTTTCTTCGATGGCGATCGCGTTGACGGTCACTCCACGCGCGCGCAGGGCTTTGTGCAACTCAGACGGCTCGACACCTTCGTTCGATACCCCGTCGCCCGAAATGTCTATCAAATGCCGCTTGCATTCCGTGACCGTATCGAAGCTGGTCATGGTCATTTCCAGCGCCTCGCCGATGGCCGTTGAAAAGTTGCGCCAGACCCTGGGATCGCGGGCGACCTGATCCGCAAACCGCTCGAGCGCATCGAAGCTGTCGATCCGGGTCCAGGGAATCGTGACCTGCTGGCGAGAGGACCCGGTCCATTGCACCAGCATCAATTGCGCCTGACCGCGGACCAATGCCTCGGACACCAAGGGATCACGCAGGCCGGTCGCCAGACCATCCATCTGTATCCGATACTCTGTTGAATCCACCGATCCCGACACGTCCACTGCCAACGCCAAGGCCAGATCACAAGCCAGCACAGGCGGGGTCAGGAAAAGACAGGCAGCGAATGAGCGAAGCAGGATCATGACCGCAGCCTAGCACGAATGGCGTTGGCTGCGATCACATGAATGTGGGCAGCCTCAGATCGGCATCAACGCCCAATAGTCGAGGTCCAGCAAAACATTCGGCTGATAGCGACCGTCTTCGTTTTTCAAGGCAAATGGCTCACCGCCCTTTATAGCGACCAGCCGCAAACGGATGGCCCCCACACCGGGCACACCGGTTTCGGCTTTGTCCAGAACCTCGGACCAAGCTTTGATCGTGTCGCCCGCGAAACACGGATTGGCATGGGCACCGCCGTTCAAGCCAACGATCATCTGCGCGTTGGCCAACCCATTGAACGACAAGGTCCGCGCCATCGAGATCACATGACCGCCGTAGATCAGCCGCCCTTCAGGGCGGAAGGTCAGGTCGAAATGCACCTTGGCGGTGTTCTGCCACAGGCGCGTAGCCAGCATGTGCTCGGCCTCTTCAACCGTCACACCGTCCACGTGGTCAATGGTTTCGCCGATCTCGTAGTCACCCCAACGATGCGGCTCGCCTGCCAGTGAAAAATCGTAGCTGGAAAAATCCAGACCCTCAGGGATCACAAGATCGCTGGGCTCCAGCACCTTTTTCAGCTCGGGCACCACCGCCTCGGGCGCGGGCGCGTCCGGGTTCGCCTTGCGCACCATCACCCAGCGGACATATTCGATCACCACTTCGTCCAACTGGTTCAGGCCCCGCGTCCGCACCCAGACCACCCCGGTCTTGCCGTTCGAGTTCTGCTTGACCCCTATCACCTCAGAGACCGAACGCAGCGTATCGCCCGCATAAACCGGCAGTAACCAGCGCCCTTCGGCATAGCCCAGATTGGCAACTGCATTCAGCGAGACATCCGGCACGGTCTTGCCGAACACCACATGAAAAGCCGCAAGATCGTCAATGGGACTTTCCTGCAATCCGCAGGCCCGCGCGAATTCATCCGAGGAATAAAGCGCATGACGCGCGGGGTAGAGCGCATGGTACAGGCCGCGCTCGCCTTCCGTTACGGTGCGAGGGACGGCGTGGTGCAGCACCTGCCCAACAGAGTAATCCTCGAAAAAACGGCCCGGATTGGTTTTTGCCATTATTGCTGTCCCAGTTTCATATCGGGGGAATAGTCAGCCTCGACCTCTTTGGTCACGGCCTGCGCGCAGCGCATCATGCGGCTGTTTTCGTCATAGGCGTAAGACGGATCGCCATACAGTTCCCAGCCCTTGGCCAAAGCATCCGAAACTTTATGGCAGAAGGCCGACGTGTCTTCCTCGGTCAGCAGACGGTAGAGTTTTGCCATAGTTTTGCTCCTTATCCACCAAAGGGGTTCGGGCCAACCAGCCCGTGAATGTACCCGATAACGCCCAGCAGCACGATTGAGGCGACAAAGAACATCGCATCCTTGCCATAGGTGCCGGGTTCTCCGGGCGTCCAGTCGGGTTCGGATTTGTTGATCACGATGACTTCGACTACAGCCCAAGCCAGCAAACCACCGAACAGGATGATCGAGGCCAGATCGCCATTCACCAGCAAATGCGCAAAGGCCCACAATTTGAACCCTCCTAACATCGGATGGCGCAGCTTGTTCAGCAAGCGACCCTTGTTGCCAGCGGGGCTCATCATGTAAATCGCGATCAACACCAACAGGTTGTTCACGTGGATCAGGAAAGTCGGCGGAGCCCAGACGAATACGGTCTCGGTCATGCGATAGCCGAAGATCATCAGCAGGATCGCGACCACCAACGCCAGCGCCACCGCGCCTTTACCGCCATTGCCCATCGCAGAGCGCTGCGCTGGCATCACACGTTTGAACAGATGTGCGGCCCACCATAGCGCCACACCAAGGATCAGAAGAACAAAGCCCATGCTGGCTTACCCCGCTTCCAAAGCTGAAATCGCCTCTGCTTTTGCCAGAGTTTCGCGGGCCGTTACAACATGCAGGTTTTCAACAATCTTCCCATCGACGACAGCAACGCCCTGCCCTTGGGCCTCGGTCTCTTCGAAGGCCGCGATTTGACGGCGGGCGAGATCAATCTCAGCCTCGGAAGGCGCAAAGGCCGCGTTGGTTATTTCCACCTGTGCCGGGTGGATCAGGGTCTTGCCGTCAAAACCCATGTCGCGGCCCTGTTCGCATTCGGCGGCCAGACCATCATTGTCTTTGAATGCGTTATACACACCATCAACGATGATCAGCCCTTCGGCCTTCGCTGCCAACAGGCACAGCCCCAAAGAGGTCATCAGCGGCAGGCGGTCAGCGCGGAACCGGGTTTGCAGGTCTTTGGCAAGATCGTTGGTTCCCATGACAAAACCTGTCATCAACGGATGTGCCGCAATCTCAGCAGCGTTCAGCATGCCGCGCGGGGTCTCCATCATCGCCCAGACCGGCATGTCGCCGGTGATTGCGGCCAATGCGTCAACGTCCGCCGCTGAATTCACTTTGGGCAACAGAACCACGTCGGCGTCCATCTGGCGCACGGCCTCTGCATCCGCGCGACCCCATTCTGTATCCAACCCGTTGATACGGACGATCTTGACCCGGTCACCATAGCCCCCGGCCGCCAGTGCCGCACGGAGCGTCTCACGAGCGTTGGCTTTTTCGTCTGCGGCCACCGCGTCCTCAAGATCAAAAATGATCGCATCCACCGGCAAGGTTCGGGCCTTGTCCAGCGCCCGGTCGCGGGAGCCGGGGATATAGAGAACTGAGCGATAGGGGCGCTGACGAGGGTCCATTGGCCTCTCCATTAGAAAGAATATTGCGTGGAATGGGGCATTTTTTTTCGGAAAGTTCAAGAAGAAATTCGCCGCACTGCAGCATTCAACCCGCAACGCACGGCACCTTAACCAGATTTCGGTCTGCGCAGCGCACCCTCGGATCAGTTGGAATCGAGAGGGTTTGCGGATGAAAAAGACACTGTTCAAGATGACGATGGGCCTTGGGATCATGGTTCTGGCCGCACAACAGGTTCAGGCCCGCTCCTGCGCGCCACGCGAGGACGTGGTGAAACGACTGGCCGAAACGTACGGAGAGACGCGCCGCGGTATCGGCATTGCGCGGCAAGGGAAGGTGATGGAGGTCTATGCTTCGGCTCAAACCGGCAGTTGGACGATCACTGTGACAATGCCGGATGGGATCACTTGCCTGGTCGCATCTGGCCAGGCTTATGAGTCGATGGTCGAAGCGCTGCCGCCAAACGCCTAAATCATCGCGTCCCAGATCAGTTTGCTGCCCGTCAGCGTCAGCAGCACATAGGCGATACCGAAGAACAGGCGCTCGGACAGCATGAAATGCGCCCGGACGCCAAGCCAGGCACCAAGTATCGCAAAGGGCGCCAGCAGAAGATCGGCCCATGCGGTGTGCCAAGTGAACAGACCCAAATAGGCATAGGGTACAAATTTCGAGATATTGATGACCCAAAAGACCAGCACGGTTGAGGCCTGGAACTCGGTCTTTGTCAGGCGCTGAGACAAAAGATACACAGCAGCGGGCGGGCCACCGGCATGGCTGACGAAACTGGTGAATCCAGCGACCAGACCTGCAAACAACCCGGCAGGCTGGGGCAGGCGGTTAGCAAAGCCCCGGATCAGACCCTTGCTCTGAGCAATATGCCAGATCACAAAGCCGACCGAGATCCCCCCGATCAGCAGGCGCAACAGATCGTCGTCTGTGGCACGATACAGCCACGCCCCCAGCGCAACACCGGGGACGGCGCCCAATATCAACAGGCGCGAATCCGGCCAGCTCCAGCGTTTCCAATAGGGTCCAAGCGTGGCCACGTCGATCACCATCAGGATCGGCAACATCAGGGCAAGCGCCTGCCCCGGCTCTAAAATCAAAGCCAGAATCGACGAGGATGCAAAGGCCACGCCGGAACCGAACCCACCCTTCGATATACCGGCAAAAATCACCGCTGGGATCGCCACAGCAAAAAACATCAGGTTCAATTCGAACATGCGGCATCCCGGCAATAGGCTTGTCTAAAAGGCCATTTAGCGCAATCACCATCACTTGTGCAAACGGTATGCGGTTGCATGCCGCGCCCCATGGTACTTGCAAGAAAACCTATAAACGACTAGCACAGCGACGATTTCAAAACCGACCGGAGATAATCCAAATGGCCAGACCCAAGATCGCGCTGATCGGCGCGGGGAACATCGGCGGCACGCTAGCCCACCTCGCAGCAATTAAGGAACTGGGCGACGTTGTCCTGTTCGACATCGCCGACGGACTGCCCCAAGGCAAGGCACTCGACATTGCTGAATCCGGACCGTCTGAAGGCTTCGACGCGGCCATGTCGGGCACCAGCGACTATGCGGATATCGCAGGCGCGGATGTCTGCATCGTCACCGCCGGTGTTGCACGAAAGCCGGGTATGAGCCGCGATGATCTTCTGGGCATCAACCTGAAAGTCATGAAATCGGTCGGCGAAGGCATCGCAGCGCACGCCCCCGAAGCATTCGTGATCTGCATCACCAACCCGCTGGACGCGATGGTCTGGGCCCTGCGCGAATTCTCGGGCCTGCCGCACAACAAAGTCTGCGGTATGGCGGGCGTTCTGGACTCGGCCCGTTTTGCGCACTTCCTGTCGGAAGAGTTCAACGTCTCGATGCGCGACGTCACCGCGTTCGTACTGGGCGGCCATGGCGACACCATGGTGCCGTCGGTTCGCTACTCGACCGTTGCCGGTATCCCGCTGCCTGATCTGGTCGAAATGGGCTGGACCACGCAGGACAAGCTGGATGCCATCGTGCAGCGCACCCGCGACGGTGGTGCCGAGATCGTTGGCTTGCTGAAAACCGGTTCGGCCTACTATGCGCCTGCCACCTCGGCTATCGAAATGGCCGAAGCCTATCTGAAAGACCAAAAGCGCGTCTTGCCCTGCGCCGCCTACTGCAACGGAGAGTTCGGCGTCGACGGCATGTATGTCGGCGTCCCGACCGTAATCGGTGCCGGCGGCATCGAACGGATCGTCGACATCAAACTGAACGAAGACGAACAGGCTGGCTTCGACAATTCGGTAAACGCTGTGAAGGGCTTGATCGACGCGTGTAAAGGCATCGACAGCTCGCTGGCCTAAGCCACTCGATAGAAAATCGGAAAACCGGTCCTGAAATGGGCCGGTTTTTCTTTTTGCAATACAGAGCGACCGCAACCGACCAGTCCGGGATATGTTGGCGCAAACGTTTCAAATTCCGTTTATGAATGTATTTTTGGCCGCTTCGGTTCGTAAATCGAATCAAGAATTGCCCTCAATGCAAAATGTGATCACACCCCAAAAAACTGTGATCACAAAAAGCTAAAATCTTCGCAAAAAAGCACTATCTCGTCAAAAAAGCCTTTAAACTTGCCCCATAGACAGCCCTATAACGGTTTAATCGTAGTCAGACGGGACAGTTTCGATGAATATTCACGAATATCAGGCCAAGGCTCTTCTTCGCAGCTATGGCGCTCCGGTCTCCGAAGGTCGCGCGGTTCTGCGCGCCGAGGAAGCCAAAACCGCAGCCGGTGAACTGGATGGCCCACTTTGGGTCGTCAAGGCGCAAATCCACGCGGGCGGCCGCGGCAAGGGCTCTTTCAAAGAGGCCGACGCCGGTGAAAAAGGCGGTGTCCGTCTGACTAAGTCGGTTGAAGAAGCGGCTGAGGAAGCCAAAAAGATGCTGGGCCGCACGCTGGTCACGCATCAGACCGGCCCCGCTGGTAAGCAGGTCAACCGCATCTATATCGAGGCCGGTTCGGGTATCGAGCGTGAACTGTATCTGGCCCTGCTGGTGGATCGCCAGACCAGCCGCATTTCCTTCGTCTGTTCGACGGAAGGCGGCATGGACATCGAAGAGGTGGCCGCTGAGACGCCCGAGAAAATCCTGTCCTTCTCGGTTGACCCGGCCACCGGCTATCAGCCCTATCACGGCCGCCGCATCGCCTTCTCGCTGGGTCTGGAAGGCGCGCAGGTCAAGCAATGCGTCAAGCTGATGGGTCAGCTCTACAAAGCCTTCGTCGAGAAGGACATGGAGATGCTGGAGATCAACCCTCTGATCGTCGCTGAAGGCGGCGACCTCAAGGTGCTGGACGCCAAGCTGGGCTTTGACGGCAACGCGGTCTACCGCCACCCCGACATCGCCGAACTGCGCGACACGACCGAGGAAGACCCCAAAGAACTGGAAGCATCCAAGTACGACCTGAACTACATCGCGCTGGATGGTGAGATCGGCTGCATGGTGAACGGTGCCGGGCTGGCGATGGCGACGATGGACATCATCAAGCTGTACGGTGCCGAGCCTGCCAACTTCCTGGACGTAGGCGGCGGTGCGACCAAAGAGAAGGTGACCGAGGCGTTCAAGATCATCACTTCGGACGAAAACGTCAAAGGCATTCTGGTCAACATCTTCGGCGGCATCATGCGCTGTGACGTCATCGCCGAGGGCGTGGTTGCCGCGGTGAAAGAGGTCGGCCTGCAGGTTCCGCTGGTCGTGCGTCTGGAAGGCACGAATGTCGAGAAAGGCAAAGAGATCATCAACACCTCTGGCCTGGACGTGATCGCAGCGGACAACCTGAAAGACGGTGCCGAGAAGATCGTGAAGGCGGTTAAGGGTTGAGGCTCACCGCCAGAATACTCCAAGTGCTTGCAGCTGCCCCGTTGGCGCTGACGGTTTGGAGGTTTCTGGCCTTACAGAAGTGCCGATGCGTAGTGATTGGACCAGAAGACATGCACTGCCCTTGTGAGCGCGACATCTTCGGAGAAGTTGCAGCACAAATGGCCGTAGCGATAGGCCTCCTCGGAGCTCTAGTCCTAACCATCGTATCGGCCATTTTTCTGCATTTTAGTAAAAAAGGAAGGGTCTGACCTATGGCAGTCCTCATCGACGAAAATACCAAAGTGATCTGTCAGGGCTTTACCGGCTCGCAGGGTACATTCCACTCTGAACAGGCCATCGCCTATGGCACCAAGATGGTCGGCGGCGTGACCCCCGGCAAAGGCGGGATGGAGCATCTGGGCCTGCCCGTGTTCAACTCGGTCCACGAAGCCAAGCACGTGACCGAAGCCAACGCCTCCGTGATCTATGTCCCGCCCCCCTTCGCGGCTGACTCGATCCTCGAAGCGATTGATGCCGAGATGGAAGTGATCGTCTGCATCACCGAAGGCATCCCGGTTCTGGACATGATGAAGGTGAAGCGCGCGCTGGAAGGCTCAAGCTCGCGCCTGATCGGCCCGAACTGCCCCGGTGTCATCACGCCCGACGCCTGCAAGATCGGTATCATGCCCGGCCACATCCACAAGCGCGGCTCGGTCGGCGTTGTGTCGCGTTCGGGCACGCTGACCTATGAGGCCGTCAAACAGACCACCGATGTGGGTCTGGGCCAGTCCACCTGCGTCGGCATCGGCGGCGACCCAATCAAAGGCACCGAGCATATCGACGTGCTGGAATGGTTCCTGGCCGATGACGAAACCGAGTCGATCATCATGATCGGTGAGATCGGTGGCTCGGCCGAGGAAGAAGCCGCGCAGTTCCTGGCGGATGAGGCCAAGAAGGGCCGCAAGAAGCCGACCGCTGGTTTCATCGCAGGCCGCACGGCCCCTCCGGGCCGCCGCATGGGCCACGCGGGCGCCATCGTCGCTGGCGGCAAAGGCGGCGCCGAGGACAAGATCG
Organism: Ruegeria sp. AA6; assembly: GCF_056542865.1. Classification (NCBI taxonomy): domain Bacteria; kingdom Pseudomonadati; phylum Pseudomonadota; class Alphaproteobacteria; order Rhodobacterales; family Roseobacteraceae; genus Ruegeria; species Ruegeria sp. AA6. The sequence goes on from NZ_JBQGAN010000007.1 coordinate 44,770, forward strand.
AAGCCATGCGCTCAGCCGGTATCGTCGTGGCCGAAAGCCCGGCGCAGCTGGGTGAGGCTGTGCTGGAAGCGATTGGGTAAGCGCGATGGCGCGCCAGAAAATATGCTTTGTGAGGCGGGGGACAAAATCCCCTCGCCTCCTGCATGTTTTGGTTTTGGTTCTAAGTGTCCTGTTTTCCGCAATCTCGGGGACTGCCAGCGCATCACCGAAATTCACAAAGCCAACACAGGACGTAATCGATCTATGTACATGGTCATTGGCGGATCGTCCTTCGGTTGCTGAGGAATTCACCGAACGCGGATGGAAAACGTTCCGTGCGCCCTATCCCGAAGCACTTGCTTCGCTTTTGGCAGATGGCGGACTCTTCCGTGCCCTTATTGATGAGAGATACAACTTTTTCGGTCTGGATATAGAAACTGGCATCATTCCCGACATGATTGAGCATCTGGACACCATATCTGATGTCTCACAGCGCGGTGTCTATGATGCGTTTTGGTGGGATGGAGACACCCGCGCGTTTTTGATGATCCATGACAAGGGCGGGAATACAAAACTTGGCGAAGACCTTGGATGCCGCTTCTTTAGTTCTTCTTTGCAAGATGCAACATTGGTTTCTGATGCAGTTCATCAATACCCGGGTGACGAGCACAAAGTATCTCTTGGTCCGGCTCGAACTGTGAGCGCGACAACAATTGGAGACGAACTACACAAACCGCTTTCTGGTGCTGCTAGTGTTCTCGTGAAACTAGGCGTTTTTGTTGATCGCCCGATTCTGGAACCCCAAGTTGGCATGGGGCCAGCGAGAGTGGATTTTTTCTGGTTCGAGCAATCCGAATTCGAAGAGCAGTATTCTAGAAAACCCAATTCTGCATTTGGATTAGAAATTTATCGGCGAAATAAGGAGGCCAAACAGTGACCTTCTCTGACGCCATCCGCATCTGTTTCGCCAAGTTCTTCACCTTCTCGGGGCGGGCCTCGCGGCCCGAATATTGGTTCTTTTTCCTCTTCATCGTGATCTGGAGCATCATCGCAGGGATCATCGACTGGCAGTTCTTCACGCAAGTCTCGGTCAGTGAAAGCGATGAGGTCAAACAGGTCTCAGCCACGTCCTCGCAACCGGTGCAGAGCATCGTGACCCTGATCGTCTTCATCCCTCATCTCGCCGTCGCGTGGCGGCGGATGCATGATACCGGGCGCAGCGGGCTTTATGCTCTGCTGCCGATCCTGCTGATCCTCGGCGCCGGGGCCGTTCTGATCTTTGGCATCGGCCTTGCATCCAACTTCCAGCACGGTGGCAATCTGGATATCCTGTTCACCCGCGCCACGCTGCTGATCGTCATTCCGACACTTCTGATCCTGTTTGTGTCGCCCCTCCTAGTGCTGTGGTGGCTAACCCGCCCCAGCCAACCAGGCACCAATCAATACGGTCCCAACCCACATGAGGTAGCCCAATGACCGAACATACGCCCAACACTGCCTTTCATGCCTCAAGCTTTATGCAGGGGCATAATGCCGAGTATCTGGAGCAGCTTTATGCTCAGTATACGAAAGACCCCAACGCGCTGGACGCGGCTTGGGTCGAGTTCTTTCGGCAAATGGGTGATGCCACGCCGGACGTTCAGAAAGAGGCCGAGGGGCCATCCTGGGCGCGCACCGATTGGCCGCCGATGCCTGCGGATGATCTGACGGGCGCGCTCACCGGCGAATGGGCCGAGGTCGATGCCAAGGCAGCGGGCAAGAAGATCAAGGAAAAAGCGGCGGACAAGGGCGTTGCGGTCAGCGAAGACCAGATCAAGCGCGCGGTGCTGGACAGTCTGCGGGCGCTGATGCTGATCCGGGCCTATCGGATCAGGGGCCATCTGGCCGCCGATCTGGACCCACTGGGTATGCGCGCGGCCAGCACGCATCCAGAGCTGGACCCCAAGACCTATGGCTTTACCGAAGCCGACATGGACCGGCCGATCTTTATCGACAACGTGCTGGGTTTGCAGATGGCCAGCATGCGCCAGATCGTCGAGATCGTGAAGCGGACATATTGCGGCACCTTCGCGCTGCAATACATGCATATTTCAGACCCGGAACAGGCCGCGTGGCTGAAAGAGCGGATCGAGGGCTATGGCAAGGAAATCGCCTTCACCAAGGAAGGCCGCAAAGCCATCCTGAACAAGATGGTCGAGGCCGAAGGCTTTGAGAAATTCCTGCACGTCAAATACATGGGCACCAAGCGGTTCGGTTTGGACGGGGGCGAAAGCCTGATCCCCGCGATGGAACAGATCATCAAGCGCGGCGGTGCCTTGGGCGTCAGGGATATCGTCATCGGCATGCCGCACCGGGGCCGCCTGAACATTCTGGCCAATGTGATGCGGAAGCCCTATCGCGCGATCTTCAACGAATTCCAGGGCGGCAGCTTCAAGCCCGAGGATGTGGATGGCTCGGGCGACGTGAAATATCACCTCGGCGCCTCCAGCGACCGCGAGTTTGATGGCAACAGCGTACACCTGTCGCTGACCGCCAACCCCTCGCACCTAGAGGCGGTGAACCCGGTGGTTCTGGGCAAGGTGCGCGCCAAGCAGGATCAGTTGAATGACGAAAACCGCACCGCGGTTATGGGCATCCTGCTGCACGGCGATGCGGCCTTTGCCGGTCAGGGTGTTGTGGCCGAAGGCTTTGGCCTGTCGGGCCTGCGCGGCCACAAGACCGGCGGCACCATGCATATCGTAGTGAACAACCAGATCGGCTTCACCACCGCGCCGCACTTCTCGCGCTCCAGCCCATACCCCACCGATATCGCGCTGATGGTTGAAGCGCCGATCTTCCACGTCAATGGCGACGACCCCGAAGCGGTGGTACACGCGGCGAAAGTGGCAACCGAGTTCCGCCAGAAGTTCCACAAGGACGTGGTCATCGACATCTTCTGCTACCGCCGGTTTGGTCACAACGAGGGCGATGAGCCCATGTTCACAAACCCGATCATGTATAAAAAGATCAAGACGCATAAGACCACGCTGTCTCTGTACACCGAGCGTCTGGTCAAGGACGGTCTGATCCCCGAGGGCGAGATCGAGGACATGAAGGCCGCATTCCAGGCCCACCTGAACGATGAGTTCGAGGCCGGGAAGGACTATAAACCCAACAAGGCCGACTGGCTGGACGGGCGCTGGTCACATCTGGACAAGAACAAAGAGGAATACGTCCGTGGCGAAACCGCCATTACGCCGGACACTCTGGCAGCGGTCGGCGAGGCGCTGACACATGCCCCGGCGGATATCGCAGTTCACAAGACCGTTGCACGCCTGCTGGATCACAAAAAACAGATGTTCGACAGCGGCAAGGGCTTTGACTGGGCCACCGGCGAGGCATTGGCGTTTGGGTCGTTGCTGACCGAAGGGTATCCGGTACGCCTGTCCGGTCAGGACGCGACACGCGGTACATTCAGCCAGCGTCACTCGGGCTTTGTGCATCAGGAAACCGAAGAGCGGTACTACCCCCTCAACAACATCCGCAAGGGTCAGTCAAAATACGAAGTGATCGACTCGATGCTGTCGGAATACGCGGTGCTGGGCTTTGAATACGGCTACTCACTGGCGGAACCGAACGCTTTGACCCTGTGGGAGGCGCAGTTCGGCGACTTCGCCAACGGTGCGCAGATCATGTTCGACCAGTTCATAAGCTCGGGCGAAAGTAAATGGCTGCGGATGTCCGGTCTGGTAACGCTGTTGCCGCACGGGTTTGAAGGGCAAGGCCCCGAACACTCGTCTGCGCGTTTGGAACGCTTCTTGCAGATGTGCGGTCAGGACAACTGGATCGTGGCGAATTGTACGACGCCCGCGAATTACTTCCACATCCTGCGCCGTCAGCTGCACCGTACCTTCCGCAAGCCGCTGATCCTTGTCACGCCGAAGTCGCTGCTGCGTCACAAGCTGGCGGTCAGCACGGCCGAGGACTTCACCACCGGCTCAAGCTTCCACCGCGTGCTGTGGGATGACGCGCAGAAAGGAAACTCGGATACCAAGCTGGTCAAGGACGACAAGATCAAACGCGTGGTGATGTGTTCAGGTAAAGTCTATTTCGATCTGCTCGAAGAGCGCGACGCGCGCGGTATCGACGACATCTACCTGATGCGGATTGAGCAGTTTTACCCCTTCCCCGCGCATTCGCTGATCAACGAGCTTGAGCGCTTTAAAGGGGCCGAGATGATCTGGTGTCAGGAAGAACCCAAGAACCAGGGCGCCTGGACCTTTATCGAACCCAATATCGAATGGGTTCTAACCCGTATTAAGGCCAAACATACGCGGCCTCGCTATGTCGGTCGTGCGACCTCTGCCTCACCCGCCACGGGTCTGGCCAGCCAACACAAAGCCCAACAAGAAGCGCTGGTGAACGAAGCGCTGAGCATCGAAGGAAAGTAAACGATGACCATTGAAGTTCGTGTTCCCACGCTTGGCGAATCCGTTACCGAAGCCACGGTTGCGACCTGGTTCAAGAAACCCGGTGACGCTGTGGCCGTGGATGAGATGCTCTGTGAGCTTGAAACCGACAAAGTAACGGTCGAGGTTCCCGCCCCTGCTGCCGGTGTCATGGGCGAAATCGTCGCCGCCGAAGGTGAAACGGTTGGCGTAGACGCACTGCTGGCCACCATCGCCGCAGGTGAAGGCGCAGCTCCGGCCCCGGCAGCCGAGGCCGCCCCTACCGCAGGCGCGGGCAGCGTCGATGTGATGGTTCCCACTCTGGGCGAGTCCGTCACCGAGGCCACCGTGTCCACATGGTTCAAACAGGTTGGCGACGCCGTGGCGCAGGACGAGATGCTGTGTGAGTTGGAAACCGACAAAGTCTCGGTCGAGGTTCCCGCCCCTGCTGCAGGCGTTCTGGCAGAAATCGTGGCGCCTGAAGGCACCACCGTGGATGCCACGGCCAAACTGGCCGTAATCTCGGGTTCCGGTGCTGTTGCCACCCCTGCGGCTGCTCCGGCAACCGCTGCCGCCCCTACAGCCGCTGCCTCTGGCAAGGACGTCGCCAACGCACCGTCCGCCGAAAAAGCCATGGCTCAGGCCGGTCTGTCCGCAGATCAGGTCGCAGGCACCGGCCGAGACGGTCGCATCATGAAAGAGGACGTGGCCCGCGCAGTGGCAACTGCCGCCGCTCCGGCTCCGGCCCCAGCGCCCGCACCGCGCGCGCCCGTTGCGGCCAGTGACGCCGCACGTGAAGAGCGGGTCAAGATGACCCGCCTGCGCCAGACCATAGCCAAGCGCCTGAAAGACAGCCAGAACACTGCTGCCATGCTGACCACGTATAACGAGGTGGACATGACCGAAGTGATGGCCCTGCGCAGCCAGTACAAAGACCAGTTCGAGAAAAAGCACGGCGTGCGTCTTGGCTTTATGTCCTTCTTCACCAAGGCCTGCTGCCACGCGCTGAAAGAAGTGCCCGAGGTCAACGCCGAGATCGACGGCACCGACATCGTCTACAAGAACTTCGTCCATATGGGTGTGGCGGCCGGTACACCGACGGGCCTTGTGGTTCCGGTAATCCGCGATGCGGACTCGATGTCCTTTGCCGAAATCGAGAAAGCCATCGCCGAAAAAGGCAAACGCGCCCGCGACGGCAAGCTGAGCATGGAAGAGATGCAGGGCGGGACCTTCACCATCTCGAACGGAGGTGTCTACGGTTCGCTAATGTCCTCGCCGATCCTGAACCCCCCGCAATCCGGTATTCTGGGCATGCACAAGATCCAGGATCGTCCGATGGCGATCAATGGTCAGGTCGTGATCCGTCCGATGATGTATCTGGCGCTGTCCTATGACCACCGTATTGTTGACGGCAAAGGCGCGGTGACATTTCTTGTTCGCGTGAAAGAGGCGCTGGAAGACCCGCGCCGCCTGTTGATGGATCTGTAATCATGGCAACACATGTACTCTGGCAGGCCGATGTGGCCGATTTCGACGTCTGGCTGAAAGTGTTCCGCGAGGATCAAAAGATGCGCGAGGCCGCAGGTATCCGCGACCTCCACATCTGGAAGGACCCGGAACAAAAGGATCATGCGGTGGCGTTGTTCGAGATTACCGATCTGGACCGCGCCCAAAACTTTATCGAATCCGAGGAACTGGCCATGCACCACGAGCGTGGCGGAGTTGCCCATATACAGGTCAAAGTGCTGACACCGGTTTAAGAAACTACCGCAGCGGCCCTTACTAAGTCGCTGCACTTTTCAAGGTTAAATCCTTGGGGTCTAGGAGAATAAAATGGCAAATTATGATGTCATCGTAATCGGCGCCGGTCCCGGCGGCTATGTCTGTGCTATCCGTTGTGCTCAGCTGGGCCTGAAAACCGCTGTTGTCGAAGGGCGCGAAACGTTGGGTGGCACCTGCTTGAACGTGGGCTGTATCCCGTCCAAGGCGCTGCTGCACGCCAGCCATCAACTGCATGAGGCCGAGCATAACTTTGCCAAGATGGGCCTGAAGGGCAAAAGCCCCTCGGTCGACTGGAAACAGATGCAGGCCTACAAAGAAGAAACCATTGAAGGAAACACCAAGGGCATCGAGTTCCTGTTCAAGAAGAACAAGATCGACTGGCTCAAGGGTTGGGGCTCGATCCCTGCGGCCGGTCAGGTAAAAGTGGGCGACGAGGTCCACTCGGCCAAGAACATCATCATCGCATCGGGGTCTGAACCCGCCTCGCTGCCGGGCGTTGAAGTGGATGAAAAGGTCGTCGTAACCTCGACCGGCGCGCTATCTTTGGGCAAGATCCCGAAAAAGATGGTCGTCATTGGTGCGGGCGTGATCGGCCTGGAATTGGGCTCGGTCTATCAGCGTCTGGGGGCCGAGGTCACCGTGATCGAATTCCTCGACGTGATCACCCCCGGCATGGACCCCGAGGTGCAGAAGGCCTTCCAGCGTATCCTCAAAAAGCAGGGTTTGAAATTCGTCATGGGCGCAGCGGTTCAAAAGACCGAGGCCACCAAGACAAAGGCGAAAGTCACCTACAAGCTGCGCAAAGATGACAGCGAAAACGTGATCGACGCAGACACCGTTCTGGTCGCCACCGGGCGCAAGCCGTTCTCGGACGGGCTGGGGCTTGATGCCTTGGGCGTTGAGATGACACCGCGCGGTCAGATCAAAGTTGGCGCAGACTGGCAGACCAACGTGCCGGGCATCTACGCCATCGGCGACGTCACCGAAGGCCCGATGCTGGCGCACAAGGCCGAAGACGAAGGCATGGCCGCCGCCGAGCAGGTCGCGGGCAAGCATGGCCACGTCAACTATGGCGTCATCCCCGGCGTGATCTACACTTGGCCCGAAGTCGCCAACGTCGGTGAAACCGAAGAGACGCTCAAGGCTGCGGGTCGTGCTTACAAGGTCGGCAAGTTCATGTTCATGGGCAACGGTCGTGCCAAGGCGAACTTTGCTGCTGATGGCTTCGTCAAGATTCTGGCCGACAAAGAAACCGACCGCATACTCGGCGCGCATATCATTGGCCCGGCCGCAGGAGATCTGATCCACGAGGTTTGCGTCGCAATGGAATTCGGTGCCTCGGCCGAAGATTTGGCGCTGACCTGTCACGCACACCCGACCTATTCCGAAGCGGTACGCGAGGCTGCGCTGGCTTGTGGCGACGGCCCGATCCACTCGTAAGGCGCCCTGAAACCAACGGGGTATGCGAGGCTCTGCCTCGCACTCCGAGGTATTTTTAGCCAGATGAAGATTGGATCCCCTGCTTCATCTGGCCCTAAATATCTCGGGGGAGACGCGGCTTGCCGCGGCGGGGGCAGAGCCCCCTTTTACCACATAGTTTTTGCGGCGCGTGCGCCCCATTCAGCGTCATAGCGCTCGCCCCCTTCCTCGCCCAGACTGACCTCAGCCAGAATAGCCCCCATTGTAGGGAGGTCCGTGCTTTCGTCGCTAGCGGTCCAGGTCCGAGCCCGCATCATTGCACGAGCGCATTGCGTGTAGATTTCAGCGATTTCGATAACAGCCACCGTGGCTGGCAGTTTGCCGTTTTTATCGAACCGGGCGCGCAAATCGGCGTCGGCCGTTAACCGGGCTGTGCCATTTACACGCACGACATTGTTGGAGCCGGGCACCAGAAACATCAGCGCCACGTGGGGGTCCCGAACGATGTTGCGCAAGGAATCCAAGCGGTTGTTTCCACGCCAATCCGGTAAGGCCAGCGTCTTGGGGTCCAGTTCAAGTACTGCAGGGCCATCATCCCCCCTCGGACTGCCATCAACGCCTTCTGGACCCACTGTGCTGAGAATGCAAAGACGCGAGGCCATGATCCATTTGCGGTACAACGGTGTCAGGCGATGCGCCACTTTCCGAAGGGACGGTGCGCCGGGTGTGCCGTAGAGCCCTTCAAGCGTTTCGATATCTTCAATGAACTCCATCTGGATCAAACCCCACTTCTTTCATCAATGCGTTGGATCGTGTTTCAATCACATCCTCCAATCGACCCAGAAACGCATTACGTGTAACCCCCGGTTCGATCGGATCAAGAAAATCGACAATTGCCAGCCCCGGCTTGCGCAGAACACCTGTGCGCGGCCAGAAGACACCAGCGTTGGTCGCCACTGGAATACAAGGGAAGCCGAGCCCTTCGTACAGGACCGCCGTGCCAACCTTATAGGGTTTCTGCACCCCAGGTGCCACGCGCGTGCCTTGCGGATAGATGACCAACTGCCCAGGTTCCGAAAATTCCTTGGCGACATCTTTGACCATCTTAGCCACCGCCGCGCCTTTTTTGCCGCGATCAACTGGGATGCAGCCCAGACGACGGGCATACATGCCGATGACCGGAGTCCAGAGCAGCTCTTTCTTCATGATGAACTTGCCGTGGGGGATCGCATCGAAAATGATGATGATGTCGAGAAACGACTGGTGCTTTGCACCGATCACCACTTCGTCCTCGGGCACTGCGCCGCGCACTTCGGTGCGAATGCCCACCATCCAGCGGGCCAGCCACAGGGTTGTGCGGGCATAGGTCTTGCAGGCCCGCAATGCGCCGCGTTTGGCGAACAGGGCATAGGGAGCAAACACGATGCCCAGGATCAGCATCCAAATATAGATCACGATCATGAAAATCAGTGAACGGACCCATTGAAACGCTGCGACCATCACGAAAGCTCCTTCAATTTTCGGTTGGCTGCCGCCCAGGTGGCGAAAAAGGCAACCGCCGCGCCCAGCACGGGGATCAGCACAGGCAACAGCCACCCGATCCTTTGAAAACCCAGACCTGTCAGAAATCCGCCCTCATCCGAGGCTTCGGGCAGGAGCAGCACGCCGGTCATGCCCAGTAGCACCCCAACCACTGCACCAAAGAAAGCCCTGTAGGTAAAACGCCGAACAAAGGCGCGAGCGATAAAACCGTCTCGGGCACCAACCAGACGCAACACCTCAATGATTTGCGCGTTCGCGGCCAGCGACGCATTCGCGGCCAGCGTGATCATAGCGGCCGTCGCTCCTCCGATGAGCAGGATCGAGAACCATCCCAATCGCCGCAATGACATCGCCGCATCCACGAGAGGTTCCCGCCAACGGCTGTGGTCGTCCAGCACCGCGCCCGGCACTTCAGCCCCAAGTCGCAAACGCAGCCCGGCAGCATCCATTCCCGGCTCGCCTTCGATGATCTCGATCAGTTGCGGGATAGGCAACGTGTCCAGCGGCAAGTCGGGTCCAAACCAAGGCGACAAAAGTGCGGCTTGCTCCTCGGTCGTCAATGCCCGGGCCGAAGCAACGCCGGGGGTTTGGCCCAGTACGGTTAAAGCGGCTTCGGTCTGAGCCGCAAGCTGATCCGCCGGGGCGTTGATACGCAGGGTGGCCGCGCCAGCCAATTCGGTTGCCCAGCGATCTGCCAGACGACCAGATGCCAGCGACAGGGCCAGCGCAAACACGGTCAGAAATGCCATTGCGCCCGACACAAACAGCGTCAGATGCGCGGTATAACCGGTGGGTGGCACGACACGATCCGCGCGCGCATCTCGTTGCAGCAGATTTCGGATCATCCCCTTACTCATAAATCCGCCCCCGCGAGCTGAATCTGACGCTGCGAGATTCGCAGAACCCGCGCCTGCACCTGACTTTTTGCGGCGCGGATCAGGCTCAGGTCATGGGTAGCGATCAGTACGGTCTTACCCATTTTGTTCAACTCAACCAACAGTCGCAGTAGACGTTGCGACATCTCCCAATCCACGTTGCCGGTGGGTTCATCCGCTAATACGACATCCGGCGACAGGATCACCGCGCGCGCAAGTGCAGCGCGCTGACGTTCGCCCCCCGACAGTTCAGGTGGATGCGCGTCCAGGCGTGAACCCAGGCCCACCCATGACAGCAATTCGCTCAGGTCCTCTCGCTTTGCAGTTTCAGCCTGCCCCGACACCATCAGCGGCAGGGCTACATTCTCGGCCACTGTCATATGATCCAGAAACCGGCAATCCTGATGCACAACACCGATCCTGCGGCGCAGTAGGGCCATCTGATCCCGGCCCAGTTGTGCCACGTCTTGTGAAAATGCGCTGAGCTGTCCGGATGTCGGCAGCAACGCGCCGTAACAAAGCTTGAGCAATGTAGTTTTCCCAGCGCCCGACGGGCCGGTCAAAAAGTGGAACGATCCCGGCTGCAACTGTAAGGAAACATTGCTCAGCAGCTCTCCACCACCATAGGTATAGCTGACATTTTCCAGCTCGATCACAGGGGCCCCCGTTTTAGTTGCCGCTCTTCTTGCCCGAGCGCGGTTGCGGATTCAATGCCTGCATCGGGTCGAATTGGTGACACTTATGCCGTGAAACCGAAAACACCCTTTGCGGTCAGGTCTTAACCGAATATCATTCCCGAAAAAACTATTATCGGGCTGGAGTCCCGACCAGGAGGCAGCATGCGTCTTACGTGTCCGAATTGCGGTGCCCAGTATGAGGTGCCTGACGAGGTCATCCCCGAAGAAGGTCGCGATGTTCAGTGTTCGAACTGCGAGAAGACCTGGTTTCAGGCCAAATACCCAGATCAGCTCACCAAAGAAGCTGTTATCAAGGAACCACCAGCCTCTGAACCTGCCCCTGAAACAGAAGCGGCAGAAGAAACACCGCCCCCCGCCCCTGAATCGGCGGCAGAATCATCGCCGGAGCCCGACACTCAAGCCGCAAGTAAAGGTATCGACCCGGCCGTCGCCAACATCCTCAAGGAAGAGGCCGCAAGAGAGGCGGACTTGCGCGCCAAAGAAGGCGGCAGTCTTGAAATTCAGCCGGATCTGGCGCTGGATGCTCTGCCTGACCCAAAACCTGAAGCAGATAGCGAGACCGAACGCGCCATCAAAGAGCTGACGGCCACGGAAAGCATAGCGGATAGGGGACAAAAGGACGCTTTGCCGGATGTTGAGGCGATTAATTCAAGCCTGCGCAGCGATGAATCCGCTACCAAACCTGCTGTCGAAGATCTCACTCCGCGAAAATCAGGTGGTGGGTTCATGCGCGGATTTGCGTTGGTCTTGATTGTGGGTGTGATCCTTTTGCTGATTTATAGCAACGCGCAAAAGATCAACGAGGCCGTGCCGCAAGCCGAACCGATCCTGACACCGTATGTCTCATTGGTGGATCAGGCGCGGATTTGGCTTGAGTCGCAGACCTCGGGTGCGTCGCAGAACTGATCCGACGCCGGACTTGGCTAGAACCGCTCTAAAAGGCGCTTAAGGTATTCCAGCTCGATCTGGGGGCGGTCCGTTTCGCCGGTGCGGCGGCGGATTTCGTCCAGCAACTCACGTGCACGGCGATAAACATCCTCACCCTGTAGCAGGTTGTCATCGGTTGAAATCGAACCGTTTGCGCCTGGGCTGCGACCCAGCGGATCGCGGTTGGTTGCCTGCATATCGCCTTCCTGTGAACCCTGACCCGGCTGGTTCTGCTGGTTCTGGGCCAAAGCTTCGCCCAATGAGCGCATACCTTCACGCAGGGCTTCCATGGCTTCGGACTGACGGTCAATGGCTTCGGCCAGATCATCACTGCGCAAGGCGTCCTCAGCCTCATCCATCGCACGACCTGCGCGGCCCAGTGCGTCACGCGCGGCGTCACCCTCGGGCGTTCCGGCACCTGGCAGGTTCTGTTGCTGACGCCCCAGTTCATCGCGCAGGGCTTGCTGGCGATCGGCCAGTGATCCCTGACCTTGCTGACTGCCTTCAGCCTGATCCGAACCCTGTCCTTGACCGCCTTGACCCTCGTGGCTTTGGCCACGGCCCAGACCGCCATTGCGGCCCTCGTTGCCCTGACTTTCACCGGCTTGCGCGCCCGGGTTGAACTGTTCCTGCAAATCACGGAACGCCTGATCGCTGAGGCCCTGTTGTTCGCGCAGAGTTTCGGCCAGCCCCTCCATGGCCTGCTGGCCCTCTGACTGTTGGCCCTGACCCTGACCTTGCGTGACGCGCATGTTTTCCATCATCTGCTGGAACTCTTCCAGCGCTTGCTGTGCCTCGGCCATGCGGCCCTGTTCCATCAGTTCCTGAATGCGGTCCATCATGCGCTGCAGGTCGTCCTGCGTCATCTGCATGGATTCGCCATTCTGGCCTTGTTGGTTTTCGTCAAACTCACCATTTTCCTGCGCCAGACGCTGAAGCTGGCGCAGGTAATCCTGCGTCGCCTCGCGCAGCTCTTGCATCAGCTCGGCGATTTCCTCATCGGTGGCACCGTTCTTCATCGCCTCTGTCAGACGTTCCTGCGCACGGCGCATACGCTCTAAAGCATCAGCCAGCGTGCCTTCTTCGATGATGACGGCCAAATCCCACAGCGCTTTGGCGATCTCTTCCTGCTGCTCTGTCGTCAGCCCATAGTCGTCGAACGCCTCTAACCGGCGCAGGGTTACACGCAGGCGCAGATACGCGGTGTCCGAACGAAAAACATCTTCTGGCAGGTGCGAAATCGCACGCAGGATTTGGGAAATCCGGGTCGCGTTATCTCTGGACCACAGCAGGTCACGCCGCTGTTCGATAACCGCCGCAGCCAGTGGGTCAAAGAACCGCCGGGCTGGCAGCTTGGTCGCGTAGGGTTCGGACTGGGTTTCCTGATCGGCGGCATCCTGGGCCATCAAAGTAATCTTAACCGGCAGATGGGCCCAAGGGTGCTGCGAGAAATCCTCGATCAGGTCTTCGGTGAAATCGGCACGGTCACCAGTAATCGGCATCGGCAACTCAATCTCAATCACCTCGCGCGGTTCTGGCTCGGTGGTCAGGCCATAGCGGCGATCAACAGCAGGTAAGTCCAATTCAACCACGGCTGAACCTGAGACAACACCGTAGTCATCACTGGCATCAAAGGGCAGTTTCATTTGCCCACCCGCTTCAGTTTCGGCCTCTTCGGCCACTGCGATTTGCGGCGGCGCGTCCGCAATAACGTTCAATGTCCAGTCCTGACCCGCAGGGCCGCTAATCACCAATTGCCCCGAGCGGTCGGCAACAAAGTCCTGCTCCGGTTCGGTGGCGTCTTGCGTACCCAAAGGGGATGTTGTCTCGGTCAAACTATGGGAACCGACTTCGCCGTAGAACCGCAATGTAACGCGACTGCCTTGAGGCACGGACAAAGTCGGATCGGTCTGGTCCGCCAGATACAGTGTCGGCAGTCCGGTATAGCGCGGAGGTTCCACCCAGCCTTCCCAGCTCGGCCCTTGCCCTGCCACGGCGGCGCCCGGCGTCATGTCGGCCACCGATCCAATGCGCCACAAGGACCCAAATAGAACGGCGATTACCAACGCCAGCAAGGCGGAATAGCGCAGCGCATACGGGTCGCGGTCTGCCAATCTCAGATCAGGTCTGACCGGCCCGGCCTGCGACGCCTGCTGTGCCATGCGAGTTTGGTGCGCACGCCACAGCGCCACCGAATCCGCATCCATTGCGCCTATGGCCTGATCATCCATCAGCGCCTGAATCGGACGCCCGGGCAGAGATTCGTCTAACCGCATCAGCGCCTCGGCCCGGCTGGGCATATGGAATCGTCGAATACCCCAAACCAGGGACACCAGCAGTCCCGTGACGGCCAAGGCACCCGCAATCCAGACCAGCTCAACCCGGACAAGGTCCTGCAATCCCAGCATCAAAGCAGCCAGAATCGCCATAACTATCGAGAAAAACGGCCAGAATGCACGCAATTCCCGCTCGGCAAGCATCCCTGCATATGTCAACCACAGGGACAATCTTGGGATCGGCAGGTTCGGTCTTGCGGTCAAGGCGGGCCTCCTGAGCAGGCCCGCACGGTCATCGCGTCAGAGCCACTCTGGTATGGTATCGCGGTTTATGATTTCGTCAAAGCTTGGGCGTTCACGAATTACTGCGAATTGATCCCCATGCACCAGAACCTCGGGGATTAGGGGCCGCGTATTGTATTCGCTGGCCATCACCGCGCCATAGGCGCCCGCACTGCGGAAGGCGACCAGATCATCAGGGGCAAGCGGCGGCATATTGCGCTGTTTGGCGAATGTGTCACCGGTTTCGCACACCGGACCGACGATGTCGTAGGGTTGCTGTTCCACCCCCGGCGCTGGCTCCTTCACGGCGACAATATCGTGATGCGCCTCGTACATTGCTGGGCGGATCAGGTCGTTCATCGCCCCGTCAAGGATCAGGAAATCGCGGTCCTCGCCGGATTTCACATAAATCACCTTGCTGACCATCAGTCCCGCATTGCCCGCGATCAGACGGCCCGGTTCGATCTCGATCTCACAGCCCAGATGACCCAGAGTTTTCTTGATCAGCGCACCGTATTCCACCGGCAGCGGCGGTGCCTCATTGGCACGGGTGTATGGGATACCCAAACCGCCGCCCAGATCAAGCCGACGGATATTGTGCCCCTCGGCGCGCAGTTGTTCGGTCAGTTCGGCGACTTTGGTATAGGCCAGCTCGAACGGTTCCAGCTCGGTCAGTTGCGAGCCGATGTGAACGTCGATGCCGATCACGTCCAGCCCCGGCAGGGTCGCCGCATGGGCGTAGACCTCAGAGGCTCGGGCGATTGGGATACCGAACTTGTTCTCGGACTTGCCGGTGGCAATCTTGGCGTGGGTCTTCGCATCCACGTCCGGGTTCACCCGCACGGTAATCGGAGCGACCACGCCCAGTTCCAGCGCAACAGCGTTGATCACTTCCATCTCGGGTTCGGATTCGACGTTGAACTGGCGGATGCCGCCGTTCAGCGCGGTGCGAATTTCATCAGCGGTTTTGCCTACGCCCGAGAACACAATCTTGTCGCCGGGCACACCCGCCGCCTTGGCGCGCAGGTATTCGCCGCCCGAGACCACATCCATCCCCGCGCCCGCCTGCGCCAGCGTTTTCAGGATCGCCTGGTTGCTGGCGGCCTTCATCGCATAGCAGACAAGGTGATCGGTCCCTTCCAACGCGTCGTCAAACAGCTGGAAGTGGCGCAACAGAGTCGCTGTCGAATAGACATAAAAAGGTGTTCCGACCGCAGCAGCGATTTCGGAGATCGGGACATCCTCGGCGTAAAGCGCGCCGTCGCGGTACAGAAAGTGATCCATAGCAGCGCGCTTAGACCAAAACTGCAGGGTGGATCAATGGATTCCGCGCATCCGGCTGCGTTCCGTCACTTGGTCGTGGATACGCCAACCCGTCCGTAGCCCGAGATTGAGATGCCAGATCCACCCGAATTGGTTTCCGGTTCGGGGCGGGGTTTATACGAAGGATCGCAGGCCGCAAGCAAGGCAAGGGCTAGAAGCAGGCAGGTAATTCTCATTGAAGTCATCTTCTATCGGAGTTCGGTCATATGGCCGGTCATGCCCCAAAATGGGCATGACTTTGGTGAAAAACAACTCGGGGCTTCAGCGCCCCAGATAGATGCCCAATCCACCGCGCCGCAGTCCGATGCCGCCACCGACATGAGTGCCGCTGCTGCCCACGCCGATATTGGCGTTCATGGTCGGCTGTATGGGTTCGCCATCCGCGCCGCAGGCCGCCAAGCCAAACCCGGCGACAATCAACAACATCACACGCAGTATCCGCATCACACCAGCGCCTTCCACCGCTTGATCTGGGCACGCACCTGATCCGGTGCTGTGCCGCCATAAGACTGGCGTGAGTTTACCGAATTTTCGACCGTAAGGACAGAATAGACATCGTTGGTGATATCGGCATGGACCGATTGCATGTCCTCCAACGTCAGATCCGGCAGGTCACAGCCCTTGTTTTCCGCCATGGCCACCAGCGATCCGGTTACATGGTGCGCATCACGGAACGGTAGCCCCAATACACGCACCAACCAGTCGGCCAGGTCAGTCGCGGTCGAGAAACCTGACCCGGCAGCGGCGGCTAGGCTTTCGCAGTTGGCGGTCATGTCCTTGACCATGCCTTCCATCGCGGCCAGCGCCAACATCCAGTTGTCGGCGGCGTCAAAGACCTGTTCCTTGTCTTCCTGCATGTCCTTGGAATAGGCCAGCGGCAGACCCTTCATCACCATCATCAGTGCGGTGTTGGCGCCATAGATACGGCCCACTTTGGCGCGGATCAGTTCCGCCGCATCCGGGTTCTTCTTCTGCGGCATGATCGACGAGCCGGTCGAGAACCGGTCGGACAGCGTCACAAACCGGAACTGGGCCGACGACCAGATCACCAGTTCTTCGGCAAAGCGCGACAGGTGCACGGCGCAGATCGAAGCGGTCGAGAGGAACTCCAGCGCGAAATCGCGGTCGCTGACGGCGTCCAGCGAGTTCGCAGCAGGGCGGTCAAAACCCAGCGCTTTGGCAGTCATCTCTCGGTCAATGGGGAAGGACGTCCCCGCCAGCGCAGCAGCACCCAACGGCGATTCGTTCATCCGTGCACGGGCATCGCGAACGCGGGACAGGTCACGACCAAACATCTCGACATAGGCCATCATGTGATGGCCCCAGGTCACCGGCTGCGCCGTTTGCAGATGGGTGAAGCCCGGCATGACCCAATCCGCTCCGGCCTCGGCCTGCGCCAAAAGCGCGCGGATCAGTGCCAGCAAGCCGCTCTCAGCCGCGTCCAGTTGATCGCGCACCCACAGTTTGAAGTCGGTCGCCACCTGGTCATTCCGCGACCGGCCTGTGTGCAAACGGCCCGCAGGTTCACCGATAACCTCTTTCAGACGCGCTTCGACATTCATGTGGATATCTTCCAGCGCAGTCGAGAACTGAAATTCTCCGTTCTGGATTTCTGACAAAACGGTGAGCAGCCCTTCCCGAATGGCTTGCGCGTCACTATCAGTTATAACGCCTGTGGCAGCCAGCATGGCGGCATGGGCGCGCGAGCCTGCAATGTCCTGGGCTGCCATCCGCTGATCGAACCCGATCGAGGCATTGATCGCCTCCATGATCGCGTCTGGACCGGCGGCAAAGCGGCCGCCCCACATCTGGTTCGAGGATTGATCGGTCATGTAAGAAAACCCGGAGTTGATATGCGCCTATTTCGTCTGATCCCCCTTTATATGGCCCTTGCGCTGGGTGCAAACGCGGCATTGTCCGCGGACATAGAAACTCTGGGACAACTGCGCGACGGTACGCTAAAGCGGCTGATCCTGCATAAGGAGCCGAAGCCCGTCGAGGCGGTTGAGTTCCAGCTAGAGGATGACGGCGGCACCGCAACGCTTGAGGACTACAAAGGCAAATATGTCCTGCTGAATTTCTGGGCCACGTGGTGCGCGCCCTGCCGCAAGGAGATGCCGCAGATCGCCGAGTTGCAGGAAGAGTTTGGTGGCGAAAAGTTCGAAGTCCTGACCCTTGCAACCGGGCGGAACTCTCCTGCCGGGATCAAGAAGTTCTTCGCCGAAAACGGTATCGAAAACCTGCCCCGTCATCAGGACCCGAAATCTGCCGTTGCCCGCCAATTGGGCGTGGTCGCCCTGCCGATCACCGTCATTCTGGACCCCGACGGCAATGAGATGGCCCGCCTGATCGGTGATGCCGAATGGAATTCCGACAGCGCCAAGGCGATCATCGCGGCCCTTGTCGAAGCAAATAGCTGACACAGCACCCAATTTTCAGGTTTTTGTGTTAGACTGAGGTCGGCCCAAAAGGGCCGGTTTTCGTTTTGCAGCCTCAGGGAAGGGAGACGGCGATGAAACCGGTAGTTTTATTGATTGGAAAACTCCCCAATGTCATCGGCGACGTGGCACGGCAGTTGGATCACTTACCCATCCAATGGCTGGGCGCGCATGATCAGGACGATGTCCGGCGACAACTGGACGCCGAGCCACGTATTGTCTGCGCCATCATGGGTGCGGGTCTGGACGACAAGGTACGAGGCGAACTGGTTGGCATTATCGCCGCGCGCAGGCCGGATATCTGCATTCACCTCAAGGATAGGGCGTCGGGTCCCGATGGTCTGGTGCCGTTTGTCCAACGTGTCGTACAGCACGAGATTCTGGACACGCTCGAAACAGGCTGACGCCACGCAACCTTTGACAGCTCCTTGGCCGCTCTGCACTCTGCCGGGCGGGAGGATATAATGCCGCTTGAAGTTCTGCTGGTTCTGGTGGTCGGGGGAATCGTCGGAATCACGGTTTTGCTGCACCTGACGGGGCGATCGCGTGTGCGCGAACTGACGCCAGAGACCGCACGCTCGGAATGGCTGCGGCATGCACCGGACGATGTGATTATCGACGTGACGATCTCTCATGACAAACGCTCGGCCCTGGTGCGGACCGAGACCGGCAACGGATTGCTTTGGTCATTCGGCGCCGACACCGTCGCGCGGCACCTTCTGGACTTCGACTGGATCGACCACCCCGAAGGGTTAGAAGTTCAGTTCCACGATTTCGGAACGCCCAAAGCCTTCATTCGCCTAGACGATTTCGAACGCCCCCATTGGCAACATCTGATGGACCCCGCATGACCGACCAGGTGAGCTTTCCGGACGTCGTACAATGGGCTGTCCCCTTCTTCGTCGCTGCAGTTCTGGCGGAATTTTTGTGGATCGCCGTCAAAGGCAAAGGGGGTCGGTACGAGACGCGGGATGCGGTAACCTCGCTTATCATGGGCGCGGGGAACATCGCCTCGGGCTTATTGCTGGGTTTCATCGCCTATGGGTTCTTCATGTGGTTGTGGAAAATCACACCGCTGAACCTTGGCACCTCGATCCCGGTGATTGCCTTATGCTTCGTGCTGGACGATCTGCGTTATTACTGGGTCCACCGGTTCGGGCATCGCATCCGCTGGGTCTGGGCCAGCCACGTGAACCACCACAGCTCGCAACATTACAACCTGACCACGGCGCTGCGACAGACCTGGACATATACGTTCACCTTCATGATGGTGGTGCGTGCGCCTCTGATCTTGTTGGGGTTCCACCCTGCTATGGTACTGTTTTGCGGCGGCTTGAACCTGATCTACCAGTTCTGGATTCACACCGAAGCCATCGGCAAAATGCCCCGCTGGTTCGAAGTGGTGATGAACACACCCAGCCACCACCGCGCCCATCACGGGAGAAACGCGCGCTACTTGGATTGCAACTATGCGGGTGTCTTCATCATCTGGGACAAGATGTTCGGCACCTTCGTGCCTGAGCAAGAGGATGACCGCGTAGACTATGGGCTTGTCCATAATATCGGCACGTTTAATCCGTTGCGTGTGGCCTTCCACGAATGGGTCGGCATCTGGCGCGACGCCACGCAGCCGGGGCTGACCCTGCGCCAGCGTCTGTCTTATTGCTTTGCGCCCCCGGGCTATAGCCATGATGGAAGCCGCGAGAACTCAGAACAGATCAAAGCGCGGCATCTGGCACGCCATCCCGAAGACTACGGAACGCCCGGATTCGAGCATTTCGAGGCCAAAACGCCCAATACACGGGCAAAACAGGCTTAAATCCGCCGATCCTGCACCTCGGTTCCTTGAAAGCGGAATTTCATATTCCATATCCAGCGGATGTGACCCGTAACGAGCGACCGGAGGTACCATGACCCGATTGACAACTGTATCAACCACCCTTGGGTTGCTGGGTCTGGTTCTGGCCATGCTGACGGCTCTGGCGGGGGGATCTGCCTCAATCATCGTTCTTGGTTTTGTGATGCTTGCACTGGGATTCACGGGTGCCGTGATCGGTGGCGCCGCCGCGTTGGGTCGGATCTGGGAAACTTCGCGCTAGTCCCAGCCGTTTCTTCGCCTCTTAACCGCAGATTCATAAGTTTGTTCTGAAATCAGCCCCTGACCGGCGACGTGAAGGGAAGTTATCAGGACATGCGGGACGGAAAACAGGCAGATGTAGCCGAAGGCGACGATAGCCCGCTGAGCGCGGCTGTCGCATCCCGAGACACCTCAACGGTGCAGATGGCGACCGAGGCGGTCAAGCACAAGCAATGCAAACTGGCCTTTCAACCTGTCATGCAGGCCCACCCACCGTATGGCGTGGCGTTCTACGAAGGGTTCATTCGGGTACTGGACGAAACCGGCCGCGTCATCCCTGCACGGGATTTCATGCCCCAGTTGGAAAACACTCCGATCGGGCGGGATCTGGATTGTGTCGCGCTTGAAATGGGGCTGCGAACCCTGAGCAGAAACCCCGATATTCGCCTGTCCATCAACATGTCAGCCCGTTCGATCGGGTACGCGCGGTACTCTCGGGTGCTTGAGCGATTTCTAAAGAAAGACGCCAATCTGGGCGAACGTCTGATCCTTGAAATCTCGGAAACCTCAGCCATGACCGTGCCTGAACTGGTGATCGATTTCATGGATCGACTACAACCACGTGGCGTTGCCTTTGCACTAGACGATTTCGGGGCCAGCAATTTCAGCTTTCGCCACTTTCGCGAGTTTCTGTTCGACGCCGCAAAGATCGACGGGCAGTTTGTGCGGGGGGTCAGCGACAACCCCGACAATCAGGCGCTGGTCCGCGCGTTGGTTGCGGTAGCGCGGGAATTCGAAATTCTGGTGACGGCCGAATCGGTCGAAACCAGGGCAGATGCCGAATTTCTTGTCGCCAACGGCGTTGACTGTTTGCAGGGTTTTTTGTTTGGCGCGCCCACCGTTTCGGACCCGTGGAAGGGCGAAAAAGCCAGACAAACCGGCAGCTAAGCGCTAAAAAGTTGCCTCTACGGCACCTGAGACAAGCTGCCCGTTGCTGCAAGTGCAGCGTTGCGCTATGCCATGTGCAGTTGGAGCGGGGGATCAATAGGCGCTCTTGTTCAAGGGGGCTGGGCCTCTGCGATCTGCGCCATTACAGTTCCCACAGGACCTTGATGGTAAAGGATTGTCTAAATGACCAACGTAGTAATCGCATCCGCAGCACGCACCGGTGTCGGCAGTTTTAGCGGCTCATTTGCAAACACACCCGCACATGATCTGGGCGCCGCCGTTCTTGAGGCCGTCGTCGAGCGCGCCGGGGTCGAAAAAAGCGAGGTCAGCGAAACAATCATGGGTCAGGTCCTGACGGCCGCTCAGGGTCAGAACCCGGCGCGTCAGGCGCATATCAATGCAGGTCTGCCGCAAGAAAGCGCGGCCTGGGGAATCAACCAGGTCTGTGGCTCGGGCCTGCGCGCTGTTGCACTGGGTGCGCAGCACATCCAACTGGGTGACGCAGACATCGTTGCCGCAGGCGGGCAGGAAAACATGACCCTATCGCCCCACGCCGCCGCCCTGCGCGCCGGTCACAAGATGGGCGACATGAAATATATCGACACGATGATCCGCGACGGTCTCTGGGATGCCTTTAACGGCTATCACATGGGTCAGACCGCCGAGAACGTCGCCGAGAAATGGCAAATCAGCCGCGATCAGCAGGACGAATTCGCCGTTGCCTCGCAGAACAAGGCCGAAGCCGCGCAGAAGGCAGGCAAGTTCGCGGATGAAATCGTGCCCTTCACCATCAAGACCCGCAAGGGCGACATCGTGATGGACAGCGACGAATACATCCGCCACGGCGCGACGATGGAAGCGATGGCCAAACTGCGCCCAGCCTTCACCAAGGACGGGTCAGTCACCGCAGCCAACGCATCGGGCCTGAATGACGGTGCCGCCGCGACCCTGCTGATGTCGGCTGAAAACGCCGAGAAGCGCGGGATTGAGCCTTTGGCCCGGATCGCATCCTACGCCACCGCCGGTCTGGACCCGTCGATCATGGGCGTTGGCCCGATCTACGCCTCGCGCAAGGCGCTGGAGAAAGCAGGCTGGTCGGTTGATGATCTGGATCTGGTCGAAGCCAACGAAGCCTTTGCTGCGCAAGCCTGCGCCGTGAACAAGGACATGGGCTGGGATCCGTCGATCGTGAACGTGAACGGCGGCGCAATTGCCATCGGGCACCCGATCGGCGCGTCGGGTTGCCGCGTTCTGAACACGCTGCTGTTCGAAATGAAACGCCGTGACGCGAAAAAGGGTCTGGCGACCCTCTGCATCGGTGGCGGCATGGGTGTCGCCCTCTGCGTGGAGCGCGACTAAGTGCCGGATCAGCAAGGATATCAAGGGCGCCTTTTGGCGCCCTTTTTTGTAACAATTACATGACAGACCACGAATGCTTCAATGAATTTTGATTACGGCACAACTTTCGCCGCGATACTTTATTGCGCATTCCAAACACTCACAGTAACAAGATTACCAAGCCAGACTAAAATTGGAGGATTCCTCAATGGCACGTACAGCACTCGTCACCGGCGGCTCTCGCGGCATCGGCGCAGCAATTTCCAAGGCGCTCAAGGCCGAAGGCTACAATGTTGCAGCCACCTATGCCGGCAATGACGAAGCCGCCGCAAAATTCACCGAGGAAACCGGCATCGCCACTTATAAGTGGAACGTGGCCGACTATGACGAATCCAAAGCAGGCCTTGAAAAGGTCGAAGCTGAAGTTGGCCCCATCGACATTGTGGTCGCCAATGCGGGCATCACCCGCGACGCGCCGTTCCACAAGATGACGCCCGATCAGTGGAAGGACGTGATCGACACCAACCTGACCGGTGTGTTCAACACCGTTCACCCCATTTGGCCGGGCATGCGAGAGCGTAAATTTGGACGCGTCATCGTCATCAGCTCGATCAACGGTCAGAAAGGCCAGTTCGCTCAGGTGAATTATGCCGCAACCAAGGCGGGCGATCTGGGCATCGTGAAATCGCTGGCACAGGAAGGTGCGCGCGCGGGCATCACCGCCAACGCGATCTGCCCCGGATACATTGCGACCGAAATGGTCATGGCAGTGCCGGAAAAGGTCCGCGAATCCATCATCGGTCAAATACCGGCCGGTCGCCTGGGTGAACCCGAAGAAATCGCGCGCTGCGTGGCGTTCCTGGCGTCGGATGATTCTCAGTTCATCAATGGCTCCACCATTTCGGCCAATGGTGCGCAGTTCTTCGTCTAAGCCATCGGACAAAAACAATAGGGCCGGTCCTTTTGGACCGGCCCTTTTTTTATCCCGTAAGAACGCGCGCGCTGCGTTCAGCGGGAACCGAAAAGCCATTTCAGGGCGCTGACAATCGCACGGGACCGTTCCAAATGGGCACGCTGGAAAGCAAGCGCCGTCGCGGGGTTGGTCGTGACCTCAATCATGACAATCTTCCTTTCAGTTCAGGTTTGTTTGACTTGATCTGAATATGGGACTTAAATTCAAAGCTGACAAACGAGCTTCACTCGAACTTCAGTTAAGAATATTTTGACTGAATGAACACCTCACTCCCGCCTCTGACCGCCCTACGTGCCTTTGATGCGGCTGCCCGGCATATGTCTTTTGCCAAAGCGGCAGAGGAACTGCATGTCACCCCGGCAGCACTTTCGTTTCAGATCAAATCGCTGGAGGAGCATTTGGGGCGTCCTCTGTTTCATCGCCTGAACCGTGCGGTTGAACTGACAGATGCAGGGCGCGCTCTTGCCCCCGGTGCTGCCGACGGGTTTGCCACGTTGCAGGCCGCATGGCAGGCCGCTCGTCGACTGGACGACGATACCAGCCTGACCGTTACGGCGGGGCCTGCGCTGACCGCCAAGTGGCTGGCCCCACGCCTGTATGACTTTGCGCGGGCACATCCCGAGATTGATCTCAAATTCTCGGCCACCCTGCGCAATATGGACCTGGAAAGGGACGATGTGGATGTCGCCATCCGCTTTGGCTATGGACCGGATGAGGGCCTGTATTCATTGCCCGTGCGCAAGGAATGGCTAACCCCTGTGATGACCCCGGAATTGGCCGAGCAGTTTCCAACACCCGACAGCCTGCGAAATGCGCCGCTGATCCATGACGACTCGATCGCATTCTTGCGTCCGCTCTGCGACTGGCCCACCTGGTTTCGCGCCGTTGGCGTCGATTTCGTCCCCGAGCACGGCGCGCGATTTTCCAACGCAGACCATGCGATTGATGCGGCTGTTGCTGGTGTTGGGGTGGTGCTGGGCCGTCGCGCAATGATCCTGAAAGACATGAGCGAAGGCCGGCTGGTCGCGCCTTTCAAAACTGCCATTGAAACCAAGGGACGGTTCCGGTTCCTTTGCTTGCTTGGGGCAGAAAAGCGGCCCCAGATCGCGGCGTTTCGGGATTGGTTCGTCTCCGAGATTGAAAAGACCGCGCATATCTCGGACGAATTCAAAGTTATTCCAGTGGAAGAGGTTCCGGCGCCATGACCAGGGCACGTGCGACCGGGATCGGGTTTGTTGCGGTTCTTCTGTGGTCTCTTTTGGCGCTGTTTACGGTCGGCTCGGCACCGACACAGCCTTTGTTGTTGAACGCAATCTGTTTCTCGATTGGTGGCACCTTGGGCCTGATCTGGACATGGGCCAACGGTGGGTTGGCCCAATTGCGCGCGGTGCGCTGGACGACCTACCTGTTCGGAACGCTCGGCCTGTTCGGCTATCACGCCCTTTATTTCTCGGCCCTGCGGATGGCCCCGGCCGCCGAGGCCGGACTGATTGCCTATCTGTGGCCCCTGTTGATCGTTCTGTTTTCCGGGTTACTGCCAGGTGAACACCTGCGCATCGGACATCTGTTCGGGGCCTGCCTTGGCTTTGCCGGGGCCGCCGTGATCATCGCGGGCGGTGGTGGCGCCGGATTTCAGGCTGACCATTTGACCGGCTATGGGCTGGCGCTGTTATGCGCGCTGACATGGTCAGGCTATTCGGTGCTGTCGCGCCGCTTGGGGGATACACCAACAAGCTCGGTCGCCGTTTTCTGCATCACCACGGCCATCGCATCAGGCGTGCTGCACTTAGCACTTGAAGACACCGTGCTGCCCAACAGCGCTTTTGGCTGGGTCTCAATCCTGGCGCTTGGGCTGGGGCCGGTCGGGCTAGCGTTTTATGTGTGGGATATTGGGGTCAAACAGGGCGACATTCAGGTATTGGGCACGGCGTCCTACGCGGCACCCCTATTGTCTACACTGGCTTTGGTTGTGGCCGGGATCGCCGCCCCGTCCTGGGGTCTGGCGATCGCGGCCGTGTTGATCACTGGTGGCGCGGCCATCGCGGCACGAGCCAGTATGCGTCGCTAGTTGGACAGTCGCTCGATCTCTTCCTTAAGCCTAAGCTTTTGTTTTTTGAGTTGAGCTATATGGAGATCGTCGATGCCAGGCGAGCGTTGGGCTTGTTCAACTTCAAGACCGAGGTTTTCGTGCTTCTTCTTCAGTTCGGTCAGGTGTGCGCTCACGCTCATGGCGATACTCCTCTTTTGGTGTCTGAGTTTCACGTAAGAAGTTGACCACATCGTTTCCACCCTGTCACGCCGCAGACGCACAGAATCTGTCATAAATCCGACAATTTCGGCTGGTTAATGCCTATTGACCGAAGAATTCAGTGATTGCAGCCCCAGATCGCAGCACATTCGAGACCTGAGTCGTATAGCCCTCGCCGTCTTTTTCATGCCGCGCACCCGCATGCATGATCAGCGGTGCATGCAATCGAAACGCCGCTTTTCCATTTTTTTTGGCCCGTAAGATCACCAATTCCGCACCCCGCCCGGTACGCGCAGCCAACGGCAGCACCTCGATCGATCCCAGACGCCCCGCGCAGGCTGCCAGCATGTCAGGCAGGCGATCTGCTTTTTGAATCATGTGCAGGTAGCCACGGGGCGCGAGGCGCTTTGCCGCCGCGTCGAACCAAAAGTCCAGCGGCGTCACCTCACCCAGGGCTACACTGCGTCCTTGATCGGATGCAGAGCTGTGCGCACCGGCACGGTAGTAGGGCGGATTGGCAATCACGTGGTCGAATTGGCGCTGTTTCAGATCCGCTGGCAAGGCGCTGAGGTCAGCTTCGACGATTTCCAACACGGCGTCGTTTTCTGCCGCGTTTCGACGCGCCAAGGCGGCATAAGGCGCTTGCAGCTCAACCCCCACAGCTTGCAGCCCCGGCATGCGCGCCATAAGACACAGGATTGCTGCACCAGCGCCACAACCCAGTTCCAGCACGGTGTGACCCCGTATCGCCGGAACCGAAGCCGCCAGTAGAACGGGGTCCACCCCGGCACGATAACCGGTGCGTGGCTGCCACAGGCGCACCCGACCGCCCAAAAAATCGTTGCAGGTGAGGTCACTATCCAAAAACAGGCTCATCGGCCCAGGGGGATGTCATTATCGCGCATAACCCGTTCAGCCCGAATCAGATCATCAGCCCGCACCATCAGTCTGCGGGGAAAAATTCCGATGCCACCTTCGAGGATGCTCATATTTACGTCCATCTGAAAGCAGTCTATATCCTCACCTTCAAGAAGAGCCGAAGCAAAGGCTAGGATCGTCGGATCAGTGCTGCGCAAAAGTTCTTTCATGGGGATGGATGTAAGGGCAAGGTACGCCGAAAGTCGAGCCTTGTATCGGGAGTTTGATGGATATCGACACGGTCACAAAACCGCATGAGCGACTGGCCGAACTTCTTGCCAGCGAAATGGATGCGGTTAATGAACTGATCCGTACGCGCATGGCCTCGGAACATGCGCCGCGCATCCCGGAAGTAACGGCGCATCTGGTCGAAGCGGGCGGCAAACGCCTGCGCCCGATGCTGACGCTGGCCGCGGCACGTCTGTTCGGTTATCCGGGCGACCACCACGTGCGACTGGCAGCCACGGTCGAATTCATCCACACCGCGACCCTGCTGCATGACGATGTGGTGGACGAAAGCGCTCAGCGGCGCGGACGCCCTACCGCGAACCTGTTGTGGGACAACAAGTCCAGCGTTCTGGTCGGCGATTACCTGTTTTCCCGCAGCTTCCAGTTGATGGTCGAGACCGGATCGCTGCGGGTACTAGACATTCTGGCCAATGCCTCGGCCACCATTGCCGAGGGCGAAGTGCTGCAGATGACGGCCGCCACCGATCTGGGTACGGATGAGGCGATTTACCTGCAGGTCGTGCGTGGCAAAACCGCAGCCCTGTTTTCGGCCGCGACTGAGGTGGGTGGCGTGATCGCCAGCGCTTCGGAAGATCAGGTCAAAGCGCTGTTTGACTACGGTGACGCATTGGGCATTGCCTTCCAGATTGCGGATGATCTTTTGGATTATCAAGGCGATAGCAAGGCGACTGGCAAGAATGTCGGCGATGATTTCCGTGAGCGCAAGTTAACCCTGCCGGTGATCAAGGCCGTGGCGCAGGCAACCGCCGAAGAGCATGCCTTCTGGGAGCGTACAATTGGACGGGGTCGTCAGGAAGATGGCGACCTGGATCACGCGCTGAGCCTGATGAACAAGTACAACACACTTGAGGCCACACGTGTTGACGCCTTTGGCTGGGCCAACAAGGCCAAAGCGTCGCTGGATGTGCTGCCGGATCACGAGATTCGCTCGCTGCTACGCGATCTCGCCGATTACGTGGTGTCTCGTCTCAATTAAGCTGCGTTGCCCGGCACCACCAATCGGGATGGGACGCGCCGATTTCGTAAGCCGCGAAATGCGCGTCCTTCATTGTTGGGTAAAGCGCAAAACAAGTAGACCCTGAACCCGACATCCGGGCCAGAAGGGCGCGTTTGGTGTCCGCCAAATCTTCAATAACACGGGCCACGTCAGCGGCCAGCTCAGTCGTCGGAGGCTCAAGGTCATTGCGCTGATCCTGTAGCCAGACAGCGCATTCCTCGGGGGTTGCAAAATCAGGGATACGGTCGGGCATGGGCGGGTTGTCCCGGCTTTCCAGGGCCGAAAACACCGCACCAGTAGGCACTTCCACACCCGGATTGACCAGCAAAGCGGGCAAAGCGGGCAAGGCAACCGTGGTCAACTGCTCGCCTATACCGCGTATACGCGCGCCAGAGGCCAGCATGCAGACGGGCACATCTGCCCCAAGTGACAGCGCCAAATTCGGCGAAACTGACGCCCCCTGATCTGCCGCCATGCGCAAAGTCGCAGCCGCATCCGACGACCCACCTCCGATTCCGCCGCCATGAGGCAGCACCTTGTTCAGGACAATATGCCCCGTCCAGCCCGCAGCCTCGGCCGCCTTCCAGACCAGATTTCGGTGATCTGTGGGGACGCCCGCCGCGTGTTCGCCCGTGACCGAGATCGAGAGGTCATCGCCGTTCTTAAACTCCAGCGTGTCGCCGACATCGGCAAACACCACCAAAGAGTCCAGCGCGTGATAGCCGTCCGCACGCCGTCCGATCACATGTAGAGTTAAGTTGATCTTGGCGGGCGCAAAGGCCTTAATTGCCATTGGCTACCGTCAACGGTTCCGCGCCTTCCTCGGCCAGCACAGCGTCCAGCCCTATTTCCAATTTGCGGCGGATTCGCTCGGGATCGGCCTCACCATCCGTGTCTTCGGGGTCAATGAAAGACAGAGCACGTTTCCACTGGAATTCAGCCTCGCGCGCTCTGCCTACGGCCCAGTAGACGTCACCCAGATGATCATTCACGAC
The DNA here is from genome assembly GCF_056542865.1 of Ruegeria sp. AA6. Classification (NCBI taxonomy): domain Bacteria; kingdom Pseudomonadati; phylum Pseudomonadota; class Alphaproteobacteria; order Rhodobacterales; family Roseobacteraceae; genus Ruegeria; species Ruegeria sp. AA6. The sequence continues at coordinate 73,481 of NZ_JBQGAN010000007.1, forward strand.
TGGATCGACGGCCATCAGTTCAACCGCACGCTCCATATGCTCAACAGCCTCGTCATAGCGGCCTAGACGGAACAGAACCCAGCCCAGACTATCAACGATATATCCGCTTTCAGGTCGCGCCGCGACGGCGCGTTCGATCATCTCCAGCGCCTCGTCCAACTTTTCACGCCGTTCGACAAGCGAATACCCCAGATAGTTCAGCACCTGCGGCTGATCCGGGTTAAGTTCCAACGCACGGCGGAAATCGGCCTCGGCCTGATCCCACTGTTTAAGCCGCTCGTGCGAGATTCCGCGGGCATAGTGCAGAAACCAGTTCCCGCCCGAGGTGCCCTCGGTCAATTCGATAGCGCGGTCGTAAGACGCAACCGCACTTTTGTATTCTTCTTCCTGTCGTTGCAGGTCTGCCAACGCAACATACACACCGGGAAGATTGGGGTTCTGCGCGGCTAACGTCTGCAATACCTCGGCTGCCGCGTCTTTTTTACCCGAACGGCTAAGGACCTCAGCCCGGCCCAGCTCGGCCGCGTGGTAATCGCTGCTGCCGGCGGGAACCATGCGATAGGCATCCACCGCTAGATCATATTGCCCCAGTGCATCCAGAAGATCTGCACTTAGCAGGATTGCGTCCACATGGTCAGGGCGCAGGAAGACAGCCGTTCGGACGTAGAGCAGAACATAGTTCTGTGCCGCCTCATTGCTTAGGGCCGCGCCGACCGAAAAGAACACCTCGGCCATGCCGTCCTGTGCGGACTGTACGTGTGTAAATGGCAAAGTCTCACCCGCTGTCAGGCGCGCGACGTAGCTTTCGATAGAGGGGTCGCTCCCGGCGGCAAAAACTTCTTCGACGAAATGCAGTGCGTCGTCATTGCGATCCAGTTGGGACAATACCTCGGTCCGCGCCAAAGCTGCACGGCGAGAGAAACGGGAGACAGCACCATTATGCGCACTGAAAACCTCTTCGGCGCCTTCGAAATTACCAACCGAGGCCAGTGCCAACGCTTTGTGATACAACGCAAAATCGCGCAAGCCATCCTGCGTCGCAACCTCGTCAAATGCCTCCATCGCGCGCGTCATTGCCCCTTGGCCGATGTAAGCCCAACCTTGCATCAGCCCATCAACCAGCGGCCCCACGCCTTCGCTTTCGGGGTCGCGATTCAGCAATTCTTCAAATTTACCGTCGGACGCTAGATTCGCATAGATCACCATCCGCGCTGCCTGGCTGGACAAACCTATGCCTTCAATCGCTTGCGCGACAGGCAGCGCACGCTCAGCCTCGCCCAACGACAGGCGGGCGACGACGACGCTTTCCAGCAACGTGGCATTTTCGGGATCGGCCTTCAGGGCCTTGGCATAGTATCTTTCTGCTGCCGTATAGTCGTTCTCATAGATCGCCTGACGACCGGCCAGATAAGCCCCGGAGCCGGTGTCCGCGTAAACCGGAACCAAAAATGACGTGGTGAACAGCGCAGCCAGCGCTGCGCGACGAACCAGAGAAGCCACCTAAATCCTGCCCTGTTAATTTGCTCTGCGCAATAAGCTAGGGCTTTGGCTGGCAAGAGGCAATGGCAGAGCCTTCACGACCCTGCCAGTGCCCGGATTTTTGCTTACATGTTGGGATAGTTCGGGCCATCCCCGCCCTGCGGCGTGGTCCAGGTGATGTTCTGGCTGGGGTCCTTGATATCGCAGGTCTTACAGTGGACGCAGTTCTGGAAGTTGATCACAAAGCGCGCTTCACCGTCGTCCTCGACCATTTCATAAACACCTGCCGGGCAATAGCGTTGCGCCGGTTCGTCGAACTTGGGCAGGTTTACTTTGACCGGGATTTCCGGGTCGGCCAGCTTCAGATGGCAAGGCTGGCTTTCCTCGTGGTTGGTCATCGCAAACGAAACGTTGGTCAAACGATCAAAAGACAGCGTGCCATCGGGTTTGGGATAGTCGATGGGCTGGTGTTTGCTGGCCTCTTCGGTGGATTGCGCGTCATTCTTGCCGTGGCCGACTGTGCCAAAGAACGAGAAGCCCAGTGTGTTGGTCCACATATCCAGACCACCCAGCATCAGCGAGGCAGTCAGGCCATATTTCGACCAGATCGGTTTGACGTTGCGCACCTTTTTCAGGTCGCTGCCGATGGCGCCATCGCGCACCTCGACCTCATATGCTGTCAGCTCGTCGCCCGAACGCTCGGCCTTGATGGCGTCAAACGCGGCTTCGGCCGCGGCTTTACCCGACAGCATTGCATTGTGGTTGCCCTTGATGCGCGGCACGTTGACCATACCGGCCGAGCAGCCCAGCAGCGCCACACCCGGCGCGACCAGTTTCGGCATCGACTGATAACCGCCCTCGGTGATCGCGCGGGCACCGTAAGCCACGCGTTTACCGCCCTTCAACAGCTCAGCCACCATCGGGTGGTGTTTGAAGCGTTGGAATTCCATGTACGGGTACAGGTACGGGTTCTTGTAATTCAGGTGAACCACGAAACCGACATAGACCTGATTGTTTTCAAGGTGATAGATGAACGATCCGCCACCTGCGTTGCTGCCCAGCGGCCAGCCCATGGTGTGCGTGACCGAGCCCTCTTTGTGCTTGGCCGGATCGATCTCCCAGATCTCTTTCATGCCGACGCCGTATTTCTGCGGCTCTTTACCGGCAGACAGGTCGTATTTGGCAATGACTTCCTTCGACAGCGACCCGCGGACACCTTCCGACAGGAAGACGTATTTGCCGTGCAGCTCCATGCCCGGCTCGGTTTGCGGACCATAGGATCCGTCGGGCTCAAGGCCGAACACGCCGGCCACAACGCCTTTGACCTCGCCATTATCACCGTAAACCAGCTCGGAACACGCCATGCCGGGGAAGATTTCCACGCCCAGTTCTTCGGCCTGTTCAGCCATCCAGCGGCAGACGTTGCCCATCGAAACGATGTAATTTCCGTGGTTGTTCATCAGCGGCGGCATCGGGAAGTTGGGGATGCGAATCTTGCCCGCCTCACCCAGCATATAGAAGTTGTCCTCATGCACTTCCGTATTCAGCGGAGCGCCTTTTTCTTTCCAGTCCGGGATCAGAGCATCCAGACCGCAGGGGTCAAGAACCGCGCCTGAAAGGATATGCGCGCCCACTTCCGAACCCTTTTCAAGAACGACAACGTTCAGGTCGGCATCCAGCTGTTTCAGACGGATGGCCGCCGACAGGCCCGCGGGGCCTGCACCCACGATCACAACGTCGTATTCCATCGCTTCGCGTTCAATCTCGGCCATCGCGGGCTCCTTAGCTAACTTTCCGAATTGGCGCTTTCACTGCGTGGTCGGCGCAATATTGTTTCACGGCTGATTACATGGTCTGAAAGACATTGGTCAATCAAAACACGGCGTAACATTGCTGCAATGCGGCAGTTATGCCTCGGGAGCGTCCCCCATAAGGTATCTGGGACCGCTACCATGGGATTTGGCGCGGTCATCGGGGTTGTAAAGGGCGCATTTTGGCAGGCTCAGGCAACCGCAGCCGATGCAGCCATCCAGATTGTCGCGCAACCGCGTCAGGGTATCGATTCGCTGATCCAGATGGAACCGCAGGCCGACGCTGATCTTTTGCCAATCTTTTGGCGTCGGCGTGCGGTTTCCGGGCAGGCCGGACAGAACCTCGCGAATCTGGGGCAAGGTCAGTCCGAATTGCTGAGCGATCATGACAAAGCTCAGCCGCCGGATATCGGCGCGCTGATAGCGCCGCTGCCCACCCGCATTGCGCCACGGCGTGATCAGGCCCTGCGCCTCATAGTACCGAATAGCCGAAACGGCCAACCCTGTGCGCCGGGCCAAAGCGCCAATTGCCAGCCCCTCGGAAACCGCCATGATATTCTTTCAAAAATCCCTTGACCTAAAGTTAGGTTTAGAAATTACGGTGAGTCGGGACAAGCCTCAAAACACGAAGGAGATCCCATGATGGCGACGCTAGAACACACCAATTTCACCGTCCGCGATCCGCAGGCCTCGGCCGCTTGGATGCATAAGGTGTTTGGGTGGAAGACCCGCTGGGAAGGCCCGGCCATAGCAGGTGGCTATACGGTTCATGTGGGCAGCGCGCATACCTATCTGGCGTTATACGCCCCAAGCGATCCGAAACCGTCTGGCGAAAGCAGCTATGATATCGTCGGCGGTCTGAACCATGTGGGCGTTCTGGTCGAAGATATCGACGCCACCGAGCAAAAAGTGATCGACGCCGGGTTCACGCCGAAATCCCACGCTGATTACGAACCGGGCAAACGGTTCTACTTCGATGATGACAATGGCATCGAATTCGAGGTGATTAGCTATAGCTAGGCCGTAATCCGCGTGTTGCGCTGCCAAGCCCTCTTGCAATTCACGCCTCATTTGGGTCAGGTATTTGACGACCCATCAATTCGCCCCGACGCTTGTCTCATGCGGCGGGGCGAAACAATTTATGCGTGGACGACAAGAACATGGAAAAAATTCCAATGACGCCTGCGGGCAATGCCGCGCTCGAGGCGGAACTGAAAAACCTCAAGTCCGTTGAGCGCCCTGCGATCATCGAGGCCATCGCCTCGGCGCGTGAACTGGGTGACCTGAAGGAAAATGCCGAATATCATTCAGCCCGCGAAAAACAGGGCTTTATTGAAGGCCGCATCAAGGAACTGGAAGGCATCCTGTCGCTGGCCGATGTGATTGACCCTGCCAAGCTGTCGGGCGCAATCAAGTTCGGTGCTAAGGTTACGTTGGTCGATGAAGACACCGACGAGGAAAAGACCTGGCAGATCGTGGGCGAATACGAGGCCAATATCGAAAACGGTTTGCTGAACATCAAATCGCCTATCGCGCGCGCCCTGATCGGCAAGGACGAAGGTGACAGTGTCGAAGTACGCACCCCCGGCGGCGTGCGGTCCTATGAAGTTCTGAGTATCGAGTACGCCTGATCGGAGCATACCCATGTCCGAGCCTACACCTGAGCAAGAAGCCGAGCGGCCAACTTCGCTGGGCGTTTACGACAAGCCGTCTGAGCCATCCGTGACCTCAATAGAGATCGCCGCAGTGGTGCTCAGCGTGATCTGGCTGGTTTTCGCGGTTTTGTTCCTCGTGCTCCCAGACAATATTGAGGGCGGTGGGTTCGTGATCACGCTGCTGGCCGTATTCATGCCGGTGGCCATGATCTGGGTCGCCGCGATGGCTATGCGCGCTAGCCGCATCATGCGCGAAGAAAGCGAGCGTCTTCAGACTGCCGTTGATGCGCTGAGGCAAGCCTATGTTGGGCAACAACAGCGCGCCGCCATTTCCCACGAACCGGCTGTCAGCAAAAAACTGGACGAAATCGCGGAAACCGCGAAAAAGACAGAAAGCGCGCTGGCGACGTTTTCGACCAAGCGCATGGAACCTGCACCCGTGGCAACGCAGAATGGGACAGGGGATCAAACCTCGCTGGAACTGGGCACTCAGGCCGAGGACATTGCTCCGCCGCTGAGCACCGATATCTTCATTCGCGCGCTGAATTTTCCCGAAACACAAGAAGATACCGAAGGTTTCAACGCTTTGCGTATGGCGTTGAAAGACCGAAAAACCGCGCAGCTCGTGCAGGCGTCGCAAGACGTTCTGACCCTACTCAGCCAAGAAGGCATCTATATGGATGACCTGCGCCCCGACATGGCCCGTCCCGAGATTTGGCGGCAGTTCGCGCAAGGGGCCCGTGGACGTTCTGTGGCTGCGTTGGGTGGTATCCGCGATCGGTCGTCGTTGGCGCTGACCGCGGCGCGGATGAAACAGGATCCGATCTTCCGCGATGCCGCGCATCATTTCCTGCGCCGCTTCGACCATATGATCGTCGCGTTTGAGCCCGAGGCCAGTGACGCTGAACTGACTTCCCTTGGAGAAACCCGCACGGCGCGGGCCTTCATGCTGTTGGGGCGCGTGGCGGGAACCTTCGACTAAAGCCCGAAACTTCCGTAAGGGATGAACCGGACCATATCGCCCGGTTTGATGTGACGTGCTCCGTCTTCGACCTCGACCAACCCCTCGGCCCAGCTTAGCCCACTGATCCGCCCCGACCCTTCCGAGGCGAACACTTCGGCCCGACCATCCCGGACGCGGGCGCGCAGGTATTCACGGCGCCCCGGTTTCTTGCGTTTCTCGAATGCGGCAGGCAGGTCAAACCCCTGTGGTTCCTGCCAACCTTCGCCAGCCAATAGGCCCAGCGCCGGACGTGCAAAGATTAACGTGCAGACCATGGCGGCCACCGGGTTACCCGGTAGACCAAAGACCGGCGTGCCCTCCCACAGACCCAGCGCCAGCGGCCGTCCGGGTTTCAGCGCGATCCGCCATTGCTGCATCGCGCCAGCCTCTCGCAACAAGGCCGAGACGTGATCCTCATCCCCTGCCGAAGCTCCGCCGCTGGTTAATATCACATCCGCCTGCTCTGCCGTCGCATTCAGGCGGTCTCGAAGTACGTCACGGTCGTCTGGCACGCGACCCACGTCTAAGGACTGAAATCCCATCCGGTCGATCAGGGACAACAGCATCGGGCGGTTGGCATCGAATATTTGTCCCGGCCCGGCGGTGTCTCCGGGCTCGACCAACTCATCCCCGGTCGACAGAACTGCCACGCGCAGTGTTTTGCGAACCGACACTTCAGCGATTCCTGTCGCCGACAACAAGGCCAGATCAGCCGGAGTCAATCGACGCCCGGCGGGCAGCACCGGATCACCCTCTGCTACATCTTCCCCGGCGCGGCGGGTATTTGCGCCCTGTTTCAGAGGGCCGTGAAAAGCAACATGCCCGTCCTGAACGGTGACGTCCTCTTCTAAAATGACGGTATCCACCCCCGCTGGCAGAGCCGCTCCGGTCAATACGCGCAACGCATGGCCGTCCGGCACCACCCCTTCAAACGGGATACCCGCCGCCGCACGCCCCGGATGCAAAGGCATCACCTGCGCGCCCTCCGGCGCGGCACCGGCAAACCCATAGCCATCCACAGCCGTATTGGGCTGCGGCGGGTTCGAGCGTTTTGCGATAATATCCCCGGCCAGAATGCGCCCCGCAGCCTGCGCCAACGGTACAGATTCCGCCGGGGCAACCACCGTCAACCTCTTGCGCAGCAGCGCCAACGCGTCATCCACCGGGGTCCAGTTCACTCCGGCTGGCAAAGCAAAACAATCATTACGCAGCGGCGGCGGTGCGATATTCGGTTTGCGTTGTGACACTCCCAAAATCCAGCCTTCCTCTGCTGCTTCGACGTTCAGTTGCTCTGCCAAGTCTGCGGAGGGCATCGCGGCCAAGGACCGAGCAACTTGCTCGACCTGCCACGCGTCCTTGATCCGCCCTTCGGGCGCAGCCCCCAGAGTAAGCGAGGGCCAGATTTCCACAAAGGCGACCGGCGTGTCCAGCGCCTCGAACGGCCAGACCGAAACCTTGCCCGCAAACGCGCGACGCAGCCGGGCCAATACAGGCAGACCGGTCATCACCTGACCACCGACCGCTCCGGCACCGCCCATTTGCCAGCACGTAAAGCTGCCCTTGGCTTCTGGTGCGCGTTCGACGGATCGACGCTCGGGAAAAGGATTATGGTAATCGGACTTATCCTTGCGCAACCCGTCGATATCGCGTTGCAAACCATTGAACCAGAACGGTCCCTTACCGCCAAAACGGCAATTGATCTCTCCTGCTAGATCGAAACGGTTATTGGCTTTGGGCGTGTCCTCGATCCGGTTCTCGAACCACTCCCACAACTGCAGCGGATCATCCGAACCGGTTAGCGCCCGCAAAAAGCCCTTTGGGTAACCAAACGGAAAATCAAACCCCAGAAACAGCCGCCGCCCAGCCGCAATTTCAACTGCAATCAAATTATGCAGCCATTGCTCGGCAATCTTGCGGTTTCTGAGGTAAGTCGGTTCCTCTGCCTTGCCCCCGCACACCACGCAGGCCCAGATCGCATCTTTGCGTGGACGAGGGCCGGTGTCGTTGCCGCCAGACCAATCGACCATGGCAAAGCTGTCGAAACCGATCACAAACCGACCTCTTTCAGGACGAAATCCGCTATGGCGGCTGTGTCGTTCAGGTCAAAAACCGGCACCTTGACGTCCAGCGATGTATCGCTGGCGACTGCGTGGATCGTATTGTTTTCCGGCGCCATCAGCGGGTTCCCGGCCTTGGCCCGAAACGCCTCGACCTTGGGGTGGGCTTCGCGCTTGAACCCTTCAATCAGCACCAGATCGACCGGAGACAGACGCGCCAGTAGGTCGTCCAGCGACGGCTCGGGCGCACCGCGCAATTCCTGCATGATGGCGATCCGCTGCCCCGAGGCCAACAACACCTCGGACGCGCCCGCAGCCCGGTGGCGGTGACTGTCGGTGCCGGGCTGATCGACATCGACACCGTGATGCGCATGTTTCACGGTCGAGACGGTAAAACCGCGCCCTGTGATCTCGGTCACCAAACGCTCCATCAGCCCGGTTTTTCCGGCGTTTTTCCAACCGGTGACACCGTAGACCCTCATGCTTGCTCCAACAGCTTTTCCGCACGTTCCAGATCATCGGGCGTGTTGACGTTGAAGAACGGATCGAAGGGCTCGGCGGGGAACAGCGCCTCACGCCCGTCGTGCCGGTCGGTCCACATAACCACTTTGCGCAACCCATCTTTCAACGCATCCCGCAAATCATCGCGCAGCGCAACCGGCCAGAGGCCAAAGGTCGGATGCCGGTTCACCCGCTTACCCCCACCGGACTTCAGCGCCTCATCCCCCATGCGCGGAGTGGTCGCCAGCACCAGCGGATGCACCTGCCCTTCGGCGGCTTGCGCCAACCGAGCCACCAAGTCGCGCGGGAAGAACGGGGTGTCGGCGGCGGCGGTAACGATGCTGTCGGCACCTTGCTCTGCGGCCCAGTCAAGCCCGGCCAGAACACCCGCCAGAGGACCTGCAAAGCCCTCAATCGTATCGGCAAGGACGGGCAGGTTCAGATCGGCGAACCGAGCGGGATCACCGTTGGCATTCAGTGCAAGGCCGTCCACTTGCGGGCCAAGCCGGTCGAGCACATGACCCAGAAGGCTTTGCCCGCCAACCTGCAACAGGCCCTTGTCGCCACCGCCCATTCGGGTGGCAAGGCCGCCTGCAAGGATCACGCCAAGGGGGTTACTCATATCCGCACCTAGATTCTTCTGCTGAGCAATCTGTTATCCGCGACGTTGTAGATCGAACTTAGTTCAATTGAAACGCGGTTGGATACAGATGGTGAAGGACAAACAGCCACAGGATCAACGTCCCAACTGACAGGAACGACGTCGCTGATACGATATGGGCCGCAAGTTGAGGTTCCTGATCGTAGTGCTTTGCCAGCAGAAAAATGTTTTTTGCCGTTGGCACCGCAGATGAAATGGTCGCGGCGATGGTCCACAACGGATCAAGCCCGATCAGATGCGCAGCCAACAATACAAGCCCGGGTGCAACGATCAGCTTTACCAAGGTCAAAGACAGGATCAGCGGCCCGGTCTGAACGATCGTTCGCACACTGGTCGTGAACCCAATCGCAAACAGCGCAACAGCCGCCAACGCTTGGCTGAGCAGTTCGAGGTAATCCGAGACAGAGTCTGAAAATCCGATACCCGTGAACGAATAGGCGACCCCCAACAAGGTCGCAGCAATAATCGGGTTTTTCAGAACGTTCAGGAAAATCTTGTAGATCGGGGTTTTACTGTTTGCCTTGTGTCCTGCCGCGCTTTCGAGAACCGTAGTCATGACCAAAAGCAAAATGGCCACGACAAGATTGGCCAGAACCGCCGGCAACGCGCCTTTCGAGCCGAAGATCGCGTGCAGAACAGGTAGAGCTACCAACGCGGTATTTGATGCAACTGCCGCAAACGCTGCAACCGTGGCCGAGCCCACCTTAAAATTCAGAACGGATTTCAAACAAACGAACAGCACTGCAAACAGAAGCAACAGCGTACCGCCGTAAGAAATATAGAACCCATAGTTCAGAAGGTTAGCAAATTCCTCCTGTCCGATCAGGTAGAACATGATCGCCGGGATCAGGACATAGACCGCAAACTGAACCAGCGCATCCGAGGTGTCTTGGCTCAGGAGTTTGGTCCAGGAAAACGCGTATCCGGTCAGGATTACCGCAAAGACCGGCGCAATGAGGTTGATCAATTCCATAGCATCAAAGCCACTTCCAATCCCACGTTGTTTGCCCCAGTCTAGGACACATCTGTCAGAATTCGCAGGGTTTTCTGGTAACGGGCTCGTTGCGTCAAAAAATCAGGACTGAGAACTTTTTCGTTTGTGCTTTTTGTCTTCGACCGGAACGCTTGCCGGGTCCACATCGCGCAGCAATCGGTCCTCACCCGATAGACACACGAAACGCTGGCCCCGCATGCGGCCGATTAGCGTGAGACCGACCTCGCGCGCAATCTCGACGCCCCATGCGGTGAAACCTGACCGAGACGCCAGCACCGGGATGCCCATCATCGCCGTCTTGATCACCATTTCCGAGGTCAGACGACCCGTGGTGTAGAGGATCTTGTCATCCGCCGCCTCACCTTCGGACAGCATCCAGCCTGCGATTTTGTCGACCGCGTTGTGACGGCCCACGTCTTCCATATAGACCAAGGGCCTGTTTTTGTGGCACAAAACCGTGCCGTGGATCGCCCCGGCCTCAAGATACAGCGACGGGGTTCGGTTGATCTTGGCGGCAAGGTCATACAACCACGAGGTGCGCACCTGAACCTGCGGCAAGCGCACATCCTCCAACCCCTCCATCATGTCGCCAAACACCGTGCCGACCGCGCAGCCGCTGGTACGGGTCTTTTTCTTTAGCTTGTCTTCGTATGAAGTCTCGCGTGCGGTGCGCACCACAACGGTTTCCAGATCGTCGTCATAGTCGACCCGCGTGATCTCGTCATCGGCCAGCAGCATGCCCTGATTGCGCAGAAAGCCCAGCGCCAGATATTCGGGGTAATCGCCGATGGTCATCGCCGTCACGATTTCTTGCGAATTCAGGAAAATCGTCAGCGGGCGCTCCTCGACCACCGAGATCTGGCTAACCTCGCCATTCTGGTCCACGCCTTCAACCGCACGGGTCAGCCGGACCGCGCCGGGATCGGGGGCGATGATGTAGTCCGAGACATCCAGTTCCGTAGCCAATTGAAACCCTTTCCGAACACCGCTACTGCTGCTGAGGTCACCATAGGATCTAGCCATGGCAATCTCCACATCCAAGTCCTACTACTGGAAGGGTTTTCGCGACGGGTTGCCATTTATCTTCGTGGCTTTCCCGTTTGGAATGCTGTTCGGTGTTTTTGCGACCGAAACCGGGTTCAATATCATCCAGACCATGGCCTTTTCCGCCGCGGTATTCGCGGGGGCCGCGCAATTCGCTGCCCTGCAATTGCTGCAAGATAACGCGCCTACCGTGATTGTTCTGATCTCGGCCCTGGCCGTGAACCTGCGCGTTGCGATGTATTCCGCTTCGCTTACGCCGTACATGGGCGCGGCCCCCCTGTGGCAACGGGCTTTCGCCGCGTTTCTGATCGTTGACAACTCCTACGCCAGCTCGATCGTGCAATTCGAAAACGAACCCCAGATGACGGTGCCGCAACGGGTGGCCTATTTCTTTGGGTCGGTAACGCCCGTCACACCCGTCTGGCTTTTGGCCACTTACCTTGGGGCGGTTCTGGGCGCACAGATTCCAGAAAGCTGGGCGCTGGACTTTGCGCTTCCGATTACATTTCTGGCGCTGATCGGCCCGATGATGCGGACACTTCCTCATTTGGTTGCGGCTGCGGTGGCCATCGTCGTCGCCCTGCTGACGGTTGCCGTTCCCTTCAATCTGGGTCTTCTGATTGCCGGGGCAGCTGGCATGATGGCCGGTGCTCAGGCCGAGCTGATGCTGGAGCGGAGGAGAGCATGAACCAAATCGACCCGGTGACAATTTGGATCATCATCCTCGGGCTGGCCATCGGCAGCTATGTGCTGCGGTTCACCTTTATCGGCCTGGTGGGGGACCGTCCGATGCCACCCTGGTTGCTGCGCCACCTGCGCTATACCGCAGTGGCAATCCTGCCCGCGCTGATCGCGCCTCTGGTCGTCTGGCCGTCAGCGACCGAGGGGCAGCCGGATCTGCCCCGCATGGCTGCCGCCGCAGCAGCGCTTACGGTTGGCGTGACCACTAAAAATGTGCTAGCGGCGATTTTTACCGGAGCAGCCACCCTCTACGGGTTGTTGTATCTATTGGGTTAGCGCCCCAGTCTGTTGATTCAACAGAGCATTATTTGCAGCCAGACCCTTTTGCAGATCGGCATCGTCATTCTCACGATATTCGGTCGTGGATACACCGGGCAGTTGACCAAATTGTTCAGACAGTTTGACCGGGTAAAAGGTCACGTCAATCTGCTCGAACCCCGGAACCTGCTGCAACAGGCGGGCGGTTGAATTGGCGCAGTATGCTCCCGGCACCGGCCCCATCTGCTTAGCTAGCTGCAGCGCGATCTCGGCCTGTTGCGGGGTCACTTCGATGGTTTGGATGCGTGCATAGTGCGTCTCGCGCGCGTGGCTACTACGATAGGCGCGCTCGACATTCGGAGTGATGCCATAGAGCACGTCATTCTTGATCGGCACCACATCCGCCCGAAACGAGCCAGCAGGGTCAAAGATCACCCGCTCACTGCCGCTTATCATCAATGACGTATGCGCACCCGAACCGGTCCGGGTGCTGATCATCGTATACAGGGTCAGAGTCGACGGCCCCGGATCACGGTAGGACCGGGCCACAATCTCTGACTGATCCGCCTGAGGTCGCTGCGATCCGGTGCAGCCCGCCACGGTTACTGCCAGCAGGCAGGCAAGCAAAATCCTGAACACGGTCGACCCCGGTATGGATTAAGAGGCGAAGACCGCCAGGAACAGGCAGATAAAGACGATGGCAACAACGCACCATGTTGTTGCTTTGATGAAGCCGTGGAAGGTTTTTTCCTGGACCGTGATGTCCATTTCGCCGTGCTTGTGTTCAGCCATGACTCAGAGATTCCTAATTCGCGTGTTTGAGATGTTGGATAAATGAAAATCCAGGGGCTGTCACCACGTTATTCGCGCGCAGGCGTTACAGTTTTAAACACGGAACACCCCGGATATCCGAACCCCCACCGCCAAGGCAGGCCGGAACAAGGCCCGCCCCCCAATCGAACGGCGGCATGCATGGCCTCGGCCGTGACGGAATGAGCCGAACGAATCTGGTCGGGCGTCATGTCGTAACGATCGGCATATGCCTCGGCGTTGTCTTCGCCGTGCTTTTTGACGCATACGCGCAGGGCATCATCCGCAGATACGCGCGCGTCGAAACTGTCCTCGGCCCGCAATGCGCCTCCTGCGTTGTGATAGGCGCTATCATGGGTCACGCAACAGTATTCCCAAGGCGGGTGCGCCTCGTAAAGCGCACTGAACTTTGGAAAGGTGTCCGCCACAAAACGCCAGCTGGCAGACAAGCCACCCGAACACCCATCCGATTCAAACGGAATTGGATCGGCCTCGCCCCGCTGCGCGAACAGGGCGCGGTGGGCAGGCATTTCGATGTTGCGCATGAAATCCTGCGCAACCGCCGGGTCGGCAATACACACGATCAACGCCGCAAGTTTAGGGGCTCTCATCGCGCATCGCCTGTTTGTCAAAGGACATGCCGAAAGTGGTTGCCAACCACAGCAGCAACCGCTCGGCAGGGCCCATTTCGGCACGCACCCGCAGCACCTCATTGGCCATCGCAGGGCGGTCGGTAATCAGCCCGTCCACCCCCATCGAGGCCATCGCGGACATCTGGAGCGGGTCGTTGACCGTCCAGACATATATGTCCTTGCCCGCATCATGGACCGAGCGGACCAGCCCCGGCGTCGCCATCGCAGCGTTCACGGCGATGAAGTCGCCCTCAAGCCCCGTCAGATCGCCTATGGCCGTTGCCGCAAGAACCCCGGCGCGCCAATCGGGGCGAATGGACTTCATCTTTTGCACTGCCGGGTATTTCAGAGACATGGTGGCGATGTCGTCCTGCATCTCCATTTCTTCGACTATGGTGGCGACGCGGTTTTCCAGATCGACGTCATGGCCGTAATACTTCAGCTCGATGATAACCTTGGACTTGCCTTTCGCGGCCTCCAGAACCTCGCGCAGGGTTGGCGTGCGCTCATCTGCGTATTCCGGGCCGAACCAGCTGCCGATGTCGATCTGGGCTACGTCCTCCATCGTTGCATCCCAGACCTTGAGGTTCACGCCTGCCAGCTTCATGAAATCACTATCATGCGCGACGATCACAACGTCATCTGCCGTTTCCTGCACGTCTATCTCGACCCAGTCCGCGCCGTCTTCGATGGCTTTCAGAACCGCTGCCATGGTGTTTTCCGGCCGCAACGCCGCCGCGCCACGATGGCCAATCACCTCGGCCCTGTCGGGGGCTTGTATCCGTTGCAGCAGATGTTGGCCGAACCACAAGCCGACCAATACCGCGACCACGGCCGCGCCGAGGCCCGCGAACAATGGGATACGCAGGCTTCCGGGTTCGGGATGGGGCGGTTCCTTAGTCTTGATTTCAAAAAATCCGTCCAGCAGCACCGCCAACGCGCCCAGTGCGGTCGCCGCCAGCACCAACCCGGCCAGCGACCAGATACCCGCCACCAGCAGGCTATAGATAAGCGCAAGACGCAGATTGTCCGCCCCCTGAAGCGGCACGACGGCGAACAGTAACCCGGCCACCCAGGCAATTGCAGATGCAATGATCAGGCGCAGGATCAGCCAGATCGCCAGCTCGATCTTGAGACGTCCGCGTTTGCCCTCCATCCGGGTGGCGCTGACGCCGAACGCATGCGCCGGGTGGACATTTTCGAACAAAACAAGATGAAGCGAAAGCGCCCAGGCCGACAGGCGCCGGATCAGCACCCAAGCCATGACCAGCAGCACGGCCCCGATCAGCACGACCGCAATCCAGAAGGATGGCGGGTGGAAAGTCAGGTAATAGTTGATGTCGTATTCGGTCAGCGTCCACCACGCGATCACGGCAGAGACCACAGCGAAGGGCAGCACCAACAGCAGAACCCGCAGCACGAACCGCACAGCGAAACCGAACAGGGACGGCAATCGCGACAGGATCAGGCCAATCGCAGAACTGCCCGCACGCCACGGATCA
Organism: Ruegeria sp. AA6; assembly: GCF_056542865.1. Classification (NCBI taxonomy): domain Bacteria; kingdom Pseudomonadati; phylum Pseudomonadota; class Alphaproteobacteria; order Rhodobacterales; family Roseobacteraceae; genus Ruegeria; species Ruegeria sp. AA6. Next base: position 88,629 of record NZ_JBQGAN010000007.1, read on the forward strand.
CTTTCACCCATCCGCAGCGAGCCCGTCATGACCGAGAACACAAACACCTCGGCCATCAGGAACAGGCTAAGTACAACAACCGCCGCGACGAACCCGACAGGTGACAGGATAAAGGCCGCAATTGCCTGATCCGTCAGCGCGGTCTGGTTTGACAGCGACACAGCAAGGTTCACGGTGATCGCCACGCCGGGTGCAATCAACGCCACCAGCAACAGGCGCACGGCGATATAGATCGGCACAAACAAACGACGACGCGCCCATGCGCCCCTATAGGCACCTGAAACGGCTGAGAAACTGGTCACGTGGCACCCCCCGGAATGATGCACTCATTCAAGGCTGCGCAGACGTGAATTGCAAGTCAGGGGATCAGCTTTCTTCCAGATCCTTGGCCAACCGAAATCCGATGCGATTGGCGGGCTTGTCCTCAACCGATTTGGGCAGCGCACGCAGCATGACGTTCAATTGGCTGACATGCTGCACCAGCTGGGTCCGTGCCCCGCTGCCATCGGAACCATAGAAGGTGATGATATCAGGGTCGAAATAGCCCATACCTTCGATCCGCATCACACCGGCATCACCGCCGGTAAAGCCCATGGCGACCTCTTGGTCTCCAGTCAGAGTTTGCTCGAAATTCTGGATATACAGGATCAGCCGTTCATAAGCCCATTGGGCCGGGCTTTTGGTCTCGACCGGCTTTTGCAACGGGCCGGGCAGGTCCTTGGCGCCGGATTTCGCGTTCGGGTTGGCATGCACTTCATAGCATCGAGGCAAAGCCGCCGCTTCCGCCGCCTCGGCCGATGTTTCGATCTGATCCTGCATGGCTTTACCCCTTGCGCTGAAACTCCCATGCCCCATCCGCGTGCCGCGTCCGGGTCACTGTTCCAATGTGGTAAAGATGGTTCAGATGTGCAACCGCCTCGACCAGAGCCAGCCCGTACTCGCCCTCTCCGATCGGGCGTTTGAACAGCGGTACAAAACAATCTGCGGCGGTTTTGGGCGTATCCAGGTAATCCTGCAACCGTTTCAGCGCGCCGTGGTGATTGTCGATCAGTTGCTTCATCCGAAGCGGCAAGCCCGTGAACGGCAGCTTATGCCCGCCCAGCGCCACTTGGTCCGGTCGAGCTAATCCCTGCAACCGTTCGCATGCCTCAAGCCATTCCGCCACCGGATCAGCCAGTGGCTCGGTGACATAGACCCCCAGATTGGGGCTGATCGAGCTGAGGATCTGATCCCCGGTGATCACCAGATTGTCGTCGCGACTCCAGAAGGTCGCGTGTTCGGGCGCGTGTCCGTTGCCCATATGCACGTCCCAGTCGCGCCCGCCCATACGGATCACGCTGCCCTGTTTGATCCGGGTAAAGCCCAGAGGCATTGGATAGACCGTGTCGCAGTAGTTGAAAGGGCGTTCGGCCATCCGCTTGGCAAGAACCTCGGGGGCCATGCCCGCGCTTCGATAATAATCCAGCGTCTCTTGCGGCCAGCTTTCCTGCACGTCCAGTTGCAGCATCCGCGCGAATAGCCACGCGGTGCGGGGGGCGACCAGTTCGGCACCATGTTCGGACTGGAACCAGCCTGCATTGCCGACATGGTCGGGGTGGTGATGTGTGACCACGACTCGGGTGATCGGTTTGCCCGCCAGCGGCCCCGCCATCAGCTCGGCCCAGATGCGGCGGGTCTTGTTCGAGGACATGCCGGTGTCGATCACCGTCCACCCATCGCCATCATCCAGCGCATAGATATTGACGTGATCCAGCGCCATCGGCAACGGCAACCGCATCCACAGCACCCCTTCGGCAATCTCAATCGCCTGCCCCTGCGCCGGAGGCTCGGGCCACGGTGTCCGAATTGCCAACGGGGAATCTCCGTCCATTATGCCACCAATTCGTCTGCGCTGAGCGCGTATAGATCATCCGCACCATTCTGCGCCTGCGCCAATAGCCCGGCATATTCCGGCAGCAGCGCGTTGATGTAGTAGCGCGCCAGTTTGAACCGCGGGCCATTGGGTTCAGCCAGCGCGGCCCTCAGATGATAATGCGCGCCCAGAACACGGGCAAAGGCGTGCAGGTAGGGGACCGCTCCGGCAAAACGCGCGTTCATGTCGGATTGTGCGACGATCCATTCGGTGGTTTCGCGCAGGCTTTCGGTGGCTTCCCAGACGGGTCCGGCCAGATCCGGCAGCGTAGCGCGGGCCTGTTCAGCGTGATCCTCAATCTCGTCCAACAGGCGCGAGGCCGCCTCGCCGCCATCCATCATCTTGCGCGCCACAAGGTCCATGGCCTGGATGCCATTGGTGCCTTCGTAGATCGCAGTCACGCGGACATCGCGGTAATACTGGGCCGCGCCGGTTTCTTCGATAAAGCCCATGCCGCCGTGAACCTGAACGCCGGTTTCCGAAACACGCATCCCGGTCTCGGTTCCGAACGCCTTGCAGATCGGGGTCAGCAGCGCGGCGCGCGCGCTCCATTCGGCGTCACCAGTGGCATCGGCCATGTCGATGGCGGCGGCATTGGCCAGCATGATCGCCCGCGCAGCAAACGTATCGGCGCGCATGCTCATCAGCATCCGGCGCACATCCGCGTGGTCGATGATCGTGCCCGAGGGCGTCTTGCCCTGCTTGCGCTCCAACGCATAGGCCAGTGCGTGTTGATAGGCGCCTTCGGCAGCGCCAACGCCCTGACCGCCAACACCCAGACGGGCGTTGTTCATCATGGTGAACATCGCGGCCATACCGCCATGTTCCTTGCCCACAAGCCAGCCTTTGGCACCGTCATACTGCATTACGCAGGTGGGCGAGCCGTGCAGACCCATCTTGTGTTCCAGCGAAACCACTTTCAGATCGTTCGCGACACCCGGGTTCCCGTCTTCGTCCGGCAGGTATTTGGGCACAAGAAACAGCGAAATTCCTTTCGTGCCCGGAACCCCGTCAGGCAAACGCGCCAACACCAGATGGCAGACGTTTTCAGTGAAATCGTTATCGCCCCACGAGATGAATATCTTCTGCCCAGACACCGAATAAGTGCCATCGCCATTGGCCTCGGCCTTCGAGCTGAGCGCGCCAACGTCCGACCCGGCCTGCGGTTCGGTCAGGTTCATGGTGCCTGCCCACTCACCTGCCATCATCTTGGGCAGATACAGCGCCTTTAGCTCATCACTGGCATGATGCTCCAACGCCTCGATCTGGCCCTGCGTCATAAGCGGTGCCAGTTGCAGCGACAGGCAGGCGGCCGACATCATCTCATTCACCGCTGTGGTCACGGTCATTGGCAGACCCATGCCGCCATATTCGGGATCGCCGCTCATCCCGACCCAGCCACCTTCGGCAATGGCTTTCCAGCCGTCCGCATAACCGGGTGAGGTCCGCAGAACGCCGTTTTCCAACCGAGCGGGTTCCAGATCGCCGGGGCGTTGCAGAGGGGCCATTACCTCTTCGCACAGCTTACCGGCTTCGGTCAGGATCGCGCCGACCACATCCTCGCTGGCTTCCGAAAACTTATCGGTCGCCGCGATCTGGTCGAACCCGACGACATGGCGGAACAACAATTCATAGTCGGATATGGGCGCGCGGTATGGCATGGCTTCCCTCGGGGTTGTCTGTCTGGTTTTCGCGGGTGGGGTTGGAAAATTCAATACCCACCTTTATGCATCTTTGTTTAACCGGAAACGTAACCGGCCCAATGTCACAAGCAATCAAAACGCGGCGTCACAAACTATGATCCTCAACGGCACTTTAAATTTGTCCGCCGATCCAGACGGAATTGCGCAGGCAGCGAACCTGCTGCGGCAAGGCTTACTGGTCGCTTTTGCCACCGAGACGGTCTATGGGCTGGGCGGCGACGCGCGCAATGGCGAAGCCGTGGCAAGCATATATGCGGCCAAGGGGCGGCCCAGTTTCAATCCGTTGATCGCGCATGTGGCATCCCTTGAGGCTGCGCAGCGCTATGTAAAATGGTCAGATCATGCCGACGCACTGGCGGCAGCCTTTTGGCCCGGCCCGCTGACGATGGTGTTGCCACTGCGGGACGAGCACGGGATTTCCCCTCTGGTCACGGCAGGGCTGGACACGCTGGCCGTGCGTGTTCCTGCCCATGGCACAGCCCGTGAGCTGCTGTCTGTTTTTGATGGGCCGGTGGCCGCGCCGTCGGCCAACCCATCTGGTCAAATCAGCCCAACCACTGCCGAACACGTCCGCACCGGTCTTGATGGGCGCATCGCAGCGATTCTGGATGACGGACCCTGCGGCGTCGGGCTGGAATCCACCATTGTCGGGCTGGCCGGAGAACCGTCTCTGCTGCGCCCCGGTGGCGTTGCACTGGATCAGATTGAATCCGTGCTGAACACCCAACTGCACATGCACAAGGCCGGAGACTTGCTAACCGCCCCGGGCCAACTGCAATCCCACTACGCGCCGGACGCGCCGGTGCGGCTGAATGCAGTGAACCGGCAAGGAGATGAGGTTTTGCTGGGCTTTGGTGCAGTCGGTTGCGACCTGAACCTGTCAGAGCAGGGCGATCTGACCGAAGCCGCAGCCAACCTGTTTTCGGCCCTTCACACGCTGAACGCAACGGGTCGCCCGATTGCGGTCTCACCCATTCCTGAAACCGGTCTGGGCGCAGCCATCAACGACCGTCTGCGCCGCGCCGCGGCCCCTCGTGACAGCTGATCAGGCGCGTCCTGCGCTGGCCGACAGGGTCAGCGGGTCTACGCCCAACGTCGCCAGTGCGGCCTCCCATTTCTCATCATCGGGTACGTCGAACACAAGCTTCGAACTCGCCTCGGTGGTCAGCCAGCCGTTCATGGCGATCTCATCCTCCAGCTGGTCGGGACCCCAGCCGGAATAGCCCAGTGCCAGCGTCGAGTTCAAAGGCCCTCGCCCCGAGGCCAGATCTTCAAGCACATCCAGCGTAGCGGTCATGCTGAAGTCATCCGAGATTTTCATCGAATGCAGGTTTGCGTCGTAGTCCGCGCTGTGCAGGACAAACCCGCGCGACATCTCGACCGGACCACCGAAATGCACGAGGCGTTCACCCACAACCGGGATACGGCACGCAATGTTGAGTTGGCTCAGCAGGGTTTTGATCCGCAAATCCGACGGCTTGTTGATAATCAGCCCCATCGCCCCGTCATCGCCGTGACTGCAGATGTATACCACTGAATGATCAAAGCGCGGATCACCCATGCCAGGCATCGCAATCAACAGTTTTCCGGTCAGGTCCATGGAATTACAACTCTTGCTAGGTCCCCTCTCAACAATGAACCCGGCATGTGGGGATTGGCAAGGGATCAGGCCACATTTCGCCAGATTTCATCCGGGTGACCGGAACGTGACTTGGAATCGAGGTTCAGACCGCGCATTTATGAGGGTATGAAGCGTTATCTGAAGTCGACTGCAGTCGCCCTGACCGCCTGTTTCGCCATGACAGCCCCTGCACACGCGCAGGCCGTGGACGGAGTCGTTCAACTGGACGTGCTGGATGGCGGGCGCACCGCAAAAGGCACATATCTGGGCGCGTTGAGGTTGACGCTAAAGGACGGGTGGAAAACCTATTGGCGCGCGCCCGGCGATGCCGGTATCCCGCCGCAGTTTGACTGGAACGGATCGCAGAATGTGGGCGATGTGTCGATTACATGGCCCGCGCCCGACGTGTTCGTGCAGAACGGGCTTCAGTCCATCGGTTATTCCAATCAGTTGGTGCTTCCGGTTGAGATCACGCCCCGCAACCCGGCAAAACCCGTGCGGCTGCGCGGTGACATGGATCTGGGCGTTTGCAAGGATGTTTGCATCCCCGAGCGGCTGGATTTCGACCATACGCTGGACGCCGATGCTGACCGCAACCCGGCCATTGCCGCCGCACTGGCCCAACGCCCCTTTTCCGCGAAAGAGGCACGCGTAACCGCCGCAAGCTGCCACCTGACGCCAACCTCGGACGGCATGCAGATTGAGGCTCGCGTGACCATGCCCTCGGCGGGTGGGCGGGAAGTGGCCGTGATCGAACCGGGCAACCCGGCGCTCTGGGCCTCACAACCCGAAACGACGCGGCAGGGTGATACACTGTTAGCGACATCCGAAGTGATCAGCGCGTCGGGTGGGCTTTTCGCGCTGGACCGGTCTGAGATTCGGATCACAGTTCTGGGGGCAAATCACGCGGTCGATATTCAGGGCTGCAGCGCGGGCTGAGGCATGCAGAAAACCCCCAAGATCGGCGCTCTGGCCGTTGTGGTTCATGACGACCAAGTACTGCTGGTGCAGCGCAGCAAGCAGCCCGATGCCGGGTTGTGGGGGTTTCCCGGCGGGCACGTAGAATGGGGTGAAACCGTCATGCAGGCCGCGCAACGGGAGTTGCTTGAGGAAACCTCGGTCATCGCTGAACCGCAGCAGTACCTCGACAATCTGGACCTGTTGCGCCACGACGATAAGGGCAATGTGCTGTCGCATTACCTGCTGGTCGGGGTCGCCTGCCAATACCAGTCGGGAACTCCGCAGGCTGGCTACGATGCGCTGGACGCCCGCTGGTTTCCGGTTGGGCAAATCCGGCAAGGTGATCTACCCATGAGCAATCGGGTCATCGACCTTCTTGAAACTGCACTGCGTCAGAGCTAAGCCGCGCGTTCGCGGATACGTATATACAGCAGGCTGGACAGCACAACACTCAGCAACAGGATCGGCAGGGCACCGGCAACAAAGGCCACCAAGCCCATCCGTAGAACCGCCATGCTATCCTCACCCCCATAAAACCCGGACAACGCTCCAACAGGTGTCCCGGCGATCATCGGCCAGACCATCGTCACACCGAACCACATCAGCAGCGCCAACGCAGTCACCGTCACTGCGCCCTGCACCACCCGATCAGGTGCCCGCAATGCACGGCGCATCGCGGTCATCGGGCGGGACAGGTCGTTCAGAATGGCCAGCAACGCTGGAACCAAAAGCAGCACCAACAACATCCCGAAACCCAGCCCATAGACCAGCGTGATCACCGAAGGCTTGAGGAACTGTGCCTGCTGTGAGCCCTCATAGAGCAGCGGCGTCAGGCCCAGAACCGTGGTCAGCGTCGTCAACATCACGGGCCTGAGCCGATCCGCTGTACCCTCGACAATTGACGGTACCAACCCGCGCTCTTGCTGATAGGCGTCGATGGTCGTCACCAGTACAATCGAGTCATTGATGATGATCCCGGTCATCCCCAAAAGACCAATAACGGTAAACATACTCAGCGGAACATCCCAGATGTAGTGCCCCCAGATCGCGCCCACCAACCCGAACGGTATAATCGCCATCACCACCAAGGGCCGCGTCCAGCTGGCAAAGACCCAGGCCAGCACCAGATAAATCCCGGTCAGACACAAGGTCAGCCCGGTGCGCGCCTCGGTCAGGAATTCGTCCTCCTGCTCGCTCAGGCCCGCCATCTGCCATTCGACCTGCCGTTCTGCAGCGATATTGGGCAGAATTTCATCGTTCAAAGCGCGAGCGATTTCCGCCGCTCGGGCCGGGTCATCCTCGGAAATATCACCGAGCACCGAAATCACCCGCAAGCCGTTTTCCCGCCGCACGGTCGAGAAACCCGATTTTCGCTCGACCGAGACGATGTCGGCCAGCGGCACGTACACCCCATCCGGCGTGCGCATCAGGGTGCGTTCCATGAAATCGGCGGTCAGTTCGCCTTCGGGCAATTCCACGCGGATCTCGGCGCTGCGCGGGCCATCGGGGAAGGTCGCGGCTTCGATCCCGTTCAACCGGTGGCGCAACACGCGGCCCAACGTTTCGATACGGAAGCCCAACGCCTGCCCTTTGGCGGTCAGGTCCAGGATGAAATCTTCTTTGTCATAAGTAAGGTTGTCTTCCAGTGCCGAAACTTCGGGGTATTTCGACAGTTCTGCCTGCAGATCCTCGGATGCAGCCTTGAGCGTATTCACGTCCGCACCAAAGAACTGCACGTCAATCGCATCGCCACCCGGCCCGGACCGCCATCCTCGGAAAGTCAGCAGTTCCACTTTCGGATGGCGCGGCACGAAATCTTGCAGCTCGCCCACGAATTCGAAGCTGGAATAGGGGCGCAGATCGGCGTCAATCAGTTCGATGGAAATCCCGCCCAGCAGGTCCTGATCCTTGCCATCTGCAGCGGACAGGTTGAACCACCCGGCATTGCCGCCGACCTCGGCCAGCACATATTCAATCGGGTTGCGTCCGTGACGCTCTTCATAAATCTGGCCCAGCTCTTCGGTGGCACGCTGAACCTGGTGCATCATCGCCAGCGTGTCTTCGCGCGTGGCGCCTTCGGCCATGATGAAGTTACCGGTGACCGAGCCGCGCTCGGGCGCATTGAAGAACCGCCAGTTCACGTCACCCTTAATGAACAGGGCAAGCTGGCTGGCGAGAATAACCACCATCACCGCCACAACCACGTAGCGCGCCCAAACAACCCAGGCTATGAGCCGACGGAACAGGTGGTCACGTACCCAGCGAAAACCGCGATTGACCACGCGGTTGGGCCAGTCATACCAGTGTTCCTTAGCTGAATGCGCGATGGCATGGGCCATGTGGTTGGGAAGGATCAAGAAACACTCGATCAACGAGGCGATCAGCACCGCGATCACGGTAAAGGGAATGTCGTAGATCAGCTCTCCGAACCGACCCCCGATGGCGGTTAGGCCAAAGAATGCAATCACCGTGGTCAGCGTTGCGGCAAAGACCGGCATCGCCATGCGCCGCGCGGCGCGCTCAGCCGCCACGACCGGCGCTTCGCCCAATCGTCGCGCGCGGAAATCAGCATGTTCGCCCACGACGATGGCGTCATCGACCACGATGCCGAGCGTGATGATCAAGCCGAATAACGAGATCATGTTGATCGACAGTCCGCCAATATACATGAACGCAATCGCCGCAGACATCGCCACCGGAATTCCTGCAGCGACCCAGAAGGCAATGCGTGCGTTCAAAAACAGGAACAACAGGCAGACCACAAGGCCCAGCCCCATCAGCCCATTGTCGACCAGAATATCAAGACGATCGGTGATCGCCTGCGCGCGGGTGCGGATCAACTCGATCGTGACCCCTTCGGGCAGGCTGGCCTGAAGCTGGGCCACAACATCCTCGACCGTGTTTTGAATTTTGATCGCATCACCCAGATTTGACCGGTCCACTCGCACAGACATAGCCGGGTTTTCACCGACAAAATAGCTGCGGTTGCGATTGACCCCTTCGACCCTGATCGTTGCCACATCGCCCACATAAAGCTTGGAGCCATCAGCGAAATTGCGCAGCGCGATTCCCTCAATCTCTTCTGGTGTGCGCTTTTCTGTGCCGGTACGGATGCGCGCGTTGGCCCCGGTAACGTCACCTGCAGGGTTCGCCATGGCCTCGGCTGAGATGGCTTGCGCGATTTCAGAAAGAGTTATGTCATTGGCGATCAGTTGCGCGGTCGGCACTTCGACCACAACACGCGGTGCCGCAAGGCCCCGTATCGTGTTGCGGGTCACCCCAACCGCGAACAGCCGATTGATCAATTCGTCTGTAAACTTGGCCAACTGGTCCGGGTCGACGGGGCCAGTCACGACTACATCCGTCACCCGATCCCGCCACGCCCCGCGCCAGATTGACGGTTCTTCGGAATCCTCGGGAAGATTGGTTACGCTGTCGACGGCGGTCCGAACTTCGTCCACAGCGCGCGTCATGTCCCAGTTTGGTTCAAAATCAAGCCGGATATTGGCGCGCCCTTCGCGCGAAGTCGAGGTCGTGCTGGCCACCCCTTCAACCCCCTTCAGGGCCGGCTCCAGCAACTGTACTATACCGTTGTCTACATCCTCGGGTCCTGCCCCTTCCCACTCGACACTCACGTCAACGCGTTCAAGGATCACGTCCGGGAAGAACTGTGCCCGCATGGCCGGGATCGCGGCAGCCCCCAGAACCAGCATCACCAGCAGCAACAGGTTGGCCACCGTCCGGTGGCGGGTAAAGTAGCTTAGGACACCTCCTGCCGCGCCGGGTATTTCGCGCATCATGGCGGTTAACCCCCTGCCCGAGTCTCGATGCTGCGCACCAGTGAGGCCGGGACCTTAGCCTCGTTCAATTGACCCAGTACGCGGTTCTTTTCGTCCATCGGCATCTGATCGCTGGCCTCAACCTGCGCCATTAGCTGAGCGCGTTGTTCTTCGGACAACTCAACCATATCGGGGTCGGCACTCGCCTCGACCCGCAGTGGTCGCACGCGGACCCCGCCACCCAGCAAAGGCGTCCGGCCAATCACGACTTCGCGCCCGACCAACCCTTGTCCACGCAGCAAAACCTCATCGCCCTGGCGGCGGATCAGTTGCACTGGCAGCGCCTCAAGCCGGTCATCAGGCCCCAGCACCAGAACTGTCCCGGCCGCATCCAGAACCGACGCAGGCATGCGCACGACATTATCCAGCGGCTGTTCTTCGACCGTGACTGTTACGAAATCGCCGGGCTTGAACCCCGACACGCCATCCAGACGGGCATAGATCAAGCGGCCTGTCTGCCCTTCACCTGCCGAACCACTGTCGCGGCTGATCCGGCCATGCGCCATCAGATCGGTGCCCGTCACCTCAAGCGAGACCGTCACCGACGCGTTGATCAGATCACCCTCGGCATCCAAAAGGCGTACAAACTGCGCGGTCGAGACGCGGAAGGCAACCTCAAGCGCGTTGGGGTCGACCAATTCTGCCAGCTTTTCATTTGCCGAAACCAGCCGCCCTTCGACCAGAGTCACATCCGTTAGCGTTCCGCCGAACCGCGCGCGAACGGTCATGTCGTCCAGATCGCGTTCGGCGGCCTCAAGCGTAATGCGGGCGCGGGCCAGCAGGGTGGTGGCCTGGTCGACCCGGGATTCGGCCTGCGCCAATGCAATGCGACGCGCCAGAACCGATTGCTGGGCAACTGCCTCGGCCAGTTCGGCCTCTTCTACGGCGGCAGGCGTGCCAACCCCGCGGCTTTGCAGGTCCTTCTGACGCTGCAAGGCCCGCCCTCGCAGATCCGCCTGCGCCTCGGCCGAGTTCAACTCGTCCTGTGCCAGCAGCAAGGATCTTTCCGCGTCGCGCTCTTCGAACTGCGCATCCAGTAAGTCAGATTTAGCCCGATCCAACGCCGATTGAGCGTCAGCCGGGTCAAGTTCCACCAGAATCTCACCTGCGGTGACGACGCCACCATCCTCAAAATCCTCGGCTAGTGAAATCACCCGCCCGCCCAGCGCTGCGCGCAGTTCCAGACGACGGCGGCTTTGCACCTCACCAAAGGCTTCCAGATAGGGGGTTACCGTTTCAAGCTCGGCCTGTTGCACGCTGACGGCAAAGATACGTTCGCGGGCCTCGGGCGCTTCACTTTCACGGTTCAACGCCTCTTGCACCGCGCTGGTGATCAGTTGCACCGCGACAAATACCAAGGCCAGCGTCAGAAACGCCAGAAAGACACCAACAAGGCTTTGCCTCAGAAATCGCATAAATTACTCACCCCGGTCGCATCAGGCTGCCATACACAAATGGTAGCCGGGCACAGAAAAATGCCAAGCCACAAAGCGGTTACGAACAGTTATACGCGCAACCAGTCTACTTCCGTCGCAGATGTTCGTCCAATCGGGGCATTATTTCTACAAAGTTGCAGGGACGGTGGCGGTAATCGAACTGTTTTTCCAAAATCCCGTCCCATGCGTCCTTGCAGGCACCGGGGCTGCCCGGTAACGCGAACAGATAGGTGCCCTGTGCCACGCCGCCGGTGGCGCGGGACTGAACGGCGGATGTGCCGATCTTCTCCATCGAAATGATGGTGAAAACGGTCCCGAACGCCTCGATTTCCTTTTCATAGACGTCGCGATGCGCCTCAACAGTCACGTCGCGGCCCGTCAGACCGGTGCCACCAGTCGAAATTACGACGTCAATTTCGGGATCACCTGCCCACAGCCTAAGCTGGGCTGCGATCTCACCGCGCTCATCGCGGATGATCTTGCGGTCGGCCACCGAATGACCCGCGCGTTCGATCCGGTCAACCAGCGTCTGACCTGACCGGTCCTCGTCCAGCGAGCGTGTGTCCGAAACGGTCAGAACTGCAATCCGAACCGGGATAAACTCCATGCTTTCGTCAATGCGCGACATATGGCGTCAAGCCCTTTCCATGATGGCAAGCCGGACGGCAAGGGCGGTAAAAATCCCGCCGGTCACCCAGCCCATGATGCGCGAGGCGCGCGGGTTCGAGATCAGAACCTTTCCGGCCCCGCCTGCAAATATGCCCACCAATCCGTTCACGACGAACCCGCCCAGCGCAATGATGACGCCAAAGATCAGAAACTGCGGCAGGATCGGGCCAAGGGCCGGATTCACGAATTGCGGGATGAAGGCCAGCACGAACAGTATGACCTTGGGGTTGGTCAGGTTTACGACCATCCCGTCGCGAAACGCATGGCTCGTGGGTTTTGCCGGAGCATCAGACGACACCGCCCCGTTCCGGATCGCGCCCCAAGCAAGGTAGAGCAGGTAAGCCACCCCCATCCAGCGGATCACGTCAAACAGCCATGGCAGGCTGTTCACCGCCGCGCCCAGCCCCAGCCCCGCCAGTAATACGTGAACCATCAGCCCAAGCGAGATCCCCGCGCTGGCGACTAGCGCCGGTTTGGACCCCGACCGTAGCCCCTGACCAAAGCAAAACATCATATCCGCACCGGGGGTGAAGTTCAGCGCCAGGGCTGCCGGGATAAACGCCAGCAGAGTGACCGTTTCTATCATGGGGTGACCTCAAACCAATTTACCGTGGGGCCCAGATTGGCGATCTGCGTGCGCCCGATGCTGCCGCGATAGCCCCAGCTGTCATGGATATGGCCGCAGAATGCGAATTGTGGCTGCAGACGCTCGATCGCGTCGCGCACGGCCACTGAACCGACAGCATCGCCTTGCGACGTTACATCGCCGTACCCTTTGGGCGGGGAATGCGCAATCAGGATGTCGGCGCCATCGCAACGGTCCAGCAGCTCAGCAGCCTCGGCATCCGTCATGTCACAGGACCAGTCGCCAAAGGGCGTGACAGGTACCCCGTATCCCAGCCCGAACAGGCGCAAACCGTCCAATGTCATGCCGGTGCCATGCAGAACGTGCACGCCCTCGGGCGCGGCGTCCGTCAGCTCTTGCACGCTTTCCGCGTTGCCGGGCACCAGGACCAGAGGGGCCGAGATGCCGGACAACATTTCCATCGCCGCAGCCAAACCCTGCCGCATGTTGCAGAAATCTCCGGCGCCGATCACCAGATCAGCCTCGGAACTGGCCTCAACAACCTCAGCCGCACGGTTACGCGCCATGTGCAGGTCAGAAAAGGCCAAAATACGCATCATTTGCCCTCCAACCGGGCTTTCAGTTCAAGCAAGTCTGCCCACGCCTGACGTTTCATCTGAGGCTGCCGCAGCAGGTAAGCGGGGTGGAACATCGGGATGACCGGCAGGTCCAGCGCCTGCTCCCATTTCCCGCGCAGCCTGGTAATGCCGCGTTTACCCAGAACCGCCTGACAGCTGATGTTGCCCATGATGACCAGAACCTCGGGCTTGGCCAAAGCCACGTGCCGTTCAAGGAACGGCTTCATCATCCCGATCTCTTCCGGTTTGGGGTCGCGGTTCTGTGGAGGCCGCCATGGCAGGACGTTGGTGATATAGACGTTCTGAGCGCGATCCAGATCAATCGCCGCCAGCATTCGGTCCAGCAATTGCCCGGCGCGGCCAACAAAAGGTTTGCCCTCGCGGTCTTCCTCGCGCCCCGGGGCTTCGCCGATGATCATTACCCGCGCACCTGGCGTGCCGTCGGCAAAAACCAACTGCCGCGCGCCACGTTTCAGCTCGCAATGCTCGAACGCGTCCATCGCAGCGCGTAGCTGGTCCAGCGATCCGGCCCCTTGCGCTGCCGCTTTCGCCACCACGGCCGGATCTACCTGTTTAGGTTTTTCAGACACGACCTGCACAGCGGCAGGCTTTTTGGCCTTGGGCGCGGTATCGGGCAACACGTACCGGTCAACCGGTGCATCGCCGATTGCGTCCGTTGCGCCCAGTTCGATCTGCCATTCAAGCAGCGCCCGCGCAGTGTGATAGTCCAAAGCCGATTCCATACCCCTCAATCTAACCAGCTTTTGAACGAGGGAAAGCGAATAGGCCTTGATTGGGCGACCCGTCGCACCGACCATTGGGACATTCATGAATGTGATACTGCGATTCCTATTGATTTCCCTGCTGCTGATCCCGCTCAGCGGTCCGGCGTCTGCACAGCTTTTTGACCGCAACAGCCAATGCCGCGGCGGGCAGTTCCAGTGCGGTTCCCGATGCTGTTCCGGCGGCCAGAGGTGCAGCTTTGACGGCTATTGCATACCCTTGGGTGGTACCTATTGCGGTGGCGGCCGCACCTGCGGCCCCTTTGAGCGTTGCGCGGCAGGGGGAACGCGATGCGCGCCAGCGGGGGCGAACAAGTGCAGGTCGCGCCTTGATTGTCCGGGGGGAACGACTTGCAACGCACGCGGCGAATGCCAGCCGACGACGCCCGAGTTTGAGCCGAATTCAGCAACCGACGGCCTGCCCGCCCTTTGCGACGACGGTCGATCCTGTGCGTCGGGGTCGGCCTGCCTGCCGGGTGGCGGATGCACCCGGCCCGGATGGTTCCTGTGCGAGGAAACCGGATCACAATGCCGCCCCGGCTTCAAATGTTCGGAACATCAAGGCTGCGTCCCGATCAAAGCGATTGACTGCGGATATGGCAAGTGGTGCAAACCCGGCGAACAGTGTTTGCCCGACGGCGGATGCGAGAAACTGCCCGAAGGATCTGATCCTTAGGTTGCCTCTGCCCGCGCAGCTTCCTATAAGCAGCGCGATTGTCAGACAGGAGCCCGCCCATGCGTTTCGCCCATCGTCACCTTCTTGGCATCGAGCACCTGTCGCAGTCCGATATTACCGCTATCCTTGATCTGGCCGAGAAATATGTCGACATGAACCGGCAGTCGACCAAGCATTCCGACGTGCTGTCGGGGCTGACGCAGATCAACATGTTCTTTGAAAACTCGACCCGTACGCAGGCCAGCTTTGAAATTGCGGGCAAGCGGCTGGGTGCGGATGTTATGAACATCGCGATGCAGGCCAGTTCGATCAAAAAGGGCGAAACCCTGATCGATACGGCGATGACTCTGAACGCGATGCACCCAGACCTGCTGGTGGTTCGCCATCCGCATTCTGGTGCAGTGGACCTTTTGGCGCAGAAAGTGAACTGCGCAGTCCTGAACGCGGGCGATGGCAAGCACGAGCATCCAACGCAAGCTCTGCTTGATGCTCTGACCATCCGCCGCGCCAAAGGCCGCCTGCACCGTCTGAACATCGCCATCTGCGGAGACGTGGCCCATTCCCGCGTGGCGCGGTCGAACCTGATCCTGCTGGGTAAGATGGAAAATCGCATTCGTCTGATCGGCCCGCCAACCCTGGTGCCCGGCCATTTCGCCGATTTCGGGGCCGAGATTTACGACGACATGAATGAGGGTCTGAAGGATGTTGACGTCGTCATGATGCTGCGCCTTCAGAAAGAGCGGATGGATGGCGGGTTTATCCCATCGGAACGCGAATACTATCACCGTTATGGTCTGGACGCCGCCAAGCTGACACTGGCCAAACCCGACGCCATCGTCATGCACCCCGGCCCAATGAACCGCGGGGTCGAGATTGACGGCACGCTGGCTGATGACATCAACCGATCGGTCATACAGGAACAGGTCGAGATGGGTGTCGCCGTGCGCATGGCCGCTATGGAACTGCTGGCCAACAATCTGCGAGATGCAGCATGAGCGATCTGAAAGTTGCCTCACACGAACACGGTGTCCTGCGGCTGTTCACCCTGGATATGCCGCCGGAAGAGGCCAAATTTCTGCGTGAACCCGGCGCTGCCGATAAGGTTCTGGGGGTGGTGGGGCTTGACTCGCACCATATAGACGTCTTCCCGGTGTCCGATCTCGAAGACCTCGGATTGTTTGGCTATCTGAACGAGGGCTGCGGCGTGTCGTCGGATCAGCTGGACCGGGCAGAGTTGGACGCCGTGACGGGTTGGGTGATGTTGGTGCGCAGCGCGGCGTTCGGCGGTCGCGCCGTCCGGCTGGAACCCGACCCCAGGGCGCATCTGTTCGGTTTGTTCACCGAAGAGGCAACCAATTGGTCTGGCGGCCCGATCGAAACCGAAAGCGCCAAGCCCTACTCGGCGCCTCAAACCGCGCCGCACTACGACAAACCCCGCCGCGTCGGCTCGGCGGTATTGACGCTCGTCGTCCTTTTGGCCATCGGGGGCGTTCTGTGGTTGATCCTGTGACCTTCGCGCCTAACAAAGGCGCATACATCCGCACCAATGCCTGGCTGGCCGCTGTGGCGATGGGCGGCGCGATGATCTTTCTGTGGCTGATCGGAAATCCCTACCCCTGGACCGGTGCGCCAGCGGGACTTGCCGCCATTGGTTTACGCGCGTGGTATCTGGCCTCGGAAGAACTGGTAGGCACGTGGGAAATGACCGAGACCACCCTCACCGGCCCCGGCCCGCGCAAGGTGGCGCTGAACCAGATCGAGGCCGTCAACATCATGGGCAGTTTCGTCCAGATCGTCACTAAGGGCGGTGACAAGCACCTGATCAAATACCAAGCGGACCCCGCAGCCACCAAAGCCGCAATCGAAAGGGCCATGGCATGAGCAACCTGATCTTCACCAACGCCCGTTTGATTGACCCCGAAGCCGGAACAGACAGCCTCGGCTGGCTAAAGGTGACGGACGGTCGGATTGCCGCGCAGGGCGACGGCGAAGCCCCGGCCTCTGACGCGCAGATCATCGATTGCAACGGGCACTGTCTGGCACCCGGCATCGTCGATATCGGCGTCAAGGTGTGTGAACCGGGCGAGCGCCACAAGGAAAGCTACAAATCTGCGGGTCAGGCCGCTGCCGCCGGGGGCGTGACCACAATCGTGACCCGCCCCGACACCAGCCCGTCTATCGACACACCGGAAACGCTGGAATTCGTGACCCGTCGCGCACAGGCGGATACGCAGGTTAACGTATTGCCGATGGCCGCGCTAACCAAGGGCCGTGAAGGGCGCGAGATGACCGAGATCGGCTTTCTGCAAGATGCCGGCGCGGTAGCGTTTACCGATTGCGATCATGTCGTCGCCAATACCAAGGTGTTGTCCCGCGCACTGACCTATGCCCGTTCTTGCGGCGCGCTGGTGATCGCACACCCACAAGAACCCGGCCTTAGTGCTGGTGCAGCGGCTACCAGCGGCAAGTTCGCCACCCTGCGCGGGCTGCCCGCCGTTTCACCAATGGCCGAGCGTATGGGGCTGGACCGCGACATCGCTCTGCTTGAAATGACCGGCGCAAAATACCACGCCGACCAGATCACCACCGCCCGCGCCCTGCCCGCGCTGGAACGCGCCAAGCGCAACGGGTTGGACATAACGGCAGGCACCTCGATCCACCATCTGACGCTGAACGAGCTGGACGTGGCCGACTATCGCACCTTTTTCAAGGTGAAGCCGCCTTTGCGGTCCGAGGACGACCGACAGGCGGTGATCGAAGCGGTACGGTCAGGCCTGATCGACATCATCAGCTCGATGCACACGCCGCAAGACGAGGAAAGCAAGCGTCTGCCGTTTGAAGAGGCCGCCTCGGGGGCTGTTGCCTTAGAAACGCTGTTGCCTGCGGCACTGCGCCTGTATCACTCGGACCAACTGGACCTGCCGACCCTGTTCCGGGCGATGGCTCTGAACCCGGCGAAACGTTTGGGCCTCGACAGCGGTCGTTTGGCCGAAGGCGCGCCCGCTGATCTGGTGCTGTTCGACCCGGATGTGCCCTTTGTGCTGGACCGGTTCTCACTTAAATCCAAGTCTCAGAACACACCGTTTGACGGACAACGGATGCAGGGTAAGGTCACGGCAACTTATGTAGCAGGCCAAGAAGTTTACCGGAGATCCTGATGCCCCCCTTTGACAGTTCGATAACCCAGCTGATCCTCTGGGCTGCGCTTGGCTATCTGATGGGTTCGATCCCCTTTGGAATGGTCATCGCGAAGGTCATGGGGCTGGGCAATCTGCGCAACATTGGGTCCGGCAATATCGGCGCAACAAATGTTTTGCGCACCGGAAATAAGACCGCCGCCGCGCTGACGGTCATTTTTGACGGAGGGAAAGGCGTTGTAGCGGTGTTGCTGGCCCGCGCGCTGGCCGGAGAAGACGCCGCCCAGATCGCGGCATTGGCAGCGTTTTTGGGTCATTGCTTTCCTGTCTGGATTGGGTTCAAGGGCGGCAAGGGCGTGGCGACCTTTCTGGGGCTTTGGCTGGCGCTGGACTGGCGCATCGGCGTGGCCTGCTGCCTGACTTGGCTGGTGACAGCCGCAGTCTGGAGAATTTCATCCCTTGCAGCGCTGGTCGCGGCGGCGTTGTCGACCATTTGGGTGGTGGTACTGACCGATGGGTCGACTTTCGTTCTGGGCATCGTTCTGACCTTGCTGGTCTATTGGCGCCACAGCGCCAACCTGGCCCGGATCAAAGCCGGGACCGAGCCCAAAATCGGTCAATCTTGAGCGCACCTGATCCCTTCCTGTCTGCGTTCTTCGCCATTCCCACGGGATCATCGAAGGGGCAGAGCAATGGCCGCCGTTACATCGTCAGCCGTTCGGAGTTGGCTGGCGGTAGGTCTCACAAGCTGGTTGCCCATGAGCTGGGCGGTGGAGATTACATCAGCCTGAATGTCTATCTGCCCCGCAACAGCGGCCCATTGCTGCGACCATGCGAAATGCCCGCCGAAAAAGTCATCGCCTTCGTGGTCGCCTTTACACCCGATCCGTGACCCGGCTCTGCGCACAAACGAACACCCACTATTCGCGTGCGCACAATCACAATTGATTGCTTTGAACGTGATCAGATGGCTTCCCAGCTTGGTTGCGTGCCGGTCAATTACCGACCGCTCATAACAAAATCACTGGGATACCAGAGCGCAATTGCGGCGCCACGCGGTGTCTCATTTCACGAAAGGTGAAACCAATGAACAAGTTCAAATCCATTCTGGGCGGTGTTGCCCTGTCTGTTGCAATCGCAAGCTCGGCCCTGGCGGCAGGCGTTGAACTGAACGCAAGCTCGACCGGTCTGGCAATGCAGGGCTATGACCCCGTTGCCTACTTCACCGCAGGTGAGCCGACCAAGGGCGATTACCGTATCACCGCGTTGCACAACGAAGCGCTGTACCGCTTTGCCAATGAAGAGAACAAAGCGGCCTTTGAAGCAAACCCGGAAGCATACCTGCCTGCATATGGCGGTTACTGTGCCTTCGGCGCAGCCATGGGCTTTAAATTCGACGGTGACCCGACCTACTGGAAAATCGTCGACAACAAGCTGTACCTGAACCTGTCTCAGGATATTCAGGAACGCTGGGAAGGCGATATCCCTGGCTTTATCGAGCAAGCCAGCACCAACTGGGAAACCATTGCCGATAAAACTCCGGCTGAATTGCAGCAATAATTTGCTGACCAAAACTCTCGGATCGGCGGCAGAGTGATCTGCCGCCGATTGTCATTTGAAACGTCCTTTTTACAAAACTACATCCTGCGCAAACAACGTGTTCGCCTTTAACGGACCAAATCCGCCACAGATCACAACCGTGGCGATTTCCTTCGGGTCGGAATGTGAAAACGAACTGTGATCCGGTCGATTGGCCGGGCCGTAGGAAAATTACAGACGAGAGAGCAGCTCAAACCTGCTGTGAACCAATTCAAATGAAAGGTTACGAAATGACAGGTAGACTTCTATTGGCCTCGGCAATCGCAACCGCCGCCGCAGGATCGGCGATGGCGCAATCCTCTGGCGACTGGACCGGGTTCTACGGCGGTGGCCAGATTGGTTATGCCGATATCGACACCAATATCTCGGGTGTGGACGGCGACGGTGCCATCGGCGGTATCATTCTTGGATATGACTACGATCTGGGTGATTGGGTTGTCGGCGGGGGCTTTGACTATGACTGGACCGGCATTGATCTGGCCCCAGGCGTCGAGGTCGAAGACGTTTGGCGCGTCAAGGTTCGGGCCGGTTACAACGTAACCCCCGTCGGTCTGCTTTACGGGACCGGAGGCTATGCCAAAGCCGGAACCGACAATCTTGGCAGCGATGACGGCTGGTTCATCGGAGCAGGCTACGAGCAGATCGTTGCCCCGAACATAAGCGTCGGTGGCGAAGTCCTGTATCACGAATTCAATGATTTTGATTCGACCGGCATAGACGTGGACGCAACAACTGTTCAGATCCGTGCGGCCTATCGCTTCTGAGACCAAAAAGTCAGGCCCGGCGTGATCTCGCCGGGCCTGAACAGCATTACAACTCCAGCACCGTGCTGCCGGTAGTCTGTCGCGCCTCAAGCGCACGGTGGGCGTCAGCCACCTGTTCCAGTGGGAACCGCTGGTCAATGTGAATTTTGACCTCTCCGCCCTCAACCTTGCCGAACAGTCGACGAGCCATCGCCTGGCAGGCCGCGTGATCAGCGATATGCGTGAACAAAGTCGGGCGTGTGATCTTCAATGACCCTTTCTTGGCCAGCATCCCGATATCCATCAACGGCACCGGCCCCGAGGCATTGCCGAACGAAATCATCATTCCCAGCGGCTTCAAGCTATCCAGCGAGCCGTTGAACGTGTCTGCTCCTATAGAATCCATCACCACATCCACGCCTTTCCCGCCAGTGATCTCAGCCACCCGTTCGGCAAAGTTTTCCTTTCTGTAGTTTATGCAATGCGCTGCGCCATTGAATTGCGCCAAGCTGCATTTCTCGTCTGTCCCGGCGGTGCCGATCAGAGTTATCCCTTCGGATTTTGCCCATTGGCAGGCAATCAGCCCTACCCCGCCGGCAGCTGCATGAAACAACACCGTGTCCCCGCGTTTCAAGGGTGTCGTGCGGTTAAACAGATATTCGACCGTCATCCCCTTCAGCATCATTGCCGCCGCCGCATCGAAGGATATTCCGTCGGGCAACGGGCACACCTGCGCTGCATTCATCACACGCGCTTCGGAATATGCCCCGGCAGGAGCGGCGGCATAGGCCGCGCGCTGGCCAGACTCAAGATGGGTGACACCGTCACCGACGGCTTCGATCACGCCGGCAGCCTCCATGCCCAGCGCGTGAGGCAGGTTGAGTGGATACAGACCGGTGCGTTGATACACATCAATGAAATTCAACCCGCAGGCATGATGGCGAATGCGCACCTCTCCGGGGCCGGGATCGCCCACGGGGCGGTCTTCGATCTTCAGAACTTCGGGGCCGCCGTGTTCATGAATGACGACGGTTCTTGCCGTTTGCTGCATGCTGACCTCCTGTTGCCTGATGCCAAGCTAACATGCCTGAAAATAAGGGCAATCGGCACGATTCCGCATCGCGCAACCGCAAGGTGAAAAAATGTGCTATACTAACGGTCGGGCGTTGCCGGCTGGTCCGGCCAAGGGCAACCGATGCCGGATCCACTCTGCTGCGCTGATACGCAAAGGGAGAGGAGAAAGATGGCCAAAACGATTGGAAATCCGATCAGCTGGGCCGCTCAGAACATTGGTGCGACCGGCGATCATATAGCAGAAAGCGTGAACCGCATCGGCAGTGCAGACACGCGGCACCTGCCGGTGGTACAGACCCTGACGATGCAGGACCTGAAAGCCTGTTTACGGGCAGGTTATAACGATTTTCTGGAAACCCGGGCCGATGCCATATTCATTGTGTTGATCTACCCCATCGCGGGGTTGCTCATGTTCGGCTTCGGTTTGAACAAAAACATGGTGCCACTGCTGGCGCCGTTGATCATGGGCTTCGCCCTGATCGGCCCGATTGCAGCAGTTGGATTGTATGAAATCAGCCGCAAACGCGAACAGGGGGGAGAAGTGCATTGGCTGGATGCGTTCGGCGTGTTCAGATCCCCGTCATTCGGAGCCATTCTGATGCTGGGCTTTTATCTGGTCATGTGGCTGTTGATCTGGCTGATGGTTGCGCAAAGTATCTATGTCCACACACTCGGCCCCGATCTGCCCGCGTCCTTTGGCGCGTTTGTAATACAGGTCTTCACCACCAGCGCAGGCTGGACAATGATCATCTTCGGCAACGCCGTAGGCTTCTTGTTTGCCTTGGTTGCGCTGGCGATCAGCGTGGTCAGCTTTCCGCTGTTGCTGGATCGCAAGGTGGGTTTGCCGGTGGCGGTCGTGACCTCGGTTCGCGTCTTGCGGCACAATCCGGCAGTGATTCTGGCGTGGGGCTTTATCGTCGCTGCCCTTTTGGTTTTGGGCGCGATTCCGATGCTGCTGGGCTTGATCGTGGTCATGCCGGTTCTGGGCCACGCCACTTGGCACTTGTATCGCCGGGCCGTCGCCTGAAACGGCCCGTACGCTGATCAAATTATCCGGCGACGTTCAAAACGATCTTGCCGATGTGTTTTGAGCTTTCCAGATAGGTGTGCGCTGCTGCGGCGTCGGCCATCGCGAACTCGCTGTCCATTACGGGCGCGACTCTCCCCGCGTCCAATAATGGCCAGACCGCTTCACGCAAGTCCTGCGCAATTTTCGCCTTGGCCAGATCACTTTGCGGGCGCAATGTGCTGCCGGTCAGGGTCAGCCGCTTGACCATCATCATCGCAAAATTCAGCTCGACCTGCGGCCCTTGCAGGAAAGCGATCTGCACCAAACGCCCATCCTCGGCCAACGCCTTGACGTCGCGCGGAATATAATCGCCGCCCACCATATCAAGGATCAAGTTCGCGCCACCCTCGGCGCGCATGACTCCAACAAAATCCTCGTCGCGGTAATTGATCGCTCGTTCGGCCCCTAGCTGGACACAAGCCTCGCATTTCTCGGCCGACCCGGCGGTTGCAAAGACTCGTGCGCCAAAGGCATTGGCCAGTTGGATTGCCGTCGTCCCGATCCCGCTGGAGCCGCCGTGAACCAAAAACCGCTCGCCCGCTTTCAATCCGCCACGGGTGAAAACGTTGGACCATACAGTAAAGAAGGTTTCGGGCAGACAGGCGGCCTCTTTCATGCCCATGCCTGCCGGAACAGGCAGGCAATGTGCAGCTGGGGTCGCGACATATTCCGCATATCCACCCCCGGGCAGCAACGCACAGACCTGATCGCCGACCGAAACCCCTTGGACACCTGCGCCGATAGCCACGACTTCGCCCGAGGCTTCCAAACCCGGCAGATCGCTGGCCCCCGGAGGCGGATTATACGCCCCTGCCCGCTGCAAAGCATCCGGGCGGTTCACACCCGCATAGGCCACTTTGAGGATCACCTGACCGGCCCCAGGTTCGGGCACGGGGCGTTCAGTCAGTTGCAATACATCCGGGCCACCGGGCTGGGTGATCTCAACTACGCGCATCATCTGGGTCATGGGCAAATCCTCCTTTGCCCAATGCCTAGCAGGCAAAAATCGAAAGGCCCAGACGCTTACTTGCGCGGATTCAGCATCCCCGGCAGGTCAGCCCGCATCTTCATCGGCGGCTTCACCTGCTTGGCGAACCAGTTCGGAACCGTCAGGAACGGTTTGAACAGCGGATTGTCGTTGACCTGCGCCTTGAGCTTTTCGATCTGCATGACATTGTCGATCCGACGATCCAGAAATTCCCACGTTTTTTCGTGACCCGCAGAATCATCCCCCAGCCAGAACAGCAGAGTCGAGGAATAAACCCCCGACAATGTCGCACGTTTGGTGTACCAATTCACATCGTCTGACGTGTCACCCAACGTGTCCCAGATCAGATCGCAGGTCTGCCACAGCGCCTTGGTCCCATCCACTGCATGCGTCGGCAAGGAAAACAACGTCATGCCACGGCGCACCAGTTCCTTGTCTGAAACTGCTTCAAGCCGGAACCGCACGGCAGAAGCCACCCGGTCGCGGAATTTCAGCTCGCTCAGATCGGTGGATTTCAGGCGCTCTACCATTTCGGCATCACCGCGCGCATGAAAAGCCAGCGCCAGATCGACCGCGCCACGGGGGCAGATCGCCCGCGCCAGACCGTCATCCAGATCGCAATCCGTGATCGCGGCACGAAAGCTGGTTTCCGACCAACCATCAAACGGCACGTGGATCAGTATCGCGTCCAAAAGCTGTTGTTTTGCATCTTCATAGGTAACGGTCATGGCGGGTCTCCGGTTCTCGGGGCCAGTACTAGACAAGATAGACCGGCTTTGCTATACGGCCAACTCCTGCAATTTCCTTGCAACTCTATCTAGAAAGGTGGTGACAACCACAATGCAGGTTAGTGTTCGCGACAATAACGTCGATCAGGCGCTTCGTGCCCTGAAGAAAAAGCTGCAGCGCGAAGGCGTGTTCCGTGAAATGAAGCTGAAGCAACATTTCGAGAAACCGTCCGAGAAAAAAGCGCGCGAGAAAGCTGAAGCGATCCGCCGTGCCCGTAAACTGGCACGCAAGAAAGCCCAGCGCGAAGGTCTGCTCTAAGAGCCTTCCGTCTCGTCCAGCTTTGGATGACACTATTTGACGACCCCCGAGGCCCCGCCCGGGGGTTTGTCGTTTCTAGCACCGGTTGCATTCCGCCGAATCAACCGCAGCCTCAGGCGACAAGCTGCTAAATCAGACTCAGCAACATTTTGCCCGGCATTTTGCAGCGCAGCGAATCTCGTTTCGGTAGCGCGCCCGCGCTGAAATTCAGCTAAAAGTTCTGTCGCTCTATCCGTTCTTTCGACGCCCCCTGTAACTGGCCCCGTCTACTCAGACGACCACATAAACGGAGGCTACCATGTCGACTGCAAGTACATTCGAGCAAGAAATGCTGGCGCTGATCAACGCCGAGCGCACATCCCGAGGGTTGGACCCGCTGCAACTGGAAACTCAGCTAAACGACTCGGCCGAGGATCACAGTGCCTGGATGCTGGGGACCGATACATTCAGCCATACGGGCACAGGCGGTTCCAGTGCGACCGAGCGCATGGAAGATGCCGGATTCGATTTCAGCGGCAACTGGCGCTCGGGTGAAAACATCGCGTGGCAATCGGAACGCGGGCCTGACGGTATCAGCGATGATCTCGAGCAACTGCACGAAAGCCTGATGGACAGCCCCGGCCACCGCGCCAACATTCTGAACCCTGACTACGAATATATCGGGATCGGTATTGAACAAGGCGATTTCAACGGCTGGGATGCCGTAATGGTGACCCAGAACTTTGCGAGCACCGATGCCGAGGTGATGCTGGACACCGGCGTTGTGCCGACACCACCGGTGGATGACGTGATTGAACCAGAAGAGCCGGTGGCCGATATCCCCGTTGAGGATTTACCCATCAACGACGTGACCGAGACTGCAGAACCGGTGGAGGAAACCCCGGAAACGGATGTGGCTGAACCCGAGGAGCCGGTCGAGGACACTCCGAACACAGATACCACCGAACCGGAAAACCCGGCCGAGGAAACTCCGGAAACGGATGTCACCGAAACCGAAGAACCAGTCGAGGGTACGGACATTACCGAAGTCAGCAACCCGACAGGTGATTGCTTCGACGTCGAGGCTTTTTTTGCCGCGATCGAAGACTTCGTGAATGAGTTGTTGGTCCTAGTCGACGATTTCAGGCTGAGCACTGAAGAGGCACCTGCGAATGACGACTTTATGCTGACGTGGGACCGGTGTGACGATACCCCGGTCGCACCCGAGGCAGTATCAGATGCCGTCGCCGACCCTATGGAATGGGAATTTGGACCGGTTTCTTACGACGGCGGTTGTTTGATGGACTTTGTCTAGGCTCTCATGCCGCACGCGGCGCGCCGATCAAGGTGCGCCGCAACTGCTTTTTGGACCGCGCGGCGTCCAACATGACACGAGCAACAACACCCGCATTAGAACCGAAACTGCGATGTGGCTCCTGCGCGATGCCCTTCGATCAGTAAATCTTGGGAACGTGCAATTCATCCGGCAGGATGCGCCGCTCGTATTCGGGGTTATAACGTCGGTCCGGCAGGTTCACCTTTTCCTGCGGGACATCAGTGTAGGGTATCATGGTCAAAAGGTGTTCGATGCAGTTCAGGCGCTCGCGTTTTTTGTCGTTGCCCTCGACGATATACCAAGGTGCCTCGGGGATATTGGTACGGAAGAACATATCCTCTTTGGCCTTGGTATAAGCTTCCCAGCGGATGCGGGATTCCAGATCCATCGGCGACAGCTTCCACTGTTTCATCGGATCATGGATACGCATGAGGAATCGCAACTGCTGTTCTTCATCGGTGATCGAGAACCAGTACTTCAATAGAATGATCCCCGACCGCACCAGCATACGTTCGAATTCCGGAACGTCCTGAAAGAACTGTTCAACCTGGTCTTCGTTGGCAAAGCCCATCACCCTCTCGACCCCGGCGCGGTTGTACCAGGATCGGTCGAACAAAACGATTTCCCCCGCCGCAGGCAAATGCGGTACGTAACGCTGAAAATACCACTGGCTTTGTTCTCGGCGGCTGGGTGCGGGCAAGGCGACCACGCGCGCAACACGCGGGTTCAGGCGTTGGGTGATCCGCTTGATCACGCCCCCTTTGCCCGCGCTGTCACGCCCTTCGAAAAGTATACAGACTTTGGCACCGGTATGCTGCACCCAGTCCTGAACCTTGATCAACTCGGCCTGCAATCGCAACAGATTGCGGAAATAGACCTTACGGTCCAGCATGTCCGGGTGCTGGTCCTTGTAGATTTTGCGGATCTCCATCGAGAGCATGGGTTCGCTGAACTCAATTTCGAAATCTTCGTCCAGCGTGTCTTCCAACTCGGCTTCCAGCCAGTCTTTGGGGGCATCATTGTTTTCGTAAGCCAAAGTCATATCCTTATCGTCTACCGGGTCCGGACCGTACAGCGCGCGTGTAACCGCCAAGTGTCACCGGAAAAATTGATGACAGGCCCACCTCAGGCAAAACAGTAATCAAAGGTCGGGGCAAGATCACAGGGGGTTCGGTCTTTCCTCAAACTTGGACTCTCTGGCCGCCGGATACAAGCGTCAGAATTGACGCATTGCCAACAGGTTGGCGTAACTCCGCCCCAAACTGTCTTGCCATGGCCCACTTGTGGGCGGCATGAAAGCCCAAGTCAAAACCCTGAGCGAACCGTGAACCATTTCCTGACTCTTTTACCCACGATCTGGCCCTGGCTTATCCTGATTGCCGCACAGATTTATGCTGTATCGGGTAAGCAAGGGATAGGTCTGTCACTGCTTGTATTGTTCGCAAGCATTTCGCTGACGCTTGGGCTGATCACGCCTGTGGCCGCCGTAATCGCCGGCGCCGGTATTCTTGGCGCAGCGTTTATTCCCCGTTTACATGGTGTCTCTTCCGCCGCGGCCCACCTGCTGCTCATCTTATGGAGTGTATCACTCGGCACGCATCTGGTTTCCGGGTTTCACAACCCTTTAGTCCTTGATCAGGTACAAGCTGGGCCGGACAGCGCCGATTTCACCATGTATTTGAACCTCGACAAACCAATGATTTTGTTCGCAGTTCTTCTGGCTTGGTCGGGTATGATCGGTAGTGCGAAGCCGACGCGCATCGTTCCTCTGGCAGTCGGTCTGGCGATGCTGCCCGCCTTGTTCGGATTGGGTCTGGCCTCAGGCGCTGTACGGCCCGAGATTGGCCTGCCCACCTGGTGGCTGATCTTCGCATTGTCGAATCTGTTTTTGACTTGCCTGACGGAGGAGGCATTTTTCCGCGGGTATCTGCAATCGGCGCTTATCTCGAAAACCGGTACAACGCTGGGGATCACAGTCGCCAGCTTTTTGTTTGGCTTTGCCCATGTTGGCGGAGGTCCGGCACTGGTGGCCTTTGCCTCAATCCTCGGCGCCGCCTGCGGGCTGGGCTATTTCGCGACCGGGCGGCTGTGGGTGCCCGTTCTGATGCATTTCGGGTTCAACGCATTGCATCTGACCCTATTCACCTATCCCGGCCCGGCCTGAGCGCTATACCGGCAGGGCCGTGGTTTTAAAAACCGTTCGCAAGGCAAACGAGCTTTGCATCTGCGCCACCCCCGGCAGCCGTGACAGGTATTGCCGGTGAATGCGGGCAAAATCCTCGGTGTTTTCGGCAACGACCTTCAGGATGTAGTCCGCCGTTCCCGCCATTAGGTGGCACTCCAGAACGTCCGGAATACGCGCCACCGCTTTTTCGAATGCGTCCAGAAGCTCCTCGGCCTGCCCTTGCAACGTGATCTCGACAAACACGGTGGTCGGAACATTCATCTTGCGCGCATCCAGCAGGGCCACGTAGTTGCGTATATACCCGTCCGCCTCAAGCCTTTGCACGCGCCGGTGGCAGGCCGAAGGCGACAGATTCACCTGCTCGGACAGTTCCGCATTCGACATGCGACCATCCCGCTGAAGGGCCGCCAGAATCTTTCTATCTGTCGTATCGAGGCTCATTCACGCAATTCCTTTGCAGAGATTCGGCAATGTAACGTAAATTTTCCCAAAGAAAAGTAAATTCGCGGGCAGAGTTTCACAGAAATTGCGCCCCGGAATGCCCATTATTTAAGCAGTTTATGAATGGAGGAGCAAAAATGAAAATCGGTTGCCCCAAGGAAATCAAACCCCAGGAATTCCGCGTCGGCATGACGCCCAATGCCGCGCAAGAGGCCGTTGCGCGTGGCCATGAGGTCCTTATCGAAACCAATGCCGGCCTCGGTTCGGGCTTTGACAATGACGCCTACATCGCCGCAGGCGCAAAGATCATCGACACAGCAGAAGAGGTGTTCGCCACCGCCGACATGATCGTCAAGGTCAAGGAACCGCAAGCGGGTGAGCGCAAGATGCTGCGCGAAGGTCAGCTGCTGTTTACCTATCTGCACCTCGCACCAGACCCAGACCAGACCCATGACCTGCTGGAATCTGGCTGTACCGCAATCGCTTATGAAACAGTGACCGATTCAAGCGGCGGCCTTCCCCTGCTGGCTCCTATGTCCGAAGTGGCGGGCCGTCTTGCCCCTCAGGTCGGCTCGTGGACTCTGCAAAAGGCAAATGGCGGTCGTGGCGTTCTGATGGGCGGCGTACCCGGTGTTGGTCCCGCGAAAGTGGTCGTGATCGGCGGCGGTGTGGTCGGCACCCATGCAGCGCAAGTCGCTGCAGGTATGGGCGCGGATGTCACCGTGCTGGATCGCTCGCTGCCGCGCCTGCGCTATCTGGACGACGTATTTGGCCGTCAGTTCAAGAACCAGTACTCGACCGCCGGTGCCACAGCCGAGCTGATCCAGGACGCCGATATGGTCATCGGTGCCGTTCTGATCCCCGGCGCTGCAGCACCCAAGCTGATCAGCCGTGACCAACTGTCGACAATGAAACCCGGCGCGGTTCTGGTCGACGTTGCCATCGACCAGGGCGGCTGCTTTGAGACTTCGAAAGCCACAACGCATGCCGAACCGATCTACGAGGTCGATGGCGTCATGCACTACTGCGTCGCCAACATGCCGGGCGCTGTTGCCCGCACATCGACCATCGCACTGGGCAACGCAACAATGCCGTTCATGCTGTCACTGGCGGACAAAGGCTGGAAGCAAGCCTGTCAGGACGACGAGCACCTGCTAGCTGGTCTGAACGTGCACGCGGGTCAACTGACCTACTACGCGGTTGGTAAAGCACTGGGGATCGACGTGGTGTCGCCCAACGTGGTGATCAAATCCTGAGGTGCTCCCGCCCCTGAAAGCGCCCTCTGACGAGGGCGTTTACAGCGTTGGGCCAAGCGCCGCACCCATGGTGCGGCGCGGTTGGTCTAAATTCCAACGGTCCCACAACCGAAACGGCGCCGCGCGATCAGCGCGGCGCCGGGCCCAACCGGAGGAGGGCATTTCAATGCCCGATCGACGGGCGGGAGGCTTACGCCTGCTTGTGAATCTCCACCGAATGCGGATACGGGATCGACACGCCCTTCGCGTCAAATGCCTCTTTCACCGCTTTGGTAATTTCGAATTTCACATCCCAGTAATCCGCAGCATCGCACCACAGGCGCGCCGTCAGATCGACTGAACTATCGCCCAGATTGGTCACACGCACCCAAGGCTCGGGGTCATTGTGAATACGTTCGTCCGCTTTGGCGATGTCTAGAATGATCTTCATCGCCTCATCCGCGCTGTCGCCATAATCGATGCCAAACACCAGATCGACGCGGCGCGTCTCATGTGCTGAATAGTTGGTGATGACAGAGCCCCAGGACTGCCCGTTCGGCACAATAATCTGCACGTTGTCCGGCGTCACCAATTCAGTGGTAAACAGGTTCAGGTCCTTCACCGTTCCCGCCGTGCCACCAATATCCACGTACTGACCCAGCTTATAGGGACGAAACACCACCAGCATAACACCGGCTGCAAGATCACTGAGAGTCCCTTGCAGCGCCAGACCAATCGCCAGCGATGCTGCACCCAGAATGGCGACGATACTGGTGGCCTCAATCCCGAAAATCCCCAGAACGGCAACCAGAACCATCGCCAGAATGGCCCACTTGACGAGGCTGGCCATGAAATTGCCCAGTGTCGGGTCAATATGCGGGGTGGAATTGACCCGGCGGCGCACTACCCCACCAATGGCTCCAGCCACGATCCAACCCAGGATCAGAACGATCAGCGCCTTGACCGCATTCATGATCAGCGGGGCAAAGGCGCCCACTTGTGTTACGACCTCATCCACGCGCATCTCCTTTCAACAACAAGAAACCCGCGCCGTATGCGCGGGGTTTGGCAAATACTGAGGCAAAAACCCATTTCGGTCTAGGTGTCTGTTTCCCGGGATTTCCCCGTTGTTCGCCCACAAACACGCGCTGACCGGCTACGCACACCGTCAGGGCTTACAACACGCACCCACACCACCTACCTTTTACACAACCCCCAAAACAGGAGCCCGAATATGCTGGACACCAAATCGCACCCGATCATGAACCGTTGGCCTGCTCAGTTTCCGGATCGGATTCAGCTCTATTCCTTTCCCACTCCCAATGGCGTCAAGGCGTCGATCATGCTGGAGGAAACCGGCCTGCCGTACGAGGCGCACAAGGTCACCTTGTCGGACGCGGATGTCAAAAGCGCCGAGTTCCTATCGCTGAACCCCAACAACAAGATCCCCGCGATCATCGACCCGAACGGCCCGGACGGAGAGCCCATTGGATTGTTCGAAAGCGGTGCGATCCTGCTGTATCTGGCCGAAAAGACCGGCAAGTTCATCGGTCAAACCAAGGCCGACAAGCATCGCGTCACTCAATGGCTTATGTTTCAAATGGGCGGCATTGGGCCGATGTTCGGGCAGTTGGGCTTCTTCCACAAATTCGCCGGAAGCGAAATCGACGACCCCCGTCCGCGTGAACGTTACGTCAACGAGGCCAAGCGCCTGCTGAACGTTCTGAACCAACAACTGGAAGGTCAGGACTGGATCGCCGGAGACTATTCGATCGCCGACATGGCCATCGCCCCTTGGCTGCGCGGTCTGGACTTTTATGAGGCTAAAGAGTTGGTGGGCTGGGACGACCACCCCAACGTGACGGCCTATCTTGACCGCTTTCTTGAGCGGCCTGCCGTGCAAAAAGGCTTGGTGACACCCGCCCGGGACTAACCGCACGTGAGAACCACCGAAACATGGCTTGCGGCCACACCCGGCCGCAAGCCCTATTCGTTTTTTAACCGGGCAACTTGCCAGTCAGCACGTAGCGCAGCACCTCAACCACCTGACGCGGCTCCTCGGCGACGGCCAACGCGGCGGCATCAACCTCTTTCAGCGCGTGCTGATGATCGGGGCCGTGCAGCACGATCAGCGATTTGCCCAGCGCCGCGGCATAGCCCGCATCAAAGGCCGCGTTCCACTGTTTGTATTTCTCTCCAAACCGGACAACGACCACATCGGCATCTGCAATGCCTTTACGGGTGCGGATCGCATTGACCATCGCGCCCTTGTGGTCATGCCAATACTTATTCGGCTCGGCCCCCAGAATGGCCACGCCACAATCATCACTTGCGTCGTGATCGGTCACCGGGCTGTTGAAAGTGATGTCCAACCCCTGCGCACCGTCGATGATCTGTTCGCGCCAATCGGTATGAATTTCGCCAGAGAGATAAACGTTCAGGCCCATGGGAATCTCCTTTTTCCTTGCTGCGAACCTAGTTCGAAAGGGCGCACAACCCAAGCTCTGCCTCAGAACGACAGCCGCCAGAATGTCGGCTGATCGTCCCTAACCGCCTTGCGGGCCGCGCTTTTTTGTTTGCTTCCCAGGAACGGAGGAACCTCCCGGGTTGGTTCAAAGCCAAAGCTGTGCGGCAGTTTCGTGTAGATCGACCGCGGCGGCATCCGGCCCCAGGTGATCCCTTTGAGCTTAGCGCCCGGAACCGGCTGGTGCATCCAGACCGTGCGCGCGGCAAACTCGTCGCGCAACAGCAGCAACACTGCCAGCATCGTTACCTCGGCCCAGATTTTCGAGTATTTCAGCCGCAGCGCCTGTTCGTACTCTGTGGTCAGCCGCAATTGACGCGATCGCGGAGCCCGGCGCTGCAGCCTCCGCCGCTCACGATCAACAAAACGCAACCAGTCCGACTGAATCTCTTCAATCAGGCAATGGCCAGTTGTCAGGTCGACATCCAAACGACACCAGGCCAGAGTCGGCCGACCCTCCATCCGCACCGGATGCCAGCTGCTCTGGAACGTATCGACGGCACTGCGCTGTTCGTATTTCCACAACAGTTCGGCGTGCTCGGTTGGGAAGCCAAGCTGGACGACAAGGTTATGCGCCTTGCGCGTGGTTTGCTCTCCTGACCAGCAATCGAAACTCAGACAAAAATCCATCCACTGAGACTGAAAAGCGACCTCAAGTCCCGACATCGCCGCCGGGCCCAAGCCGCCAAACCGCATTGCGCGGTCTGCATGAGCCACGGCCAGAACGTCGTGCCGCCGCAACACACCACCGCATTGCGCGACCATCGGTTTCAACAATGGGCGCGACAGCATGCGGGCCGACCCTGATTGCTTTAGCGTCGAAATCGGGGTTTCGGCATCCATAAACTGGCTAAGCAACCAAGGGCTTTGCCGATCAGGGTAATAGGGAAAGGGCATCTCTTGCGGTAGTATCTGCCGGATCATCGAGATGTCTTGACGTTTCATAACGGCTCTCCAACGGGAAAAACACCCGCCGCAGAACCGGCGGGCAATCAGGTCAGGGGTATCGCTTGCGCGGGGTTGGGATCTGGCATCTGGCAGACTCCGAGGTTTGATTGCGTCAGGGGGCTGGGTGTAGGGGCCGAGAGCGATTCTGCTCAACCCTTTGTTTTACGTCACATTCATGTGTTGCCGTTCCACCACACCGTGTGTGGGTTGCGTCAAAGCGTAAAAAAAGCGCGCCAAAGGGCGCGCTTTTGAACTGGGCTGCGATGAGGTTACCCGCGCAGAACGCCGCCCGTCGCTTTCGAAACCTTGGCGATAATCTTCTCGGCCACGGCTTCGATGTCTTTTTCCTTCAGCGTTGTGTCCGTTGGTTGCAGACGCACAGTGATCGCCAGCGATTTCTTCCCTTCACCCAGGCTACCGCCGATGAATTCGTCAAAGACGCGTACGTCCTCGATCAGTGCCTTGTCGGCCCCCGCTGCGGCGTTTACCAACGTCAGGGCCTCGACGCCTTCGTCGACAACAAAGGCAAAGTCCCGCTCTACCGCTTGCAGGTCACGCAGTTCCAGCGCGGCGCGGGTGGCACCCGATTTACGGGGCAGAGGCACCTCGTCCGGCCAGATGGTAAACGCCATCGCCGGGCCTTTGATATCCATCGCCTGCAGAATGCGCGGGTGCAGTTCGCCAAAGACGCCCAGCACCTTTTTCGGACCCAGACAGATTTTGCCGTGACGGCCCGGATGCCACCACGCATCGCCGTCGCGCAGGATCTGCACCTTGGCGGGCGCGCCGATGGCGGCCAGCACAGCCTCGGCATCCGCTTTGACGTCGAATACGTCGACCGGGCGAGACGCGCCATGCACATCCTTCGGCCCATCACGGCCGACCAGCAGGCCGGTGATCTGGGTTTTCTGATCGCCGGGCTCTCCGTCGTGGAACACCGGACCGACCTCAAACAGCGATACATCCGCAAAACCGCGCGCCTGATTGCGGGCCGCCGCTTGCAGCAGACCGGGCAACAGATCGGGGCGCATATGGCTCATCTCGGACGAGATCGGGTTTTCAAGCTGCGTGGTCTCATCGCCCCCACCGAACAGGGCAGCGGATGCCTGATCAATGAACGTGTACGAGACACATTCATTATAGCCCAACGCGGCACAGGTCCGACGCGCCATCGACTGACGGCGTTGTGTCGGCGTCATGACCGCCTTGGGAATACCATCGGTCACACGCGGCAGCGGCTTGCCTTGCAGCTTGGTCAGCGATGCGATCCGCGCGACCTCTTCCACCAGATCGGCCTCGCCCATAATATCGGGGCGCCAGCTGGGCACATGCGCCATCTCGCCTTCCAAACGGAAACCCAGACGGGTCAGGGTCTGGCGCTGCTCGCTTTCGGGGATGTCCATACCGACCAGAGACTGCACACGCTCGGCATCCAGCTTATAGGCACGCGCGTGGTTCGGAGCCTTCCCGGCCTCAACCACCTTGGAGACCTCGCCACCGCAGATATCGAGGATCATCTGCGTCGCCTGTTCCAGCCCTTCCAGCGTGTATTCCGGGTCCACACCACGCTCGAACCGATAGCGCGCGTCCGAGTTGATCTTGAGAGCACGCCCCGTCAGCGCGATCTGTACATGATCCCAGAACGCGCTTTCGAGGAAGACATTCACAGTCTCCTCAGTACAGCCCGTTTCCTCCCCGCCCATGATGCCAGCGATGGACTCAGGGCCTTTGTCATCCGAGATCACCATCATGCCGGGTTGCAGGGTGTATTCCTTCTCATCCAGTGCAACCAGCTTTTCGCCGCCTTGGGCGCGATGCACCCGCAGGTTCCCCTGCAACTTATCCGCATCGAACACGTGCAGCGGGCGGTTATGGTCGAAGGTCATGTAGTTGGTGATATCCACCAAGGCCGAGATCGGACGCAGACCGATTGCCTTCAACTGATCCTGCAACCACTGCGGGCTGGGGCCGTTCTTGACGCCCTTGATCAGACGCCCGGTGAAATGAGGCGCGCCATCCAGTGTATCGTCATCGATTGTCACCTTGATCGGGCTTTCGAAATCGCCCGGCACCGGCGCGTAGTCACGCTGTTTCAGCGTACCAACGCCGCGCGCGGCCAAATCGCGTGCGATCCCCTCAACCCCCAGCGCATCCGGGCGGTTCGGAGTAATCGCGATCTCGATCATCGGGTCGATCTTGGACGGATCATTCTCTGCCAGCCAGTCGACGAACGTGTCACCGACTTCTCCCGAGGGCAGCTCAATGATGCCGTCATGTTCATCAGACAGTTCCAGCTCGCGCTCGGACGCCATCATGCCAAAGCTCTCGACGCCGCGGATCTTACCGACGCTGATTGTCAGGTCCAGACCGGGGATATACATGCCCGGCTTGCAGACCACGACGGTAATGCCTTCGCGCGCGTTGGGCGCACCGCAGATGATCTGCAGATCGCCCTCATCGGTCGCCACCGTGCAAACGCGCAACTTGTCGGCATCGGGGTGCTTCTCGGCATGTTTCACATGGCCCAGCGTAAAGCCCTTCAACCGGTCG
This sequence comes from Ruegeria sp. AA6, assembly GCF_056542865.1. Lineage (NCBI taxonomy): Bacteria > Pseudomonadati > Pseudomonadota > Alphaproteobacteria > Rhodobacterales > Roseobacteraceae > Ruegeria > Ruegeria sp. AA6. The sequence continues at coordinate 124,285 of NZ_JBQGAN010000007.1, forward strand.
GCGGGGTTCACGATCTCTTCGACCTCAAGGCCAAGATCGGTCAGCGCCTCGGCGATCTCATCAACCGAAGCGTCAGTGTCGAGGTGGTCTTTCAGCCAGGACAGAGTGAATTTCATTGCTCGGGGCCTTTTTTGGCAGATATCCGTTTGGCACAGGCAATGGCAAAGATTGCGCCGGGGTGCAAGCGCTGGACGTCACGGATAGGTGGGGGTGCGGCCCAATAGCTCATCCAATTGCCGCCCGATCCAGCCATGGGGGATGAAATGCCCGCCTGGATGAGTGTCCAGCACCACCTGCCCCTGCGCGCAATCGGTCCATTCCACGCGGCTGAGCGTCAGGATCGGCACCACGTTCCAATCCCCGCGCGGGGTCGCGTCATGGCAGTCGTATTTCGCGCGCCACAGCGCCACCGGATAGGTCGTGTCGCCATTCGCGCCGTAGGGAAAATCCATCACCGTATCGCTGAGGCCATGCACATGGCGCGCCTCGCGCGGGCCTTCAGGGCAATCTTCCGTCTGCCGAATACTACCTGCAACGGCCAGCAACGCAGCGACGTCATTGCCCGACTGGCACACATAGCGCCACGCCATCGCGCCGCCGTAGGAATAGCCCGAGACATAGATACGGTCCGGGTCAATCGGGTAGCGCTTGGCCACATCCTCGAGCACAGCGTCGCCAAAGGGCACGTCGCCGGTGTCCGAGGTCCAGAAATCCCAGCTTTTGCCCAGCCCGTTCGGGGCCACCAGCAGCACGCCCCGCAGTTTGGTCGCGCCTGCGATCCGTTCATGGTTCACCACCACGGTCCCCTGCCGCGCCCAGCCGTGGAAATGCAGCAACACCGGCAGAGGCGTTTCGCCATCCCAGCCCTCGGGCTCCAGCACATGGTACGAGCGATCCCCAACCTGACAGGCGGTGTCGCCGTGGCAGGTCTCGATAGCGGTGGCTTGGGTGGCGGTCAGAAGGAAGAGGCAGAGCAATCGGTAAATCATGCGCCGACCCTACCCGGCCCGCGCGCCATGTCACGTCACAACCCCGTGGGGGCCAGTAACAAGCCGCGCTGTCGCCAGACCGCGGGATGACGATCCAAGGCTTGTGTTATGCACTTTATGCCAGCCAAATCCGCGCGCTGTTCGAGCGTTACGCTGCCGGAGACAAATCGCCAGCCCGAGCGGGCGGTCTGGCGATAGCGCGGCGGCCTATCGGTCTTTGCTCCGCGCCGATCCTGCCGACTTTTTCCCGCGACTGGCCCTACGCTTCTCCTTGCGGTACTTTACTCGGTCACAAAACGTCAGAATTCTATGACAAATTCCAAAAAGACTCCAGCCGAGTACATCTAATCTTAATGAATTCATAAAGTTAGTCGCCGAGAGAGTCGCGTTAGCCCGGAGCATTTGCTTGTCACTACCTTCGTCGTTGAGCTGATTTACCAGATTGTTGGCGTACAGCAAAAATTCTGAAGCCCGTATTTCAGTGCGGCGCGAAAAATATAAGACACCTTTTGGCATCTCACTTTTCACAGCTCTCAGCGCGCTCTCAATCTCTGACGTTTTCTCGGACCCTGTAACCGCAAAAAAATGCGACATGGCATCGGCAATTACAACAGAGCTCTTAACCCGAGCGTCTGCCACAGCTTTGTTTCGTTCAAGCCATCCACGCAAAAGGTATGCAACTGCACCGATTAGAGCAGCAACCACTATTTTACTGTCAAGCAGCCGAGTTATTAAATCCGGTTCATCGCTCAACGCGACAAACCACCGTGCAGGTTCGGCATATCCAGCGCTGCGAAACCGTAGTGACGCAGCCAGCGCAGGTCGCTGTCAAAGAACGCCCGCAGATCAGGAATGCCGTATTTCAGCATCGCCAGACGGTCGATGCCAATCCCGAACGCAAAGCCCTGATAGACCTCGGGATCAATTCCACCGGCGGCGATCACCTTGGGGTGGACCATGCCCGAACCCAGAATCTCCATCCAGTCATCGCCCTCACCGATCTTCAGCTGGCCATTATCCCAGGAACAGCGGATATCGACCTCGGCCGATGGCTCGGTGAAGGGGAAGTGCGAGGCGCGGAAGCGCAACTCAACATCGTCAACCTCGAAGAAGGCCTTCACGAACTCTTCCAGAACCCATTTCAGGTTCGCCATCGAGATGTCTTTGTCGATGGCCAGCCCCTCGACCTGATGGAACATCGGTGTGTGGGTCTGGTCATAGTCAGCGCGGTACACACCGCCCGGACAGATCACGCGGATCGGCGCGCCCTGTTTCTCCATCGAGCGAATCTGCACCGGAGACGTATGCGTCCGCAGCACATGCGGCGGGCGATTGTCCCCCTCGGCGCGGTGCATGTAGAACGTGTCCATCTCGGCCCGCGCGGGGTGGTGACCGGGGATGTTCAACGCGTCAAAGTTATGCCAGTCGGTTTCGATCCGCGGCCCTTCAGCCACCGAGAAGCCCAGTTCGGCAAAAATCGCGGTCAGTTCCTCGGTCGCCTGACTGACCGGGTGGATCGAACCCTGACGGCGCGCGCGGGTCGGCAGGGTGACATCCAGCCACTCTGTGCGCAGACGCTCATCCAACGCGGCATCGGCCAAAGCGGCTTTCTTTGCGGACAGGGCTGAGTTGATCTCATCCTTGAGGGCATTCAGCGCAGGGCCTGCGACCTGACGTTCCTCGGGCGTCATCTTGCCCAGCTCGCGCATCTTCAGCGCGACTTCGCCTTTTTTTCCCACGGCGGCGACGCGGATCGCCTCAAGCGCGTTTTCGTCGCCAGCCTCGGCGATTTGGCCCAGATATTTTGCCTTAAGATCGTCCATGACGCCCTCTGAAATTGGTCGACAACCTGCTATCGACCAACGCTTGCGAATGCAAGCCAGAGGACGCAGATCAGTAGCTGTATTCCGGGAACACCCGCGTCAGATCGCCATTCCAGTCGCCATTGTAGTGATCCAGCAACTCATCAGCGGGCACCTTGCCCGATTCAAGGCTATCTTTCAGGGCGTTCAGGAAATGCGTCTCATCCGGGACCAGACCACCGGCACCGGGGTAGGCGCGGGATTTCAAACCGGCCTCAGAGATCGAGACCACTTCGCGCGCCAGATCGTGCATGTTGATATTGCCGACCTGCGCCTGAAGGCCGTCCTTGGCGGCTTCGATCCGCAAGGCTTCACGGGTTTCCGTATCCCAGCCTTTAACCAGATCCCACGCCGCATCCAGCGCGCCCTGATCGTAGGTCAGACCAACCCAGAAGGCGGGCAGTGCACACAGACGACGCCACGGGCCGCCATCGGCGCCGCGCATCTCCATGAATTTCTTGATCCGCGCTTCGGGGAAGGCGGTGGTCAGGTGGTCGGCCCAGTCGGACAGGGTTGGAGTTTCTCCCGGCAGCGCGGGCAGTTTGCCCTGCAGGAAGTCGCGGAAGGACATGCCCAGCGCGTTGATGTATTCGCCGTCGCGATAGACGAAATACATCGGCACATCGAGCGCGTATTGCACGTAGCGTTCAAACCCGAACCCCTCTTCGAACACAAACGGCAGCATGCCTGTGCGCGCATCATCCAGATGCCGCCAGATATAGCTGCGCCAGCTTTTCTGGCCGTTCACCTTGCCCTCGAAGAACGGAGAATTGGCGAACAGCGCCGTCGCCACCGGCTGCAGCGCCAGCGCCACGCGCAGTTTCTGCACCATGTCGGCCTCGGACCCGAAGTCGATATTGACCTGCACAGTGCAGGTGCGCCGCATCATGGCGCGGCCCATGGTGCCGACTTCTTCCATGTAGTCGTTCATCAGCCGATATCGCCCCTTGGGCATCAGCGGCATCTCGTCATGGGTCCAAATCGGGGCTGCGCCCAGACCGATAAAGCCCACGCCGATCTCGTCAGCGATATCCTTTACCTCGCGCAGGTGCGTGTTAACCTCGTCGCAGGTCTCGTGAATGGTTTCCAGCGGAGCACCCGACAGTTCCAGCGCGCCGCCCGGTTCGAGGCTGACATTGGCGCCGTCCTTTTCCAGACCGATCAGCTTACCGCCTTCGCGCACCTCGGCCCAGCCGTGGCGGTCACGCAGCCCTTCCAGCACTGCCACGATTGAACGGGTGCCTTCGAAGGGCAGCGGTTTCAGGGTGTCTTTGCAATAGCCGAACTTTTCATGCTCGGTCCCGATACGCCAATCCTGCTTGGGCTTACAGCCCGATTCCAGGTATTCGGCCAGTTGCTCATGGCGTTCGATCGGTCCGCCGCCGGACTGGGGGATGGACATGACTCGCGCTCCGATCCTTATGTGTCTGTCGTTGGGTCAGCCTTGGGGGCAAACCGCGCCAGTGTCAATGCAGCCTGAGATGGGCGGGGCGCGACGACGTGCGCTCCCAGATTACCACCGGATGAGCTGCGCCGCCGTTCAATTCTGCCAGCATTTGTTCGGTTTTCAAACCCGGCAGGGCCGAGAAGACATCGAACAGCGCCTCGGCCCCTTCGGCATTCACAGGAATGTGAAGCACCGGCTGACCCGGTTGTTCCAGCACCCAATGCGCGGGTGAGGATGTCGGATCCAGCGCCAGTCGCTCGATCTCACGCGTGGCGATCATGCCGCCATCGAGTGGACCCAGATAAGTAATCTGACCTTCGTCGATGGATACGACGCCGGGGCCGCCGGCACCCGTGCGGAACCGGGCACGTTGCACGCCGATAACAGCAAGTGCCGCTGATACCAAAACCAGCACCCAACCCAGCCAGCCCAGCAATCCGCCGGGGCCGCTGATCCAGCTAAGCCCCACCAGCAAAACAAGTCCCGCCGCCAACACTTCGCGCCAGCGCCACAGGGTCAGTTTGGCTTCGGGTCGGATGAAACTCATGCCGTGTCCTCGGGGTTGGTGAACAGGATCAGGGAATACTGACCCGCAGGTTGAAAGCCTATTCCGATATAGGCACGCGCGGCGGAATCGGAAGCCGCAAACAGAACCGCGCGGGATGCTCCGTCTATGTGCGCCTGTTGCAAATGCAGGGCCACAGCCAGTCGGGCAAAGCCGCGCCCGCGCAGTTCGGGCGGCGTATAAACGCCTCCGATCTGCACAATCTCGTGCAGGCGGGCGTTGAACCCGGTCATCGCTACGGGCTGCCCACCGATCAGCAAAGCCCGGTGCGAGTCGCGCTCGATATAAGTTGCGATATCTTCTTGTGCCTGCCGTCGTGCCCTTTCCGGGGCGAAATCCATCGCCTCAACCAGATAGCCTTCACGCCATCTGTTCGCGATCGCCCTGTCGAGCGCGGCCAGGGGTACAAGCTCAGCGTCAGTGGCGTCGGGCATCACCAGTTTTTTCAAATCCAACGAGAAACCGGGCTCATCGCTGTTTAGCGTGGCGGCGCGGTCCTCCCACCCGGCCAGCCGCATAATCTTACGAGCCTGCGTCGCCTCCGCAGCCAGACCGAACAGTTTGCGGCCCCGGATAAACTCAATCGCGTTCGCAAGTTCCGCGTCGGTGCAATCAGGGCATTGCGGCAGGACCATGCCTTCATTGGTTATGCTGAATATGGCGCGGGGCTCGTCGCCCAAAACCCAAGCTGTCAGCGCGCGAGGGTGCGTTGCGTGAAGGCCATGATCTCGCAAATTGGCCAGCGGAAACATCGAGGTCTGAATGTGTTGCGACAGGAACGCGTCGATCTTTGGCACATCCGCATTGGTCGCCAGTCGCCATGTCACAACCAATCCCCCAACGCCTGTTGCCACATGGTCAACGCCGCCACCGCCGCCGTATCTGCCCGCAGGATACGTGGGCCAAGGCTGACCACATGCGCATAAGATAGCCCCGTCAGTCGCGCGCGTTCCCGTTCCGAAAACCCGCCTTCGGGGCCGATTAGAATCGCCCAGGGCAGGCCCTTTTCATTTGCGGCCAGACGCAGGGCCGAGCCGACCTCGGCCTCGTTGCAGAACATCAGTTGTCGGTCGTCGGGCCACGCGTCCAAAACACGGTCCAGCCGTTGCAGATCGGCCACCTCGGGTACATAGGTGCCACCGCATTGCTCGGCCGCCTCGACTGCATGCGCCTGCAAACGGTCCTGTCGGATGCGTTCGGAATTGGTGAACTCGGTCTGCACCGGCATGATCCGGGCCGCACCCATTTCCGCCGCTTTTTCAACGATGAAATCTGTGCGCGCCTTTTTGATCGGAGCAAACAGGAACCACAGATCGGGCGGCAATTGCAGTGGTTTGGTCTGTTCCATACAGCTCAGAACGCCGCCGCGCTTTCCCGCCTCGGCCACCTCGGCCAGCCACTCTCCGTCCTTGCCGTTGAACAGGGCCACATGGCCGCCAACGGCGAGCCGCATGACGCCGAACAGGTAATGCGCCTGCTCGCGCGTCAAATCTACCGATTGCCCCGGACCCAGAGGGTGCTCTACATACAGTCTGATCTTTGCACTCATGAGACGTTACATATGCAAGGCAACGCCCCAACACCAGACGGTCAGGTCGCCGATGCGGTCAGTGGCAACTGGGTCGACACGTATGCACCCACTTTCGCCCGCCCCTACCTGCGGCTGAGCCGAGCGGACCGCCCCATTGGCACATGGCTGCTGCTGATCCCCTGTTGGTGGGGACTGGCTCTTGCTATCCTCAGCGATGGAAATCCAAGGTGGGAGGATCTGTGGATCGCCATCGGTTGCGCCATGGGGGCCTTCTTGATGCGCGGTGCAGGCTGCACTTGGAACGACATCACGGATCGCGAGTTTGACGGGCAGGTCGAGCGTACACGGTCGCGCCCGATCCCGTCCGGTCAGGTCAGCGTCAAACAGGCGGTGATCTGGATGGGTCTGCAATGCCTGCTTGCGCTGGGAATTCTGTTGACCTTCAATCAGGCCGCCATTGCCATGGGCGTGTTGTCCCTGCTGCCGGTGACGATTTACCCCTATGCCAAACGCTTTACGTGGTGGCCTCAGGTGTTTCTGGGTCTTGCCTTCAACTGGGGCATTCTGCTGACTTGGGCCGCGCATACGGGCACGGTTGGTGTACCCGCGATCACCCTGTATCTGGCTGGTATTGCCTGGACACTGTTCTATGACACGATTTACGCCCATCAAGATGCTGAAGATGATGAGCTGATCGGGGTCAAGTCCACTGCCCGGCTGTTCGGCAAAGATACCGCGCGATGGTTGAAATACTTCCTAGTGGCCACTGTCTTCCTGATGGGGCTGGCCATAATCGATGCCATGACAACCCAGGCATCAGTGTTGGCCCTGGTCGTCGCGCTGGCTGGGCCATGGGCCATGGGCTGGCACATGGCGTGGCAATTGCGCGGGCTGGACACCGAGGACAACGCCAAGCTGCTACAATTGTTCCGCGCCAACCGGGATACCGGCCTTATTCCGCTGATCTTCCTCTGCGTCGCGTTGCTGCTCTGATTGCACCTTGGCGCGCGCCTCTGTAAGAGTTCGCCCAATCGCTTGAGGAGTCGATAGCCCGCACATGCGTTTGCCGTATTTCTTTGCCGTTGCCCTAATCTTTCTCGTGTCGGCGGGCCTGTGCCTAGTGGCCGCCAGCTATGCGGTGACAAAGGTCGAAGAGTCATCGGAATTCGCCGTACGCCGCGCGTTGGACCTAAAAGGCCATGACTGGGCCGAGGTGCATTCGGACGGGCTGCGTGTTGTTCTGACTGGCACCGCCGCCGACGAAGCCGCCCGATTCAACGCATTGACTGCCGCCGGCACCGAGGTCGATACCTCGCGCGTGATTGACGAGATGCAGGTGGCGCCGACAACCGAACTGGCCGCGCCCCGATTCTCTGCCGAAATTCTGCGCAATGACAGCGGCATATCGGTGATTGGTCTGATCCCGGACAGCGAAGACCGTGAAAAGCTGATAGAACGATTGAGCGATCTGGACAGCAGCGGCAACGTCTCGGATTTGCTGGAAACAGCCGATTATCCCAAACCCAAGGGATGGGATGACGCCGTGAGCTATGCGCTCGAAGCGCTGACCCGCCTGCCCCGCGCCAAAATCTCGGCCAGCCCCGGCTTGGTCAAGATTACTGCAATTGCTGACAGCCAGCAGGAAAAGGAACAGCTGGAACAGGACCTGACGCGCGCCGCACCTCCCAGCTTGCGAATTGGCCTGTCGATTTCCGCCCCGAGGCCGGTGATCACACCCTTCACCCTGCGCTTTCTGATCGACGACAATGGCGGTCAGTTCGACGCCTGTTCGGCCCAGGACGAAAATGCCCGTCAAGCGATCGTAAACGCTGCGCAAGAGGCTGGCCTGACCGGTCCCTACAGCTGCACCATCGGGTTGGGCGTACCTTCGCCCAGCTGGGCCGAGGCCGCGACGCTTAGCTTTCGCGCGCTGGCGGAGCTGGGCGGTGGATCGGTGACGATGTCGGACGCCGACATCACATTGGCTGCGGCACAAGGCACAGATGCTGGAGTATTTGACCGCGTCGTGGGCGAACTTGAGAACGCGCTGCCTTCGGTCTTTGCTCTGCACGCAATCCTGCCACCGCCGGAAGCCGACACAGAGTCTGGCCCACCAGAGTTCACCGCCACACGCAGTCCCGAAGGGCTGGTTCAGATGCGGGGGCGTTTGGGCGACGACACTCAGCGTGACATGGTCGACAGCTATGCGCGTGCGGCCTTTGGTTCGGGTCAAGTCCATACCGCGACCCGCATTGCTCCAGACGGACTTCCGGCGGGCTGGCCTGTGCGGGTTCTGACGGGTCTTGAGGCGCTGGCACAGCTGCATAATGGGGCTCTGACTGTCACACCGAGTGACCTTGTACTCAACGGCGTCAGCCACGACCCGGACACAAAGGCTCAAATCGCAGGGTTGCTGTCCGAGAAACTGGGCGATGCGCAGGAGTTCACCCTGTCCATAACCTACCAGGAACCGCCCGAACCTGCCGACAAACTGCCTGATCCCGAAATGTGCGAGGAACGCATTGCCGAGGTTCAGACCGGGGCAAAAATCGCATTCGAACCGGGTTCGGCCACAGTTGCCGCCGACTCGCGCGATACGGTGAACCGGATCGCGGACATCCTGCGGGAATGCGGCCCCATTAGACTTGAGATTCAGGGTCATACCGACAGTCAGGGCCGTGAAGAAATGAACCAGCAGCTTAGCCACGCGCGCGCGCAGTCGATCCTGAACGAGTTGCGTGGGCGTCGGGTGCCCACAGCCAGTTACACGGCAGTGGGATACGGTGAGACCCAACCCATCGCCGACAATGACACCGAAGAAGGCCGCGAGGAAAATCGCCGTATTGAATTCCGCCTGATCCGACCCGAGCCGATTGAGAATCCGGAAACCGGGCTGGACGCGCTTGAGGCCGAAACGATCAAAGCCGATCAGACGGACAATACCGCCTCAGACGCGGATGCAGGGGACCAATAAGTTGAACCGTATCGAATTCATCATCGCCACCGCCATCATCCTGTTTGCGGCCTTTTGTATGGGCTGGTTCGCCAACTGGCTGGCGCATAGTCTGTCCCGTGTGCGTCAAAGCGACGTGGCCGATCTGGACCGCATGAGCCAGGAATTGCACGAGGCCGAAGAAACCCGGGATCAGGCAATTACCTACCTGCAACAGCGCGAGGCTGAACTGACCAACCAGCTGACCCAGGCCGAGGCGGAACTTTCCGCCGCCATGGACGGTCTGCGTGCCGCCCGGCAAGAGGCCGAAGAACTGCGCGGGCGTATCAACAACGCGGACTAAGCGCTTACCACCGGGACAGCGCGTCTTCGTCCTCATCCTTGGCGGCGACCCAGTCGGCACCGCCTGAGGTGATCTCTTTCTTCCAGAAGGGCGCGCGCGATTTTAGGTAGTCCATCAGATACTCAGCCGCCTCGAACGCATCCTTACGGTGCCGCGCTGCGGTGGCGACCATCATGATCCGATCCCCCGGTGCCAGTCGTCCATGGCGGTGGATCACTAGTACATCGCCCAGCGACCAGCGATTCTGCGCTTCTTCGGCAATCTTGGTCAGGGCGCGTTCGGTCATGCCGGGGTAATGCTCGATCTCCATCACATCCAAATCGCCCGAAGCCAGATCGCGTACGACGCCGGTGAATGTGACAATGGCACCGTTCGCGTCGTCTCCGGCGGCAAAGGCATTGGCCTCGGCGCCCAGATCGAACTCTTCTTCCTGAACCGAGATGCGCATCTTAGCCACCGGTCATAGGTGGGAAAAACGCCACCTCGCGCACTCCGGCCAGCGAGGTGTCAAAATCCGACAATTCCTGATCCAGCGCCACTCTCAGCGCGGACAGGTCGGCAAAAGCTGCCGCATAGCGGTCCTCGCGCGCGCTGAGTTCGGCGACCAGATCGGACACCGTTGCGGCTTCGGTCTCGACCTTTTCCTTTGGCAGACCGATCCGTTCACGCACCCAGGCGAAATACAGCACGTCCATCGCTTAGCTCTCCTTCAGATGGGGCATGGCTTTACGTAGGTAGTCGAAGCCCGTGATCAATGTCAGCGTTGCTGCAATCCACAACAACCACAGCCCGATCCGACCGGACCAGAACATCCCTTCCAGATGCCAGCGCAGGTGGTTTACGTCTTCGATCTGCCCGGTCAACGCCTGATCAACCAAATCCGCGTCCATACCGAACGAGCCCATCACAAAGTAATGTTCGAAAATCCCCTGCGAGAACAGAACCGCAATTGCCACCATCTGCGCCGTGGTTTTCCACTTTGCCAGCTTCGTAACCTTCAGCGTTCCGGCTGTATCGCCCAGATATTCCCGCAGGCCCGAGACGAACACCTCGCGAAACAAGATCACGGTCGCGGGCAGTACCAGCCATGGCGTCCAGTTTTCGTTGGAATAGCCCACAAGGATCATCAGCGCGATCACCACCATCGCCTTGTCGGCAATCGGGTCCATCATCGCACCGATCTTGGTCTCCTGCTGCCACGTCCGCGCCAAATAGCCGTCGAACCAGTCAGTGATTGCCGCAGTTAAAAACAGAATCAATGCGAACCAGTCCGCATAGGGTCGGGTGAAATACAAAAACATCACGGCCAGACCGGGGGCTGCCAGAAGGCGCAGCACGGTCAGGATATTGGGCAGGTTCCACTTCATGGTTTGGACATTACAGTGCCGGTTGCAGACATAAAAGGCGGCCATGCAAAAAACTGACCCGATCACAGGCAGTTGCGGCGCTGTCGGTCAAAGGGTCGCAAGCCGGAACTCTCAGCCAGATACCCCCTTGGCGCGGGCACGCTTTGCGGTCAGATTGGCGCCCGGTTCCAAAGCAGCAAAACAATGACAGTTCATATTCAAACCGATCCCCGGTCGAACCTGATAGGCAGCGCCTGGATGATCTCGGCCATGGCGCTTTTTGCGCTTGAGGACGCGTTTTTGAAAGGCGCGTCCGCGACCCTGCCAATCTGGCAGATCCTGCTACTGTTCGGCGTGGGCGGGTCGGTTGTGTTTGCGGTTGTGGCCGCGCTGCGCGGCACACCCCTGTTTCATCCTGACGTTCTGTCGCGCCCCATGAAGGTGCGAGTGCTGTTCGAAATCCTTGGGCGGCTGTTCTACGTGCTGGCCATTACGCTGACACCTTTGTCTGCAGCCACGGTGATCCTACAGGCCACCCCCTTGGTCGTTGTCGCAGGGGCCGCTCTGTTCTTTGGCGAGACGGTCGGCTGGCGTAGGTGGAGCGCCATACTGGTCGGCCTGATTGGCGTGGTTGTGATCATCCAACCGACAGGAGACAGCTTCTCGGCCCTGTCGATCCTCGCGGTGCTTGGCATGCTGGGGTTTGCCGGGCGCGATCTTGCCAGCCGGGCCGCGCCCGCGACGCTGGGGACCGAAGTGCTGGGGTTCTACGGTTTCCTCTGCATCATCGTCGCCGGTCTGGCCTATCGGTTCTGGGAAGGCGCGCCGATGGCACCCGTAGACTTGCATACCGGACTGCACGTGACCGGAGCGGTCCTGATGGGCACCGCCGCCTATGCCTCGCTGATGAAGGCAATGCGAACCGGCGAGGTCTCGGCCGTCACACCTTTCCGCTATTCCCGCCTGCTGTTCGGGGTTGGGTTGGGCGTGGTGTTTTTCGGGGAACGTCTGGATCAGACCATGTGGATCGGCAGCGCGCTGATCGTGGCCTCGGGGCTGTATATCCTGTGGCGTGGACGGCGGGCCTAACCTTTGTCGTGAAAGAAGTCATAGACCTTCTGCGCCAGCCCGGCTGAGATGCCGTCTACCGCCTTGAGGTCTGCCAGATTGGCCCGGCTGACTGCCTTGGCGCTGCCGAAATGCGCCAGCAAAGCGCGTTTGCGCGCAGCCCCCACGCCGGGGATTTCATCCAGCGGTGTTGCCCCCACAGCCTTGGCCCGTTTTGCGCGATGAGTGCCGATGGCAAAGCGGTGTGCCTCATCCCTGAGCCGTTGAATGAAGTACAACACAGGATCGTTGCGTTTCAGGGCAAAGGGACGCTGGCCGATGCGATGGAACTCTTCCTTGCCATGGTCCCGGTCAACGCCCTTGGCGACGCCAACCATCGGAATGTCCTCGACGCCATGCTCGACCATGATCTCATGCACCGCGCTGACTTGCCCGGCCCCACCGTCGATCAAAAGAAGGTCGGGCCACATGCCCTTGTCGCGGTCGGGGTCTTCCTTTTGCAACCGGGTGAAGCGGCGGGTCAGAACCTCTTTCATCATTCCGAAGTCGTCCCCGGGGGTCAGATCATCACCCCGGATGTTGAACTTGCGATAAGCGTTTTTCATGAACCCTTCGGGGCCAGCAACGATCATGCCCCCCACCGCGTTGGTGCCCTGAATATGGCTGTTGTCGTAAACCTCAATCCGGCCCGGCGGGTTATCCAGATCAAACGCTTCGGCCACCCCGCGCAGCAGCTTGGCCTGCGTGGCGCTTTCCGACATGCGGCGAGCCAATGACTCGCGCGCATTGCGCAAGGCTCCGGCGACCAGTTCCTGTTTCTCACCACGCTGGGGCACGAGGATTTCAACCTTGCGCCCGACTTTCTCTGTCAGCGCCTCTTGCATCAGATCAGCGTTCTCGATCCCGTCGGACAAAATCAACTGACGCGGCGGTTCCTTGTTGTCGTAGAACTGACCGAGAAACGCCTCCATAACCTCAGCAGGGGAAACGTCTGGCCCGACCCGAGGGTAGAAATCCTTGTTCCCCCAGTTCTGATTGGCACGGATGAAGAACACCTGCACGCAAGCCTGACCGCTGTCCATGTAAAGACCGATCACGTCCGCCTCGGCCACACCGCGCGGGTTGATACCTTGCGACGTCTGCACCTGCGTCAACGCCCGGATACGGTCGCGCAGACCGGCGGCACGTTCGAATTCCATCGCCTCAGACGCGGCCATCATCTGTTCGGCCAACTCCTCTTGTACCTTGGTCGAGCGGCCAGACAGGAACCGTTCGGCATCCTTGACGCTCTCGCGGTAGTCGTCCTCGGAGATCAACCCGACACACGGCCCCGAACACCGTTTGATCTGATACAGAAGACAGGGTCGCGTACGGCTGTCGAACATGGAATCCGAGCAGTTCCGCAGCAGAAACGCCTTCTGCAACTGGTTCAGTGTCCGGTTCACCGCACCCGCACTGGCGAAGGGGCCGAAATACGCGCCCTTTTCCTTCTTCGCGCCGCGATGTTTCTTGATCTGCGGATAGGCGTGGTCCTTGGCGACCAGAATGTTCGGGAGACTCTTATCGTCGCGCAGCAGCACGTTGTACTTGGGCTTCAGCTGCTTGATCAGGTTCTGCTCAAGCAGCAGCGCCTCGGTTTCGGTCCGGGTGGTCAGGAACATCATCGAGGCGGTCGAAGCGATCATCTTCTCAATCCGACCCGAATGACCGGGCCGCGTATAGTTCGACACCCGTGCCTTCAGGTTCCGTGCCTTGCCCACGTACAGAACCCGGCTGTCCGCGTCCAACATCCGGTACACACCGGGCGAGCTGTCCAGCGTTTTCACATAGCTCTGTATGCAAATGTACCCCGTGGGCTGCGCGTCCGGTGTCTGGTCGTTCTGGATGGTCATGGGCCTGAGATATGATTCTCTGACTATGGCTGCAATCTTGCGACCCTCAGATCAAGAGAAAACAAATCCACGGTTTCTGTGGATAAGTGTGAAGATAAGTTTCCGCCTGTCGTGAAAATCCCTTGTTTCATTAAGGATTCCTTGATCTGCATAAAAAATAGGCACTTATTTAACCTATTGATTTAAAACGAAATAAAATCGTGCACATGGCAAGTGTATGAAAAAAAAGACAATTTTGTAACGCGTGGGTAACGAAAACGGGAGCGGTGCAAAACTTGCACCGAATTTACTTATTCTACGCCCAAAACGTCCGGCGTTTGCCAGCCCAGATGCTGACCGCCATCCACGCAGAGAAGCTGCCCGGTGACTGCATGCGCGTCCAAAAAATACCCCAGTGCTGCGGTGATATCAGAGGGGTTCGCGCCACGCTCCAGAACGGTGTTGGCACGCTGTGCTTTGAAGTGATCTTCGCTTTGGCGGTGGCCTTGCATCGTTGGCCCCGGCCCGATGGCATTTACGCGGATCGCAGGTGTGAGCGCCTGCGCGGCGGTACGGGTCAGCGCCCACAGGCCCATCTTGGCGATGGTGTAGGACATGAACTCGGGCGTCAGTTTGCGCACGCGCATATCGACCATATTAACGATCAGACCGGTAGCAACGGGCTCACCTGCCTCATCCGCGTCCGGTGTCAGCCCCTGTTCCGCCATTGCCTGCGTCAGCACGAAAGGTGCGCGTAAGTTGCTGTCCAGATGCCGATCCCAGCTTTGCCGCGTGGCGGTGTGGATGTTGTCGTATTCAAAGACCGAAGCGTTGTTGACCAGACAGGTAATAGGCCCGCCCAGCGCCTCTGCCGCGCGCGGCAGAAGAACTTGAACCTGAGCTTCATCCAGCAGATCGGCCTTCAAGGCGACGGCCTTGCGTCCCAAAGCCCGCACCTCGGCCACGGTCTCCTGCGCGGGTTGTTCTGAGGTCGCATAATGCACCGCCACGTCATACCCGCGCTGCGCCAAGTACAGAGCCATGGCCCGGCCAAGGCGGATTCCGGCACCGGTTACTAACGCTCGGGTCATGGATGTGTCCTCTCAGTCAAATCACGCCAACAAGACGATGACATAGACCGCATACAAAACTGTCAACACAATGCCCCAGACGCGCGTAATGTCGCGTTTAAAAAACACGAACGGTATCAGCAGCAGAGACGCGCCGAGCATGACCCAAAGGTCGAATTCAAGGAATTCCGGATCGACGGGGATCGGGCCAACCAGTGTTGCAATGCCGACAATGGCCAGCAGATTGAACATGTTCGAGCCGATCACATTGCCCAGCGCAACATCCGCCTGCCGACGCATCGCAGCCATCACCGTGGTTGCCAGTTCCGGCAGAGACGTCCCAACAGCGACCAGTGTCAGACCGATTACAGTTTCGCTGACCCCATAAGTCAGGGCAATCACGGTTGCATATTCGACCAGCAGATGCGCCCCCATCGGCAGGCCGATCAAACCCAGCACCAGATAGATCGAAATCTTCCAGTACGGCATGTTTGGGTCGGCCTCTTCCAGACCGTCTAGGTCCTCATCATCAGCGCATGCCGGGCCACAGGCTTTGCGGTGGGCTTTGGCCTCGCGAAAGGCATTCCACAAAACCAGAGCCAGAGCCGTCAGCAAAATTGCCCCGCTGAGCAAGTTGAACACACCGCAGAAGGCCAACCCGATAAACAGCACCGAGGCCAGCAACATGAAAACATAGTTCCTGCGGCTGTCGCATTCACTGGTGTGCAGCGTCGCCAGCAACGCCGGCAAACCCAATACCAGCAGGATGTTGGCTGTGTTCGATCCGACCACGTTGCCCAAAGCGATTCCCGGAGCGTTTTCCTTAATCGCGCTGATCGCAATCAAAAGCTCGGGGGCCGAGGTGCCAAAGGCCACGATAGTCAGGCTGACGATCAGTGCAGGCACGCCCATGCGCAGGCTCAGGTTCACCGCACCACGCACCAGCGCGTCACCCGCCAGCAACAGGATCAGCAATCCAAGGCCGGATAACAGCCATGCCGTCATGAACGGCCTCCTTTTTCGCAGGCACAGGGGCCTTTACCGATCCTGAACCGCCCGCAGCGCGGACATCTCGCCGACTGCAATCGCTTCTGCCCCGGAAAGCGCAGCTTTCCGAACATCGCCAGGACGCCCATGGCGATCAGGAAAAGGGTGACAATCTTGATAATCACGTCACAAACCGAAACGCGCGTAGGCGGCGCGCTCCTCAATCCCAGCGATGGCGTCCTGCGCAAGCGACGCCCCAAAGCGCGACCATATCGGCTTGCGCAGCCCATAGCGACGGAACTTGACCTTGTCGCCAAAGCGCTCCTGCATCTTGGGCTTCAGATGCGCGATGCCGTCGATCAGACCCAACTCTTGCGCGCGCCGCGCCAGCCAGATTTCACCGGTGAACAGATCCTGAGTTTCATCCAGCCTCATGCCGCGCCGGGCTTTGACATGGGCGATGAAATTCTCATGGATATCCGCCAGCAACCCCTCCAGTCGGGCGACATCCTCTTTCTTCTCGGGCGAAAACGGGTCGAGCATGGATTTCGACTCGCCCGCCGTATGCACGCGCCGTTCTATACCCTGACGTTTCAACAGCACATGCGCACCAAAGCTTGACGAGATCACTCCGATCGACCCCAGCACCGAGCTATCGTCCGCATAAATCTCATCCGCAGCCGCTGCCAGCCAGTAGCCACCCGAGGCTGCCACGTCCTCGACAAAGGCGATGACCGGTATGTCCAATTCCTCGGACAGCCGCCGGATACGCGCCCCGATCAGCGAACTCTGCACCGGCGATCCACCGGGCGAGTTCAGTTCAAGCGCGACGGCGGCGGGTTTGCCTTTGCGAAAGGCTTTCTCCAGAACCGGGGCCAGTGTGGTGTCGGACATCGACCCACGCCCGGCCATCCCGATGGCACCAGACAGGCGCACCACGGCCACAACGGGTTGCTTTTTGACAAACGGCAGGCTGAGTTTCATGGGTGCCGATGTAGAGTGCACCCAACCGGTAAACAAGGGACCGCTTTGTCGATAGACGCAACGGGAACACATTTCCTGAGGTCAGTGGGCAAAAATGCAACGCCCACCGGCGGCTTAGCTGCGAATGCGCCAGCCGGTTTTGAAGATCCACCAGATGATGCCCAGACACAGGCCGGTAAAGGCCAGAATGGCCAGCAGGCTGAACCCGATCGGCACGTCCGCCAACCCGTAAAACGACCAACGAAACCCCGAAATCAGGTAGACCACCGGATTGAACAGGGTGATCGTCTGCCACAAGGGCGGCAACATCGAAACAGAATAGAACGTCCCACCCAGAAAGATCAGCGGCGTCACGACCAATTGTGGCACCAGAGACATCTGTTCGAAATTACTGGCCCAAATCCCGATGATGAAACCCAGCAAAGAAAAGCTGAGGCAGGACAGGATCAGAAAAGCCGCCATCGCAAAAGGATGTTCGATACGTATATCCACAAAGAATGTGGCCGTAACAAGGATCACCAACCCCACGAACAGCGATTTCGTCGCGGCAGCTCCGACATACCCTATTACGATCTCGATAAAATTCACAGGAGCTGACAGCAATTCGTAAATCGTTCCGAGAAACTTGGGAAAATAGATGCCGAAGGATGCGTTCGAAATCGCCAGCATCACCACTGACAGCATGATCAACCCCGGCACAATGAACGCGCCATAGGATACGCCCTCAACCTCTTGAATGCGGCTGCCGATAGCGGTGCCAAAGACCACGAAGTAAAGCGAGGTTGACAGGACAGGCGATAGGAAACTCTGCGCCAGAGTGCGAAAGAACCGTGCCATTTCAAAACGATAGATGGCAGCGATGGCAGACCAATTCATGCGGGCTCTCCGGACACCAGATTGACAAAGATTTCCTCAAGGCTCGACTGCCGCGTCTGTACGTCGCGCAGAACCAGCCCCGCGTGCGCCACATCGTTCAACAGTGTGGTGATCCCGGTGCGGTCGGCATGAGTGTCATAGGTATAAACCAGCGCGTCGCCATTGCCATTCAGCGCCAGGTTATGCGGCGCCAGACTTTCCGGGATAGCCTGGATCGGTTCGGTCAGCATCACCTCAAGCTGCTTTTTTCCCATCTGCGCCATCAAAGTTTCCTTGTCCTGCACCAGCAGCAACTCACCCTTGTCGATGACACCGACACGATCAGCGATGGCTTCGGCCTCTTCGATGTAGTGCGTGGTCAGAATTATGGTGACGCCAGCCCGCTTCAGCTCGGCGACGATCTCCCACATATCCTTGCGCAGCTCGACATCCACACCGGCGGTGGGCTCATCCAGAAACAGCACCTGCGGCTCATGCGACAGGGCCTTGGCGATCAGCACCCTGCGTTTCATGCCGCCTGACAGTTCCCTGATCGCGTTCTTGCGCTTGTCCCACAAAGACAGCTTGCGCAAAATTTCTTCGATCCGCGCATCATTGCGGCCCAATCCGAACAACCCGCGCGACAGTCGGACCGTGTTCCAGACCTTCTCAAACGGCTCCAGAGCAATTTCCTGCGGCACCAACCCGATCATCCGGCGCGCAGCGCGGAAATCGGTCTGAATATCGTGGCCGCCCACCGTCACCGTGCCCGAGGTCGGCGTGGTGATGCCGCAGATGGTCGAGATCAGAGTCGTCTTGCCCGCCCCGTTGGGACCAAGCAACGCAAGAATTTCGCCCTCTTCAATGTCCAGCGAAACGCCTTTCAGCGCCTCAAACCCGTCGGCATAGGACTTGCGCAGATTCTTGATGGACAAAATGGTGGTCATGTGTGGTCCCCGTTCTGGCCCGGACCTTATCTTGCGACGACAGCAGGGAACAGGGCACTTTCGCACAGTGTTCTGAGCATTTTTGCCAAAAGGTCAATTGCCCACACCTCTGCCAACCAGAACCAGATCCGTTCTTCATCTGGCCAAAAATACCTCGGGGGATGAATTGGCTGAAGGCCAAGAAGGGGGCTGGCCCCCTTCCCCTTTATCGGCTGCGCACCGTGTCGATCATCAGTTGAACATTCTCTGGATCCGCATCTGGCGTGATCCCATGGCCGAGGTTGAAAATATGCGGCCCTTTCGAGAACGCCTCGACAATCCGCCGCGTTTCATCCACCAAGGCCTGCCCGCCCGTCACCATGTGCGACGAGGCCAGATTGCCCTGAACGCAACCATCGACCTGCACGTTCTCTGCCCCCCATTCGGGTGACACAGAGTTGTCCAGTGCCACACAATCCACACCCGTCGCCTTGGCAAAGCCAATATAGCCGTCTCCGGCCTCACGCGGGAAACCAATCACCGGGATGCCGGGGTGGCGTTCCTTGATGGCCTGCGTGATAGCGCGGCACGGTTCGACCGCATATTTCTGATACGCGGCGCCTTTCAGAGAACCGGCCCAACTGTCGAATATCTTCACCACTTCGGCACCGGCCTCGATCTGGGCCGACAGGTATTCAATTGTCGCCAGCGTGATCCTCTCCAACAATGCCTCGAACAGTGCTGTATTTTCCTCGCGCAGCGCGTGGGCTGGTCCCTGATCTGGTGTGCCACGCCCGGCGATCATGTAGGTCGCCACAGTCCATGGCGCGCCTGCGAACCCGATCAAAGCCGTCTCGGACGGCAATTCCCGCGACAGGATGCGGACCGTCTCGTAAACCGGGGACAGGGTCTCATGAATGTCCCCAACTGGCTTCAGCGAGTCGAAGTCCGATTGCTGCGTGATGGTCGACAGACGCGGGCCTTCTCCGGTGACAAACCACAAATCCGCACCCAGCGCCTGCGGCACCAGCAGAATGTCGGCAAACAGAATCGCCGCGTCAAACCCGTAGCGACGGATCGGCTGCAGGGTCACCTCGGCTGCCAGTTCGGGGTTATAGCAGAGC
The DNA here is from genome assembly GCF_056542865.1 of Ruegeria sp. AA6. Classification (NCBI taxonomy): domain Bacteria; kingdom Pseudomonadati; phylum Pseudomonadota; class Alphaproteobacteria; order Rhodobacterales; family Roseobacteraceae; genus Ruegeria; species Ruegeria sp. AA6. Next base: position 144,206 of record NZ_JBQGAN010000007.1, read on the forward strand.
GATAGGAAATCCCCGGCCTGCGCCCGGGTTGCACGATACTCGGGCAGATAGCGACCGGCCTGACGCATCATCCAGATCGGAGGCACATCCTGAACCTCACCCGCCAGTGCCCGCAGCAGTTTCTTTGTCTCGGCCATGTTGTTCCCCAATCGTCTGGTTTGTCGCAACGGGTCGGCCCTCAGTGGCAATTTGTCAAGCTCTGCCCCCATTGTCAGGGCAATGTGACGCGACTAAAGCTTGGCGCATGACACTGACCCTGCCCACACCCGACTCACCGCTGAAAATCGGCACCCGTGGATCGCCTTTGGCACTGGCGCAAGCTTACGAAACCCGGCAACGGCTGGGCAGCGCGTTTGATCTGCCCGAAGAGGCGTTCAAGATCGTGGTGATCAAAACAACCGGTGATAACCGCGCCATGATCGACGCGGATCGCCCGCTGAAAGAGATCGGCAACAAGGGTCTGTTCACCAAAGAAATCGAAGAAGCGATGCTGCGCGGCGGCATCGACATCGCCGTGCATTCCACCAAGGACATGCCGGTTGAACAGCCCAAGGGTCTGGTGCTGGACACATTCCTGCCACGTGAAGATGTGCGCGACGCGTTTATCTCGCCCAGTCTCACCTCAATCCACGATCTGCCGCAGGGCGCAGTGGTCGGAACGTCGTCTCTGCGCCGCCGGGCACAGTTGCTGAACCGACGCCCCGATCTGAACGTGGTCGAATTTCGCGGCAACGTTCAGACGCGGCTGAAGAAACTGGCCGATGGCGTGGCGGATTGTACCTTTCTGGCGATGGCCGGTATCCGACGCCTGAACATGGCTGACGTCCCCGCCACCGCCATCGCTCCCGAGGATATGTTGCCCGCCATCGCACAGGGAACGATCGGCATCGAACGCCGCAGCGACGATTCCCGTGCAGCGGGCATGCTTGAGGCGATCCACCACGCCGAAACCGGACAACGCCTGTTCGCCGAGCGCGCCTTGCTGGCGGCGCTGGATGGGTCGTGCGAGACCCCTATCGCCGGTTTGGCCGAAGTACAGGGCGACCAGTTGCGCCTGCGCGGAGAGGTACTCCGCCCCGATGGATCCGAGGCGATTGCCGAAGATCTTACCAGCACGATTGCCGATGGTGCTGAAATGGGCCGTGCTATGGCGCATTCGCTGTTGGAGAAAGCAGGTTCGGGTTTCTTCGACTGGAGAAATTAAAAAAATTTGTGCAATGTGAACTACTTCACTGTGGCGAAGAGGGCGATCTGGCATCAAGGCTGCATACCGATCGAGATGATAGGTTGATCTCGATAAAGTCGAAAATTTTTTCAGTATATTCGCTTAAGTGGTATTCGAGGGGGCGAGGCTGAGCCAAATCACTGATCGGTAGGGCCGCTGTCATATTTCGGCAGCGGCCCATTTCGTTTCAGAGCGATGCATCAGACGGCGCTGATCACCTGCACGGCCTTATCGACCGCCACTCGTGTCTGTTCCAGATCGGCCTCGGTGACGGCCAATGACGGATAGAGCTTGCCCGGAGATTTGAATATGCCGTGCGAACGCAACGTATCGTTGTAGACGGCATTCCGGCCCGGGTCGTCGTGTTTGGCACTGCGGTAGTCGCAACAAGCCACATCGGTAAAGTAGATATCGAACAGCGTTTCGTCACCAACGACCTGATGCGGAATGCCCGCCTTGGTCAGGGCGTCCACCTGCATTTGCTGCAAGGCAGCCCCGGTTGCCCGCAACTTGTCATAGGTTCCGTCGCGCCGTAGAATCTCCATCGTCTTCAGACCGGCGACCGAGGCGACAGGGTTGCCCGACAGCGTGCCCAGCTGCATCAGCCAGCCTTCTTCACCGACCTCAGCCTTGTCGAAATGCTTCATGATCTCGGCACTTGCGCCCAGCGCCGCCAGAGGGAAGCCGCCGCCCGTAATTTTACCTAAAGTGCAGATATCGGGCGTGACGCCGTATTTCTCTTGCGCGCCACCATAAGCCAGACGGAACCCCGTAACGATTTCATCGAAGATCAGCAACACGTTGTGCTTGTCGCACAGATTGCGCAGCCCCTGCAGATAGCCGGGCATGGGCGGGATAATACGCTGCAGCGGTTCAACCATGATTGCGGCGACGTCATCATGTTCGTCCAGCAGGGCAGCCACAGCTTCAAGATCGTTATAAGGCGCAATCAGCATCTGTTCAGCCACGCCTGCGGGGATGCCGGCACTGTCCGGTACAGCTTGCGGGAAATTGACCCGTTTCGATGGGGCAAGACTCATCTGCGCCTCGGCGCTCATCCCGTGATAGCCGCCTTCGAATTTCAGGATCTTGTCGCGACCGGTATAGGCGCGGGCCAAACGGATCGCGTACATGTCTGCCTCGCCACCCGATGCAACAAAGCGGATTTGTTCACAGCAAGGCACCGCGTCAATGATGGCCTCGGCCAGTTCGATGCCTTTGGCGTTGTTCGCAAAGAATGTCATGCCCTTCGGCAGTTGCTCCAGTACGGCCTCCATCACCTCGGGGTGGCCGTGTCCCAGAAGCATCGGGCCCGATCCGATCAGATAGTCGATGTATTCGTTTCCGTCCTCATCCCAGACACGGCTGCCTTCACCGCGGGCGATGATGATACCGGGGTCGAAATTGCCGAAGCCGCCGGCGGGAAGAACGGCGTTTGCGCGCGCGATCCATTCGGATTGAGTGTTGATTTTCAGCATCTCACACGATCTCCAATATCGGGGAACCAAGAACGTCCGGGTCAGGTGTAACACCTAACCCCGGCCCGTCCGGCGGGGCAATCCTGCCGTTGTCACGGTTCGGTGCGTCTGGGCACAGGCGTGGCGCCACATAGGATGACAGGTCACAGGTATTCATCAGCGACCCATGCGGGGTCGAGGCCGCGAAATGCAGAGCGGCGGTGGTCACGATGTCCGAACCCCAAGTACATTCAGCACAAATCTCGGCCCCCAGCTGCACAGTCAGATCCCGCGCTGTTCGCATCGCCGACAAGCCTCCGAACTTGGACAGTTTCAACGCCACCGCATCCATGCAGCCCAGCTCATGCGCCCGCATCAGCGACGCGAGATCATAGGCGTTTTCGTCAATCTTCATCGGCAAGCCGGTGGCCTGACGGACAGCAGCACAATCCTCAAGCGTTTTGCAGGGTTGTTCCAGCATCACATCCAGATGAGCGACCGCCCGCCCCGTTCGTGTGGCCTGCAGACGCGACGCGCCGCAGTTCCAATCGCCATAGACCAGCGGCCCCGGCCCCACGGCCTCGCGCACTTTGATCAGGCGTTCGGCGTCGGCCTGCCAGTCGCCTTCCACACCCAGTTTGACCTGGAATTGGCGTATGCCGGATTGGTAGGCGGTCTGGGCGATCCGCGCCATTTCATTCGGGGCGATGCAGGTGATCGAATGATAGATCGGCATGTCCTTGCGCGTTCGTCCGCCCAACAGAGCATAGATCGGCTGGCCCGTGGCCTGTCCGAACAGGTCCCACAGGGCAATATCGACCATTGATTTGGCATAAAGATGCCCCTGCAAAAAGGCATCAAGCTTGCGCATCGGCGCGTCGACCCCGAACGGGGAAATCCCCAGAATCTCGGGGGCCATTTCGGCGATCGCGCTGGGGACACCACCAGCATAGGCGGGCAAGTAGTGCGGGATCGGGCAGACTTCGCCCCAGCCATTCAAACCGGTATCCGTTTGCAGGCACAGGATATGCGACGTGACCGTGGCGCAGGTCTTGCCCTCGGCCATGTGATAGGTTTCATGGCTGGTCAGGTCGACGGACCAGAGCGTTATTTTTGTGATCTTCATTCAACCCATCCATCGCTTTTGCGGGTGATACGTTCAGAGGGGCCAGCCCCTCTCTTGGCCTGCGGCCAATTCACTCCCCGAGGTATTTCTGGCCAGATGAAGAGGCGGATCATCGTTTGGCCTCATAGTTTGCGATTGGTTTGCCCAGCACGTCCTCATCCGGGTGAACTCCAAGACCCGGTGCATCCGGCAGGTGTAAGTGGCCGTCGGTGTTACGCGGTCCGCGACCGCCTGCGATGTCGACGGTGATCATGTCCTGACAGGCCCAGACGGCGTGGCAATTGTCATCTGGAATGGTTGCTGCCAGATGCAGCGCTTCGGTATCGGCCAGAACCGAACCTCCGGTCGCCATTACGAACAAGTCGATTCCGTGGGCCAACGCGATATCCCGCATGCGTGCGGCCTTGGTCAGCCCACCGACGCGGTTCAGTTTTATACCGAAAATCTCGGCCAACCCGTCTCGGGCGATGCGGGCGGCGTCCTGTAGGGTGACAAGGCTTTCGTCTATGGAAACAGGTGAGGCATGACGGCCCGAGATCGCGGCAATGTCGTCAATCGTTTCGCCGGGTTGTTCAAACATCACGTTCAGGTCTTCGCAGGCGCCCATCACTCGTAAAGCCTGCTGCCGGGTCCAGCCGCGGTTGACGTCATAGAGGATGATTTCCCCCGGTCGCCGGATGCTTTCGACATCGCGGACGCGGCCAATGTCGCGCTCCACGTCACCGCCGATTTTTACCGAATGGGCGATGTATCCCCGGCTGCGATAACGCTCGATCACACCGCGGGTTTCTTCGATAGTCTTGGCACCCACCGACGAAGCAATCGGGCGCGGTGTGCGGGACCCGCCGCCCATCAGATCGGCAATCGGCAGGCCCGCAGCCTGACCGGCGATATCCCAACAGGCCATATCGATCGGGCTTTTGGCATAGAGATGGCCGGGCAATGCAAGGTCCATCGCGCGCTCTATATCCAGGACGCGACGCGGATCCAGACCCAGAATGAATGGTGCCATCGTCTGAATCCCGGCACGGATGCCCGGCCCATGCGCGGGCACATAGGTATGGCCCCACGGTGTGCCCTCACCCCAGCCGACCAACCCTGCATCGGTTTCGATCTTTACAATCGTCGCGTCGAGGGTTTCGAATTTCAGCCGCCCGCCGGACAGCCAATAGGGATGCTCCAAAGGCAGGTCGACCTGATAGACGGTGATGGTCTTGATCTTCATAGGGTGTACTCCGCCACCGGTGCGCCGAGGCTTTCGAAATCGGGTGTCACGCCCAATCCCGGCGCATCCGAGGCATAAAGCTTGCCATTCCGCGACACGGGACCGCCAATTCCGGTGGATCGGGTGTTGTAGTTCATCAGATCGGTGGTGTTCTGAAGGTATTCCGGCGGGGTCGAGGCCGCAAAATGTGCGACGACCGACGTGGTGATCTCTCCGCCCCAGGTATCCTCGCTAACCACGGGAATACGGTTGTCGATCAAATAGTCCCTTACCCGACGCGCTTTGCTGAGCCCACCGAGGTTCGAGATTTTCAGGCAGCAGATCTCGGCCCCGCGATCCGCGACGATCCGTTGGGCCATGTGAATGCCGGTGACGCATTCATCCAGCTTCATCGGCTGCTCAGCCACGCGGCGCACCTGTTGGCATTCCTCATAGGTGCGACAGGGTTGTTCGAGGATGAAATCCAGATCGCGTGTGGCCCGCGCCACCCGGATCGCATTGTCGACGCGCCAGCCCTGATTGGCATCTGCCATCGCTTTTTCGCCCGGTTGCAGCAGTGGTACCGTGGTTCGGATGCGGTCAATATCGCTGGCCCAGTCCGCCCCGACCTTGACCTGAAACTGGCGGTATCCCTGCGCGCGATAGGTGTTCATTTCGGCCACGGTCTCATCCACCGCCTTCTGGGGCGCGACCCGGTACATCGGCGCTCCGTCAGTCAACTTGCCGCCCAGCAGCATCCAGACCGGCTGATCGCATGCCTGCCCCAGAATATCCCAGCAGGCCGCATCGAACGGAGCCTTGGCGTATCCGTGACCCTGCACCAGATGATCCATTAATTGCTCAATCCGCCCCACCTGCCGCGGGTCTTCCCCCAACAGTTTCGGCGCGACCAAACGTGCCAGCGCCGCCACGCCCTCGGAATGGGCAACCATGTAGTTCTCACCGCAGGGTGTGAACTCACCACAGCCTTGCAGGCCCGCGTCGGTGTCGATGACCACGACCGAGGCAATCGCCGTTTCAATCGCATTGCCCGCGCCCCAGACATAGGCACCGCCCACATAGGGCAAGCCGGTCTGAAAAAGGCGGATTCGGGTGATCTTCATGCGGCGTCCATTCTGGGCAGGTCGCCCATCCCTTCGCCGCGCCACAGCACGAAGGTCAGGATTGGCTGATCGGTTGTGATCATGGCGTGGCTCTGCCAGCTTGAGTGCAAGCGGGTTTGGTCAGGACCCACGAACGTTTCGTCGCCGTCGACCCTGAACAGGGCACCGCCAGCCAGAGTCAGGTACATCTCTTCGGCTTGATGGCTGTGCCAATCATAGTTCAAACCCGCGCCCCAATACCCGACGTAACCTCGCAGTTGGGTCGAGTGGAAATGTCCAGTGGGGCCAAAAAGTTCGTAATACCCGTAATTCTGCAGGAAGTTCGCGCCGACCTCATCCTCGGTGTAGGTCTGTTTCCAAGAGGCGAGATGGGTTGTTGCTTTGATCGCCGAGATTAACTGCTGAGTCAGGTCGCTGCCCGAAAGGTCAAAATCCCGCACCAAATCTGATGCAGGGATGTGATTGGGTTCCAAACCTGCCGATGTCAGATCAGTTGGCCACGCCCCAAAGGCGGCGAGGTCAGGATGCACCTGACACAACTGCCGGGCAGCTTCCAGAACGTCTTCCAGTGTCATGGGGTCACCACAATGTTGCCGGTGTGCTGTTTGGCGATGAAGGCGGCTTGTGCCTCGCGCAGCTCCTCCAGCGGATAGGTTGCGGCGAGGGCGGGCTTGATCTCACCAGCTTCGATGTATGTCACAAGATTTTTCATCACCTGCGGATCAATCACGGTTGAGCCGGTGAAAGTCAGGTCGCGCAGGTAGAAGGTCCGCAGGTCGAAATCGACCATCGGCCCGGCAATGGCGCCGGAACAGGTATAGCGCCCGCCGCGTTCCAGAATGTCGATCAGGTGCGGCCAGTAGGGGCCGCCCACCACATCAGCTACGACCGTGACCTTTTCACCGCCCAGCACCGCACGCAGGTTTTCAGGCGCGCGAGGCAGGATCATGTCGGGTCCGAGTTCGGCCACGTCGGCGTGCTTGGCCTCGGACGCCATGGCGATCACGCGCGCGCCGCGCCGCTTGGCCAATTGTACCAGAGCACCGCCGACACCGCCCGAAGCTCCGGGGACCAACACCGTGTCCTTTTCGGTCACATTGGCGCGGGTCAGCATCCCTTCGGCGGTAGAATAGGAACAGGAGAAGGTCGCCAACTCGGCATCTGACAGGTCTGATTTGATCGGAACCGCGTTCACGGCCAGCGTCGTGGCGTATTCGGCAAAGCCACCGTCCCGTTCTGATCCAAAGTAACCCGTCTTGTCCATGTTTTCGGGTTCTTCCGGGTTCCTCAACCAGCCGTCGGTGATGACGCGTTCGCCAATGCGGACGCTGTCTACGCCCTCACCCACGGCCACAATTTCACCGCAGATATCGGCCCCTTGAATGCGCGGGAAGGTGATCGGGTTGCCGCCCCATGTTGGGTCTTCTTCACCGACTTCCTCGAATGCGCCGCCGGTGGTCGCCTCAGAGACGGTTTTGGAATACCATCCCGACCGTGTGTTCACATCGGTGTTGTTCAGACCGCAGGCGGCGACCTTGATCAGCACTTCTCCGGCAGCAGGTTCCGGGCGCGGCCAGTCTTTGTGCAGCACCATCTGCTCCAGCCCGCCATGGCCCATTGTGACCATGGCTTTCATTGTATCGGGCAGGCTCATCACGCGGTCTCCAATGCGGCATCGGTGCGCGGCAGGAGGCTTTGCGGATCGTAGGCCGGTTCCCCCAGCACGCGGGCCGCGCGGGGCTTGCCGTGGATCAAGACCTCCAGCGTTGTTCCGGCCTCGGCTGCCTCGGGTTTGATATAGGCAAATGCGAGAATCTTGCCGACCGTGTGGCCGTATGCCACCGAGGCGGTTGAGCCCACGACTGTCCCGTTCAATATGACCGCTTCGCCGCCGTGACCGTCGATCTCGCCGTCAGGCTCGATTTCCAGATAGGCGCAGACCCACGGCAGGTCGGTGTTCAGGGTCTTGTCCTTGCCCAAAAACTCTTTGTCGGCGCGGGCAAAGCGCAGCACGTCAGCCTCGGCCAGAGTGACCTCGTTGGTCAACTCGCCCGCACCTTTGAAGCCCTTCTCCATCCGCATCACGTTCATGGCAAAGCTGCCATAGTCGGTGATCCCGTGCGGTTCACCCGCCGCCCACAACGCTTTGTAGACATCGAGGCAAGCGGCGTTGGGCATGTGCAGTTCCCACCCCAGCTCACCGGCATAAGACATGCGGAAGGCCCAGACCTTGTGACCCGCAATGTCGATTTCCTGCGCAGACAACCAGCGGAACCCGGCATTGGTCAGATCGGCATCGGTGCAACGCGCCAGCACGTCACGCGACCGTGGGCCGTTGAGCGATAGGGCCGACCAATCAGCGGACAAGGCGGTGATCTGTACATCTTCATCCGCACGCTGCTGCGCCAGATGGTCCAGCAGGCGCTGTTCGAAGAAGGCCGCACAGACCAGATAGAAGCGATCTTCAGCCATACGCACGATCGTGGTTTCCAATTCGATCCGCCCCCGGCGGTTCAGCATGTGGGTCAGGGTGATCGATCCGACCTTTTGCGGCATCCGGTTAGCGGTCAGCCTGTCCAACAGGGCATAGGCGTCCGGTCCTGAGACCTCGACCTTGGTAAAGGCGGTGACATCCATGATACCGACGCTCTCGCGCACCGCTTTGACCTCAGCCGCGACCATGTCGTCAGCGCGGGTACGACGGAAGGAGTAGTGATCGCGCTGCTCCACACCATCCCGCGCGAACCAACGGGGGCGTTCGAAGCCATAGACTTCTTCATGCACGGCGCCCTTGGATTTCAGCAGCTCATACAGCGGTGACGGCTTGATCGGACGCCCTTCCAAACGGTTGAAATGCGGGAAAGGGATTTCGTGACGCAGGCAGTAGTCTTCCTCGGCCTTGATCACCTGCCAGTCCTTGGTGGCATAACTGCCGAACCGGCGCGGATCGAATTCGCGCATCGAGATATCGGCGGCCCCATGCACCATCCAGCGCGCCAGCTCACGGGTCAGACCTGGCCCCCAGCCGATCCCGATTTGCGTCCCACAGCAGCACCAGTAATTCCGCACACCGGGCGCAGGCCCAATCAGCGGATTGCCGTCCGGCGGGTGTGAGATCGCGCCGTGCACGTCACGCTGAATGCCCAGTTCGGCAAAGATCGGCATCCGGTTCAGGCTTTCCTCAAGCCAAGGCATCACTCGGTCGTAATCCGCGTCAAACAGCCAGTTCTCGTATTCCCAAGGGCAATAATCATGCCAGACCGAGTTCGGGTTTTCTTTCTCGTAAATCCCGATCAGCCCGCGCTGCTGCTCCATCCGGATATAGCCCGAGACCTTGCGGTCATCGCGGATCACCGGCAGTTCCTTGTCCAGATTCTGGAACTCGGGCACCGGTTCGGTCACGAAGTAGTGGTGCGTCATCGAGGTCATGGGCAGTTGCAGCCCGGACCACTCGCCCATCTGACGGGCATAAGTGCCACCCGCGTTCACCACATGCTCGCAAGTGATGGTGCCCATTTCGGTTTCAACCACCCACTCACCGTTGTCGGCTTGCGTGATGTTGGTGGCGCGACAGTTGCGGAAAATCTGAACACCCTTCTGACGCGCGCCGGTCGCCATCGCCATGGTCACGTTGGTCGGGTCAACATGGCCGTCATCCGGCGTGTACAGCGCACCCAACACGCCTTCGAGATTGTAGAACGGGTGCAGCTCGGCCACTTTCTCTGGCCCGACCAGTTCGATATTGAAGCCCAACGAGCGGCCCACCGACAGGGTGTGGTGCAGCCAGTCCATCTCATCCTCGGTATAGGCCAGACGGAAGGACCCGCAGCCGTGCCACGTCACCGGCTGGCCGGTTTCAGCCTCCAACTGACCGGAATACAGACCGATGTTGTAATCGACGCATTTGCCCAGCCCAAAGCTCGAGGTCGAATGCGTGATCTGGCCCGCCGCGTGCCAGGTGCTGCCACTGGTCAGTTCAGCCTTTTCCAGCAGGACAGTGTCGTCGCCCCACCCTTCATGCGCCAGATGATAGGCCAGACCGACCCCCATGACACCTCCGCCCACGATGACTACGCGGGCATGTGACGGCAGATTCTTCTCGGACATGATTTTTCCTCTTCCCGAGTCGCGTTTCTGCTCGACAGGCTAATTCCACAAATGTACCATCGTCAATCATGAATGACACAAATGTATCATCAATCGTACTCGACCGCCTCTCAGAGGAGTGGGATGCCCTCACCCCCGAGGCGCAGAAAGCCGCGCGTTACGTGCTGGAAAACCCAACGGACGTTGGGGTTTCAACCGTGCGAGAGATTGCCGAGGCGGCCAAGGTCAAACCCAACACGTTTGTCCGCATGGCGCGGCAAGTAGGCTTTGATGGGTACGAGGATTTCCGCGCCCCGTTCCGCGATGCGATTCGCCAAGGCGGCGTGTCGTTTCCTGACCGCGCCCGCTGGTTGCAGGACATCGGCAAGTCTGGCGAACTGGGTGGGCTTTATGCGGATATGATCGGCGCAACGATCCGCAATATCGAGGAAACCTTTGCCGGGATTGACGCTGCCAGCCTGAAATCCGCCGCCGAAGATATCTGGAACTGCCGCCAGATTTTCACGCTGGGCGTAGGCGTCAACAACGCCAACGCGCGCAATTTCACCTATCTTGCGTCCACGGGGATGAAGCAATTTCACGCCATTCCCCGCCCCGGCTCGACCCCGGTGGATGATCTGGCCTGGGCCGATGAGCAGGACGTTCTGATCGCCATAACCTGCCATCCCTACCGGACCGAGGTGATCGACGCGATCAAACTGGCCCGCCAACAGGGGCTGACCGTCATCGGCATCTCGGACAGCCCGGCCAGCCCGGTGATCCTGAACGCGCAGCACGGTTTCGTCGTGGCCGCCGATACGCCGCAATTTTTCCCGTCCTCCGTTTCGACCATCGCGTTGCTGGAAACACTGCTGTCCTTTGTGATTGCGGTCTCCAGCGATGAAATCGTCGAGCGGGTGGAACGGTTTCACCAACGCAGACACCAACTTGGCCTCTACGCGGAGGAGCCCGAATGAACGCACCCCTGACCCACTCATTGGACGCGCGCTATTACACCGACCCTGCGGTATTCGAGCAGGAGATGCGGGGTCTTCTGGCCCGAACGTGGCAGTTTGCAGGCCACGTGGCACAGGTGCGGGAACCCGGCGATTATTTCGCCTTTGAGATCGCGGGTCAGAACCTGTTCTGCATCCGCGGGCGGGACGGTGAAATCCGCACGTTCTACAATGTCTGCCAGCACCGCGCGCACGAAATGGTGACGGGTGCAGGCAACACGCGCGTCGTTGTCTGCCCCTACCACGCCTGGACTTATGAACTGTCTGGCCAATTGCGCGCCGGACCCAACATCAAATCCGTCCCCGGTTTTGACCGCAGTGCGATCTGCCTGACCTCGGTCCGCACCGAAGTGTTCAACGGGTTTATTTTCGTTAATCTCGACGATGACGCGGCTCCGATGGACGAATGGTACCCCGGTGTACGCGAGGAAATCCGCGCCTTCGTTCCGCATATCGACGATCTGGAACCGCTGGAATGGGTCGAGATACCGGAAAACTGCAACTGGAAGGTCAGCATCGAGAACTACTCGGAATGCTACCACTGCCCAACCAACCACCCGACCTTTGCCGAGGGCGTGGTCAAGCCGGAAACCTATGACATCCAGCCCGATGCGGGTGGCGGTTATGTGCTGCGACATACGACCGAATGTCAGAGCCTCGACAAGATGACCTATCCCATCGACCTGTCGGTGCCCCATGCGGGCGACTATCAGTCATGGTTCCTGTGGCCGATGTTCTCGTTTCAGTGCTACCCGGGCAATGTGCTGAACACCTATCACTGGCGCGCCAATGATGCCGACCACTGCACAGTCTGGCGCGGGTGGTACACCGAAGGCGGATCGGAAAGCGCGGTGATCCGGCAACTGGCCGTGCAGGACCGCGAAACCACGGTCGAAGAAGACATCCGTCTGGTGGAAAGCGTCCATCGCGGCCTGAAATCGCGTGGCTATCGGCCCGGCCCGCTTGTGCTGGACCCCGGATGCGGCGTGATGTCCGAACATTCCATCGCCCGGCTGCAGCAATGGATGCGTGAGGCGGTGGAATGATGATCTCGGTGATTTACTCATGCTGATGCCCGAAGACTGGAAACCAGAGCATAAGCTGTTCCCGTATCAGGTGGGTTTTACCTGCCCGCCTTTCGACTTTGATGCCGCACCGTCGGATTTCCTGCGTATGTGTCCTGAAACGGTCGGCGTACACGGGTGGATGCTGCATGCACCTGACTATGCGCACGGCCTTGATCAGCGAAAGCAGAATTTCGGAATGCTCGAAGATTTCGTGCATTGCATGTCTCGCAACGGCGTGGATGTCTGCGGACAGGTGGGCTCGAACTGGGTACACGCCTGTGGGTTGGGCGTCGAAGGCGTCCGCCAGCATTGCGCAGATCTTTCGGACAAATACGGCATCCAATTTCACATGGCCGGCTACGCCATGATCGAAGCGCTGCGGGACATGAACGTCGAAAAAGTCGCCCTAAATGCGGCTTATCACTGGCCAGAGTGGTGGCAGGGTACGGTTAATTTCCTGCGCGAGGCCGGTTTCGACGTAGTTTATGCGGGCAATTTTCATGATCAGGGGTGGTTTGCCTCGCAGGAAGAAGTGAACAGCTATCGATGGGTGTTCGACGGTGATCTGGCGCTGAAAAGCTTTGAATATGTTGCCGACAAAGCCCCGCAAGCTGACGCAATCCTGATCAATGGCATGTGCAATTTCCGCACTGGACCAAATGGCCTGCCGCAACGCCCGCTGCATCTGGCGGATACGCTGGAGGCCGCCCTAGGCAAACCAGTAATCGGCCATGACATCGCCCTCTATTGGCGCATCTTCAAATCCCTTGGTCTGTCGCCCGACACGCCACAGGGTCAGCTTCTGAAACGGCTCTAAATCCGGAGGCCCAAACACATGCACAAAATCCTTGCGCTCTGGGCGGTGCCCCGGTCGACCTCAACGGCCTTTGAATGGATGATGCGCCAACGTGGTGATCTGGATTGTTTGCACGAACCTTTCGGCGAAGCCTGGTATCAGGGTGAAGACCCGCTTTGGCACCGGTTCCAGCCGGGTGACGTCACCACGGCTGGCCTGACGCTGAACAGCGTGTGGCAGAACATTAAGGGGCGCGCTGAGAACGGTCCGGTCTTCATCAAGGACTTCCCGCATTACATCAACCACATGTGGGATGCCGAATTCCTATCGCAGTTCAACCATGCCTTTCTGATCCGCGACCCGGCGAAAACCATCACGTCGATGTATAAACGCTGGCCCGATTTTGCCGAAGGCGAGGTCGGCTTTCCCGAACAGCGCGCTCTGTTCGATCTGCTGACGGCCCTGAACGGCACGCCACCGCCAGTGATTGACAGCGATGATCTGCTGGAAGATCCGCATAGCATGACGCAGAAGTTCTGCGAGGCCGTCGGCATACCCTTCATCGAAGAGGCCCTGACATGGGAGGCAGGCGGTGATCCTTCGGCCCATAGCTGGTGGGATGGCGGATCCTTCCACGCCAACCTTGCAAACTCGACCGGGCTGGCGCCACAACCGCGCAGGTATATCGACATCAGCGACGCACCGGATCGGGTCAAACAGGTGCATCGACGCATGAAACCGCACTATGATCACCTTTATAAACATCGCCTGACGCGCTGAAGAACCGGAGACCTCACATGGCAGATATATTCGACGAAGACCTTTTCCTGAGAGGATTGGAGCAACGCAAAGGCACGCTCGGCGCGGAATATGTGGAAAAGAATCTGGCGGCCGCCGATGATTTTACCCGGCCCTTTCAGGAGGCTATGACAGCCTGGTGCTGGGGCTTCGGGTGGGGAGACAACGTGATTGACGCCAAAACCCGCTCGATGATGAACCTTGCGATGATCGGCGCGCTTGGGAAAATGCACGAATGGGAGATTCACTGCAAAGGCGCGATCAACAACGGTGTCTCGAAAGAGGAAATCCGCGCGATCATTCACGTCGTCGGGATTTATTGCGGCGTGCCGCAGGCGTTGGAGTGCTTTCGCGTGGCCCGCAAAGTACTGGAAAACGAATAACGCGCGGTTTTAGACCGAGTTCTGGCGCTCTCTCTCGGGCCAGAACTCATCTACAACGATATAAGCCACGATCACAAAGGTTGCCGCGCTGGCGACTTGCAGAACGCGCGTGATGCTTTTGACGTCGGCCTCATCCGAGAAGGGCGCGATCGACCCCCCGTAGACGATCAGAGCCGTCGTGATTGCCGACCCCGCAGCAGCCGCCAGAGGAATTTCTGATTTTCCCAACGCGCCCAGCGTTATGCAGAAGAAAAAGCACAGCAAAACCGGGGTAAGGAAAACCGGCGCAATAACGTTGACCTCGTAACAAATGATCGACACTGCTGCGCCCAGTAGGTTTGCGGTGAGCATGGCCTTGGCCACAGCGTTACCCGCTGAAGGCATCGCCGCGAGTTGCTGGCTGAGCAGCGCCACGAAAAAAAGCACCAGCAACGCCGAAGCACCAGATACGAAGAATGCCAAGGCGAAGGGCACGGTCACCAATGACATGCGGATAATACGGCGGTGTGGATCGAACTCTTGCGCTGACGCCGCTTTCTTTTGCGCGTCCGTAGGCGGTTCCGCGGGAATAATAACGAACATCAGCGTGGACACGAAGCCCGCAAAGAACAGGTTCAGCGGAATCCAGAACACCAGAATCAACGCCAGATCCTGCGATTGCAGCACAAGGTTCGGAATCATCAGCGCTCCCATTAAGGCAATTACCCCGGGCAAGACCCCAGCGCCCGACACCGACCACGTGAATGACAGGATGATCCCGATGGCCACGAGGATCAGAAAAACAACGGGGTACGGGGAAAAAACGGATGACAACAAAAAGGAAATGAGCATTAGCCCGATCGAAAACACGAACAGCTTGCCAAATGCGGCCAAGGGCAACGCGGCGGGGGCCTGCAAGAACAAGGCAGTGAACACAGCACCCACTACGGCCAGCGGCCAGCCCAGAAACAGCCCCAGAGAAAACACGCCGGTCACACCCAATGCCAGCCGCAGGACTGAGTTTCGGTCCTCAGTACGCATAAGACAGGATTGAGACCACGCGGATATAGGCGCGGCCCACCGTGTTCAGCATCGAGTTGTCACTAAGATACATGATCACATCCGCCTGCCCGTTCAGCTGAAACCGCAGATCATCCTCGGCACTGCCAGCCTCATAGCCCGGCAAGATGATCCGCACCGGGAACCGCTCGGGCTCGCGCAAGAACCCTTTGGTGCTGGGCGCGCTGGCCAATTGGCCGGGCTCATCCCCACCACTAAGCGACACGGCAGCGCTGAAGCTTTCGATCACGCCCGGAACGATCTTGCCGGGATGCATGTCCAACACAACATCGACCGGAGAGCCGACAGCGGCGCGGCCAATGTTGTTCTCGGTAAAATACGCCTCGATCCAGACATCGGTTGCGTCAAGGAACGTCAAAAGGTCCTGCCCGGATCGCGCGTAAGTGCCCGGCGCAATCAGCAGGTTGGAGATTACCCCCGTTGCCGGGGCTCGCAATTCGGTCCATTCAAGGTTCAGCTCTGCATCCGCAAGGGCAGCCAGAGCCCGTTGAATTTTGGGGTTCTCTATGCCCTCTTCGCCCAGCCTTTGTTTTGCCTTTTCCAGATCGGCCACAGCGTTTTCAAGGTTGGCCTCGGACTCGGCGAGTTGCCCCCGTGCATCGTCAGCCTTCGAGACCGCAATGAGACCCTTCTTTTCCAATGCGAACACACGCTCGGTTTGCAGACGCATCGTGTCCAGATCGCTCTGGGCGCGCGCCAGTTTGGCTTGTGCCGCGCTGACCTCAGCCGAGGATGCGCCGACCTCTTGTGTGGCGGCCTCCAGATCAGCCTCAGCCTTGTCCCGTTCAATCTCGTAGGGTCGGCGGTCAATCCGCACCAGAACATCCCCCGCCGAAACGACCTGACCGTTTTCAACCAGAACTTCGGTGACGGTACCAGTGACCTGCGGCACGATCTGCGTGGCCACGGCCTTGACCCGCGCATTTCCGGTAAACGGCGTTTTTCGATCTGCGACCAGATACCAGACAAGGAAAATCAGTATGACTGCCAGCGTCGTCCAGATCGTTTTTCTCATTCTGCCGCTCCTTCGGCAGGTTCGGCAGCATCGGGTGAAGCATCGATCCAAACCTTGAACAGCTCATAGAAAACGGCGAACAGTACAGGGCCCATGAATATCCCTATCAGGCCGTAGGCCATCATCCCGCCAAGCACGCCGATCAGGATCACCAGCATCGGGGTCTCAAGTCCCTTTGAGATGAATACAGGTCGCAGGAAACTGTCCATGATGGCAACCGGGACCGCCAGAATTGTAAACACAAGGGCTGCGCCCCCGGACATGGAACTCCACGCGTAGATCGCCACCGGCAGCAAGACAAGACCGGGGCCAATCTGGATGATCGAAAGGATCAGGCATATGAAAGCCAGTGTGGCCGCCGACCCTATGCCAAACACCGCCAGTAGAATCCACACGACGACAGCCTGTATGGCCGCAACCCCGATCACGCCTTTGGTGACATTGCGAATTGTGGCCCCGGCCAGAGTGACAAACTCTCCACCACGAGGTGCGAACACTCGATTAGCGAACCTTTGCAATCCCTGCACCAAATTCGGACCGGGGCTGAATAGCGCGCCCATTATGAGAACGGATAGCGCAAGACCCAGTAACCCGATACCAATTCCCAAAACTTTCCCGAACAAAGATTTGGTGATCTCAAGGATTTGCGCACCGTACTTTGCCAGCGCGCCATCCAGGTTCCGTTCGAACATCGTCCAAACGTCTGCGATCTTGCCTCCGATCAGCGGAAGGTCCTTGATGCCTTCGGGTGCAGGGGGGATCTTCAGTTCGCCACGATCAGCCTGTTCGGCAAAGTCCGACCCAAGTTCCGCTGCTCCAGAAACCGCAGTGGCAACCGGGCCCAACGTAAGAACGAGGCCCAGTAGCACCAATATCGTTGCAGCCAATGATTTGCGCCCGCCCAACTTGCGTTGAAGCCAGTCAAATACCGGATAAAGCGCGACGCACAGGATCGTCGCCCAGATGACCACGCTTGCAAGCGGTGCAACCATGACCAGTGCGCTGTAGAGGAACAATCCGAGAAAAAGTAAGCGTATTGCAAGATCGACTATCTTTGCGTCCTGGGTCTTTTCCATCCCATCCCTCCCGTGTTTTTTTCGATATTACACTCAAACAAAACGATATGTATATATTTGAGGTGGTAAGGGTCCCTTTCGACCTGAAAACGCAATGAAAATGGCACCCCTCCGCACAGAGAGCTCAAGGCCCGCCGCTCATATACAGAATGCTGAAGCGCCGGAAATTAGGTATCTGTTCTGTTATCATCCTGTGACAGGATGGTGTCCGCAACAGTGGTCGCGGCCGTCACAAAAATTCCCAAGCCCACGATGATGTAGAGCATCGTAAAGACCTTTCCCACAGCCGTTTCCGGAGAGAAGTCGCCGAAGCCCACTGTCGAAATCGTGACCACCGAAAAGTAGATTGAATCCAGCCAACTCCACCCTTCGACGAAATGGTAGAAAACAGACGCCCACAATATCATACCAATCGTGAAGGCCAGAATGCCTTTGACCCTGCCGTCCTTTAACGCAACGCCTATCCCTCGCGTTATTTTAGTCAATGAGTTCATGGTACCCCCTTTGAGCGTTAGGGCGTTTCCAGCAGAAACACCGTAAGTCCGGATTTCAACGCATTTGCGCGTTTCGCACCTTTGAGTTTTGACCACAGGACGAAACTTGACACGCCTCCGGACACCCTATCATATTCACTAATTCCTAGGTGTATACTGTGAAGACGCGACTGAGAGAGACTTGCGTCACGCGGGCTGACATATTCAATGAAACCTGCAAACTTGGCTGCAGCGCAGCGCAATCGCCGTATATCTCATTTCGCGCACTTGGAATTCATGACACCCAAATCTATCAGAGACGTCATCATTTGAGGGACAAAAGCACATAAGCTACTAAATCGAGGCTCCATGCACAGCTTCCGATCTAATGCATAGCCGCCCAGCTTTAAAACGACAGCATATAGATCGAAATGAAGCGTGCACTGACGGCGAAGATTGGACTGGCCCAGACTGAACAAAGAGAAAGACGGATCGGATAGTGAAGGACATCCGATCCATGACAAGAAAAATACAATCCGCAGAGGACAGGAATTGGATTTTCCTGAAGGGTCACCTTTTGGGTGCCCACATCTCGCCAACGCCACGAACAGCTTGCCGCGTCAGGTCAATCGGGTCTCCGGCGCAATTCACAAAGTGCAACCGCCTCTACACACGATTTATGGAACCGTCTCTTTCGAACGAGACGGCCATACTTGCGAAGGCATTCTCAGTATAGAAAGTGCCTAAATCTATCGTCAGCAAATCCAATGTTTACGACGCTGACTAACAAACCGTGCGGCTGGCTTCAGAAGATGAAGTCGCTCGCGTCGAGTGTGCCTTCATCCACACCGGTCAGCGTCAGTGTATTGCCGAGACCATCGTCAATCACTGCATTCGCGCCACCCGACAGGTGCTCGGCCTGCAGGTCGGCGAAACCGGTGATCGCTTGTACGCCGCTGAGGTCGATCAGATCTCCGGCGCTGAAGTCGAGCACCTCGTCCGTGCCGGTCGAGAAGACAAACGTGTCGCTGTCCCCGCCACCGCGCAGCGTGTCGTTGCCAACACCACCATTCAGAGCGTCCTTGCCGTTGCCGCCATAGAGGACATCATCGCCGCTGTGGCCGGTGATGCTGTCATGACCGTCGCTGGGCCTCCCCAACTGAACTGGTCCACCGTTATGTTTAGGAAACGGAGGACCACGAATGGCAAACAAGAGACCAAAGCCCGAAGAGATTGTCTCGAAGTTACGGCAGGTTGAAGTTCTGATAGGGCAAGGCATGTCCCGTCTTGATGCGATCAGGCAGATCGGCGTTGTTGAACAAACCTATTACCGTTGGCGAAAGAAGTACGGCGGAATGGGTGTAGATCAGTTGAAAGAACTGAAGCGGCTTCAGAAAGAGAACGAGCGGCTGAGACGCGCGGTTTCAGATCTGACTTTGGACAAACTGATCCTCACGGAGGCGGCCAAGGGAAACTACTGAGCCCCGCTCGTCGTCGCGCCTGCATCAGCCATGTACGCAACCAGCTGAACGTTTCCGAGAGACGCGCCTGCCGCGTGCTTGGACAACACCGGTCCACGCAACGGCGCGTCCCACAAGGTCGCGCAGACGAAGACCGATTGGTGGCCGACATGATCGAGCTGACCCGTCAATACGGCCGATATGGCTATCGCAGGATCGCTGCATTGCTGAGAGAGGCTGGATGGTCTGTCAGCGATGGGCGAATTGAACGGCTTTGGCGACGAGAGGGGCTGAAAGTGCCAGCGAAACAACCGAAGAAAGGACGGCTCTGGCTGAACGATGGCTCGTGTGTTCGGCTGAGGCCGGAGTATCGCAATCATGTATGGAGCTATGATTTCGTCCATTGTCGAACCGACGATGGCAAAGCTT